>DATKZA010000122.1:0-45192 GCA_035528155.1 Patescibacteria group bacterium | reverse complement strand
TCGCTGCTGATCCTGGTGGTCTTTGCCTTGTTATATAAGACCACGGTGGTGAACACGGCCATGTCTTCCGCCGAGTTGAAATCGGCGCTGGAATTATTTGATATTTCCAGCCAATGGGTGGTCAATGAAAAGGTCAACGAGGAAGACTTCAAGGGCATCATCCTCGTTCCCGAGGTGTCGTTCCGCATCCGCAATGTCGGGAAAAAAGACCTGAGTTATGTGTTTTTGCTGGGGGTGTTTCGCTTTATGGACAGCGGCAAAGTGATCGGCGAAGGGTACCAGATGGTTTTGCGCCGGGCCCTGCCCCCGAACGGGGAAAGCGAAAAATTCACCCTGACCGCCGGCTTCGGCTACCGCGCCAGTTCAGCGGCCGCCTTCGAAAAATACAAGAAAGACTGGCGGAATTCTTTTTGCGAAATTTTTGTCAAGTCGCACAATTCCGGGATGACGCCGCTGAAAACTTTTTACATCAGCCGCAAAATCGCCGGCCAGGATATTGAAATAAAAATCGAATAAAGCGGAATTATTTCAGCAAAGAAGCGATCTTGTTTTTGAGTTCATCGCCCCTTAGCTGGCGTGCTTCAATCTTCCCTTTGCGGCCGATGACAAAAGTCGACGGGATATACTCGACCTGGTAGAGTGTCGCGATCTCGCGGCCGGCTTCCATGTCGATGATGTGCACCCAATCCATCTCCTTGTCTTTGACGAACTTGCGGGCCGCCTGCAGGTCGCGGTCGAGGCTGACGCTGATCAGAACGAAATCCTTATTTTTAAATTTCCGGAAAATGCCGAGCAGATTTGGAATCTCCACCCGGCAGGGCGGGCACCAGGTGGCCCAGAAATCGAGCAGCACGACCTTGCCTTTGAGGTCGGACAATTTCACGGCCTTGCCGGCAATATCCTTGGTTTCAAAATCAGGAGGTTGGCTGTCGGCCGCCTGCACCGGGTAAGAAACCGCCAGTCCCAATATGATGGTGGTTATCAATATCGTTAATTTTATTGTTTTCATATCCTTATTCTATCATAAAAAGCCTGTTTCCCGAAGCCGATATCGGGGGTAGGTTTCGATATTTGGATATTGACAATTTGTTTTAATGATAATAATAGAATATATGTAGAAAAAAGGGGGAAGAATGAAAATTGGCTTGATAACCGATTTTGGCGAGAATGACTATTTTGTGGGTACCTTGAAGGGCGTGATCAAAAAAATCAATCCCCAAGCGGACATCATCGATATCTGTCACGGTGTGCCCTCGTATTTCATTCAGGGCGGTTCCTATGTGCTGGAAAAGACCTATCGTTTTTTTCCTGTGGGCACCATTTTCCTGGTCGTAGTCGATCCCGGCGTGGGGACTCAGCGTAAACTGCTGCTGGTCACAGCCGTTGGTTTCAGTTTTATCGCACCTGACAACGGAATTTTAACTCCAATTTTCAAGCTTGGCAAGGATACCCTTGTCCGCGAAATCGACCGGGAACACTTTTTTTTAATTTCCGGGTCCTCTACGTTTGAAGCTCGGGACCGGATGGCGCCGGTGGCCGCTCATCTTTCAAAAGGGGTTGCCGCTTCGGATATCGGCAGTGAAACGACCGAATTCGTAGTCAACTCGGATTATTACCCACAGCAGATGCAGCCCGATCGGATCGAGGGGCGGATCATTCATGTAGATAAGTTCGGGAATATGATCAGCAATGTGCCGGGTAAATGGCTTTTTGAAAAGCTACTGGCCCAAGGATCCCAACATTTCAAACTGCAGATCAACAACCAGGAAATCAGCGAGTACCGTCAGAATTATGCTTCGACGAGCGGTTTGCCGTTCCTGCTGATCGGCAGTCACGGCAACCTGGAAATCGCCATGAACCGACGCCAGGCCTTCAGAGAATTAAAAGCCCAGTTGAATCAGAAATTCGTCATTGTGTTTACCTGAGCAACGAAGCGGTTCGAAATTAACTGACGTTGGCAATTGAAACCATTTGACAAAACTGCAGAAGAAGAAATTGAAAAAAAAGGTGAATTGTACTATTATGATTTTAAACTTAAATAGTTTCAATTCGGGTTTTGAGCAGAAGAAAAGTTATCTAGAGGTGAAAACATGTCATATTTACTAAGTGTGCAGGAAATTTTGGAATTCGCGATTTATATCGAGGAAAGGGGTTATGAGTTCTATATCGGAGCCATAAAGAAGTTCAGGGAAGCCCGTATCACCAAGCTTTTCCAATACCTGGCCGACGAGGAATTCAAGCATGAGAAAGTTTTCAAGAAGCTGCTGAAGCAGAGCGGCGAGATCAAGGGCGGCCGACGTGATCCGGAATACCAGGCCTACATGCGGGAATTCTGCAAAACGCATTCGCTTGGCGACCGCGAGGCAGTCAACGCCAAGCTCGCCAAGGTATCCGCTCTGGAGGAGATTCTGGATATGGCCATGGGGTTCGAAAAGGATTCGGTCATCTTCTTTTCCCAGTTAAAGGAAATGTACGCCAAGGGAAATACCGCCCCCGTAGACAAGATCATCCATGAGGAGATGGGGCATTTGCGCAAAATCTTCCAGATAAAAAGAGAACTTGTCAAAAAGTAGGTCATTTTCCGGAAATATTTTAAGGAAGTGAATATTTCATTTTTGGAGAGCACATGGAGTTAATGAAGGTTTTCGAAACGCGTCGTTCCTACCGTTCATTGGGACCGGTTGAGATCAATGATCGCCTGGTCCGCGACTTGGCAACGGCCGCTTCCCTTTCGGCTTCCTGCTTCAACAAGCAGCCCTGGCGTTATGTATTCGCCTTTGACAAGGAGGTCTTGGACCGGCTGCAGGGAGCCATGAACAAGGGCAACGAATGGACCCGGGCCGCCTCCCTGATCGTTGCCGTGGCCACTCGCCCGGACCTGGATTGCGTGGTAAAGGAAAGGGAATATTACCTTTTCGACACTGGCATGGCCACCGCCTTTTTGATCCTGCGCGCCAGTGAATTAGGGCTGGTCGCCCATCCCATCGCCGGTTTTGATGAAGACAAGGCCAAGGAGATTCTGGGAATTCCCGTGGATATGCGTCTGATCACCCTGGTCAACGTCGGCAAGCATCTTTTGCCAGCCAATTCCCTACTGAATGAAAAGCAGGTGGAAATCGAAAAAGTTAGGCCCGAACGCCTGCCTTTGACCGAAATAATGAGGATGAATAAATTCTAGAAGGACGGCAGGGTGGCGGTTCGCTATAGAAGCTTTTGAATGGCCTCTTTGGCCAATTGGTCGGCGCGTTCATTCAAAACGATATTGCTGTGGGCGGCTACCTTTTGAAACGTGATGTGGGGGAAGTGCTCTTTCAGCGCCAGCAGCCGCAGCCATAGATCCTTATTTTCTACCGGTTTTTTGTTAGCCGTCAGCCAGCCGTTCTTTTGCCAGCGCTGATACCATTTCTGGGTCAGGCAGTTATGCAGGTAGGCGCTGTCGGTGAACACCGAGACCGGCAGGGCGGGATTCTTGATCGCCTCCAGGGCTTTGATGCAGGCCAAAAGCTCCATGCGGTTGTTGGTGGTGTTTCTTTCGGCCCCGGAGATTTCCCTGGCCTTGCCCTGATATTGCAGGATGGCTCCCCAGCCGCCGCGGTTCTGAGCCTGCTGGTTGTTGCTGCAAGCCCCGTCGCAATAAATAATGATTCTATCCATTGAAGCCCTTCCGGTTTTTCAAAGCGCATTATAATTCGTCGGGCCAGGAAAAAGCAACCATTAAAACATTTTATTTTGTTTTTGACTTGATTTTTTTATTTGTGCTATAATGGCGTCACGGTTTTTGGAGAGACAGGCAAGGGGCAAGATGGGTAAGAAAATTTTAATCATTGATGATGACCGGATCATTCAGGATTCCCTGCAGGAACTTTTTACGGACGCGGGTTACATCGTCCATCTGGCCGCTGACGGCATCAGCGGTTTCGATCTTCTTATTCGGGAAAAGCCGGATATTATCGTGGCCGATATCCTTCTGCCCAGGATGCACGGGATCGCTCTTTGCGAAAAGATTCGCAGCATCGATGATCTGCGCAATATCCCAATTATTTTGATGACCGGGGTCTACAAGGATGTCAATCTGCGTATGTACGTGCACAAAGGGCTAGCCGATGATTTCATTGAAAAACCATTCCGTGAAACGGAATTACTGAGCAAGATCGAGCACTTTATCGGTCCTAGCACGGACAAGGTGGATCCCCAGCCGGCTGCCGGGGAAGCCCCCCTGCCGGGACGAAATCACAAAAGCCAGAATGGCAAGTCCGTTGACCAGGACCTCGATGAACTGATCATCTGGGCGCGCAACAAAAACAAAAAATAGGCCTTCAGGAGCAGGAGGTTTCGTGGCCGCCGCCGCGAATCATGTCGCGCCCGTGCGGCATAATGCCGGCCATCAAGGTGGCGCAGAATTCGGCGCCGCGCAGCGATCCGGGAAAATTGACGATGACCGTGCGGCCCTTCATGCCGCTGTAAGCACGGGAAAAGACGGCATGCGGGGTTTCCCGGGCCGATTCGTGGCGCAGCCATTCGCTGATGCCCGGGATATCGCGGTCGCAGATGCGGGCGCAGATTTCGGGAGTGATGTCCCGGGGCGAAAGGCCGGTGCCGCCACTGGTCAGTATATAATCCCTGTCCAGATTTCCGGCTATGGCTTGGGAAATCGCCTCCGCCTCGTCAGGGACCACGGTCAGAGAAATGTCGGCGCCGGGCAGCCGCTCTTCCAGGATATCGCGGATGCGCGGCCCGGAAAGATCGGCGTATTCGCCCCGCGCCGCCCTATCGGATACGGTAATTACCGCTACTTTGAGCATGAATCTTTCCTCCCTTGAGCACTTTGGCAAAAATCCCCTGGCTGGGCATGATGCATTCGCCGGCCTTATAATAAATGGCGCAGCGGCTGTGACATTCCTTGCCGATTTGGGTGATCTGCAGTTTCACCGCGCCGATGGCGATCGTTTCTCCGACCTTGGCCCGGCTCCAATCCACCCCGCGGGTGACGATGTTTTCGCCGAAGGCGCCGGGAGCCAGGGCAAAGCCCTTGGCCTTCATGGCGTCCACGGCTTCCCCGGCCAGCAGGGAAACCTGGCGGTGCCAGTCGCCGGCATGGGCGTCACCTGCGATGCCGAAATTTTCCCGGCAAACGATCTCGGGCACTTCGTGTTTTTGCATGCCCTTGAACGCGGCGATGTTTACCGACTCAACCTTGAATTTCACGTTTGCTTTTCTCCAGCAGGGCGATGGCTCCGATGATCATTTTTTTGTCTACCGCCTTGCACATATCATAGATGGTCAGGGCGGCGATGCTCACCGCAGTCAGTGCTTCCATTTCTATTCCGGTCCGGCCTTCGCTGACCGCTTTGGCGGTGATCTCGATGCCGTCAGTCACGATCTGGAATCGTACGTCCAAATGGTGGATGGCCAACGGGTGGCAGAGGGGTATCAATTCCGCGGTTTTTTTCCCGCCCTGAATGGCGGCGACACGGGCCACGGCCAGGACGTCGCCCTTTTGCAAAAGATTTTTTTTCAGCAGGTCCAGGGTCGCGGCGGACAGGATGATCTTGCCCGCTGCCACGGCTTCCCGATGCATGGGCGGTTTGCCGCTGATATCGACCATCTGCGCCTTTCCGGAGCCGTCGACATGACTCAGTTTCATCTATCCTCCTATCTGCCAGTTTTCGCGGTTGCGGCAGGCAACCCCATGCTTGGGTTTGGCTTGCACGGCTTTCTCCAGACTGGCCGGGATATCTGAAAAATCGACAGTAAATTCCCGGTCGGAGAAAAGGCAGGGTTTCAATTTGCCGTCCGCGGTTAAACGCAGGCGGTTGCAAACGTGGCATGAGAGCGGCCTTTCGGCTGCCAATTCTTTTTGAACGGTTTTGTGGTCGTGTAGGGAGTAATGATGGATGCGCTGCAGGAGCAAGCTGTTTTTCCCACAGAACTTTTTCATGGTTTCCACATCATTGTCATTGAATCCCGGGATCAGCACCATATTGATCTTGGTTGCTTTGAAACCCACCCGGCGAGCGGCGGCGATCCCGGCCAGGACCCGTTCGAGTTCCCCATTGCGGGTAAGTTGGCGGTATTTGCCGGCATCCAGGGTATCCAGGGAGATGTTCAAGCGGTCGAGCCCGGCCTGCTTGAGTTCATCGGCCAGCAAGTCCAGGAGCGCGCCGTTGCTGGTCATGCTTACTTCGCTGACGCCGGGGACGGCTTTCAGTTCGCGGACCAAAAAGGCGATGTTTCTCCGTACCAGCGGCTCGCCCCCGGTCAGGCGGATCTTGTGTATCTTCATTTTGGCCGCCGCGGCCACGATGCGAACGATCTTCTCATAAGACAGGATATCGGCATGGCTTTTCATCTCGATGCCGGCCTCGGGCATGCAATACGTGCAGCGCAGGTTGCAACGGTCGGTTACCGAGACGCGCAAGTAGTTGATTTCTCGGTTATAGGTATCGAACATCGACGGTGCTCCCGGCGGGGATGCTAAGCTGCCCCGAAGGTACGCGCAACAGGGCGTTGGCCTTGCTTAGGGCATGCAGATGGGCCGAACCATGGTAGGCAAGCACGGTTGCCCGGCCCTGGAAATAGCGAACGGGAACGAAAGAGGTGCGCGCTCCGTTTGAGCGGCTGAAGGCCTCGGTCAATAGCGCAGGCAGGAGCAGGGGGTGGCAGGGGTGCCCCATCAGGAGCATGATCAATGGTTTGATGAATATTTCGAAGATCACGAAGGTCGAAACTGGATTGCCGGGCAGACCGAAGACGATTTTTTCTCCACAACTGCCGAAGACCGTGGGCATGCCGGGCTGCACGGCGATTTTTTCAAAATGCAGGGTGAGACCGGCCTTTTTCATGGCCGCAGGTACGTAATCGAAATCTCCGACCGAAACCCCGCCTGAAAGGATCAGGACTTCGCATTTGTCCAGACCGGCGGCGATAGCCTCGACTGTGGCCTGGGCGTTGTCAGCGATACGGCCCATGGCCAGTGGATCGGTGCCCAGGGAGCACAGTTGGGCAGCCAGGGAATAGTAATTGCTGTTGTATATCTGGCCGGGACCCAGGGGCTTGCCGGGTTCAACCAACTCCGAGCCGGTGGTGATGATACCGACCCGCGGCGGCCTGGCTGTCGGCACTTCGGCAAGTCCCAGCGAAGCGAGCATGGCGATCTGTGCGGCCTGCAGAAGCGTGCTTTTTGACAGGACCGCTTGCCCGACCTGGAGGTCTTCGCCTTTATAACGGATATTGAGGTTTTTGTCGTTAGAAATGATCTTCATGACGCCGTTTTCTTCGCTGGTGCATTCACGCTTGACCACGCGGTCGGCGCCGGCTGGAAGCATGGCCCCGGTCATGATCTTGGCGCAGTGGCCGGGGGTGACGGCCAGGCGGGGCGGCGTACCGGCAGCGATGGTTTCGATGATCTTATAGAAAGGGGAAGCATCTCCCGAAATATAGGCGTAGCCGTCCATGGCCGATTTATCGAATTCGGGCATGGCCAAAGGAGAATGAATGTCGGCGGCGAGTATCCGATTTTGGGCGGCCAGCAGTGGTACGGTTTCACTGTGGACGGTAACCGGGAAGGCAGCGATGATCTTTTCCGCTTCTTCGACGCCGATCAGGGACTTTTTACTCATGGTGCCGGTAGCGGACCTTTATAAAAAAACAAAATGTTTCCCACATGGTTTTCTCCTTTCCAGTCAGGGAGGCGGAACCGTTTCCGGTTCGACCCTCACGGTTCAAAAGGCCTGGCCTTTCGACTTTAGCTCTTTGAACTCGGAGAAACGCCATCATAGCAAAAAACCTGCCTCTGGTCAATTCCCCGGGAGGGCGCTGCCATGATATCCGCCCCAGACCGCATGTTGTTCACATTTTGTCCTCATTTTGTTCCAGGCTTCCGGTTGACTTTCCTCCAATTATTCCAATAAATCAGTTAATAGGAAAAATTGATTTCCCTTTCAGTTGTTCTGACAGGAATACCAGATCCGTTTTCAGGTAAGCGACGTCTTGACAAAGCTGGTGTCATGGATTATATTCTCCCCATATCCCTCTGCTGAGACACGGCTGCCTGGAAGGAGCCACCGTCCGGTCGCTGTGAGGGGAGGGTTATCCCCGGTCTCATGGAGGGGCCAAAGGGTATTATGAGCGCCAAAACCATCCAATCCCTGGTTCAGAGCTGGGAAACGGTCCGTTTCGAGCTTCTGAACAGCCGGATATCCGACCTCAACCTGAGCCTTGCCGGATCCCCCGTCGAGCCCCTGGTCCGCCGCCTGCACCGGGAGATGGAGGCCAAGGGCTTCCGTTTCAAACCCACAGTCTACCTGACAGACAGTTGGGGTTGTCCCGACAGGTCCCCGGTAATCGGCATCCCGTTTTACCTGGCCGATAGCCGCCTGGCCCGGATCGAGGAGGAGCAGACCGGGGAAATTGAAGACAGCAAACGGATCATGGCCCTTTTGCGCCACGAGGCCGGCCACGCTATCAATTATGCCTACCGGCTATGGCGACGGCCGGGTTGGGAGGAGGTGTTCGGGCGTTTCACGCGTCCTTACCGGGACGACTTCAGACCCGACCAACTGAGCCGCGAGTATGTCAAGCACCTCTCCTACTACCCTTACGGCCGTACCTATGCCCAAAAGCATCCCGATGAAGATTTCGCCGAAACATTTGCTGTCTGGCTGACACCGCGCTCCGGTTGGCGGGACCGCTATCGGAACTGGCCGGTGATGAGGAAGCTGCAGTATTTGGGCGGGCTCATGAAGGAGATTTGCCGCCGCACCCCTGAAAATTCCCGGGTGCGTTTACTTCGCCCCGTTGATTCCATGACCATTCTGCTCACCGACAATTATGGGAAAAAGGCAGAACGCTACCGACGGGCCGCGCGGGGCTATGTGGATGACCAGCTGCGGGAAGTTTTTCCGCCGGTTCGCGGCTTGCTGCTGCGCCCGGCTTCGGTGCTGTTCCGCAAGCTCCACTCACGCCTGCTCGGTCGTGTCGTCCTCTGGTCAAAACTGAGCGAGCGTGAGGCCACGGCCATCCTCCGCAAGCTGGAAATCCGCTCCGACGCCCTGAAGCTCTTCTACCGGCCCGGACAGGAAGGAGAGCGAATAATGGATGTCGTATCCCTGGCCGTCGCCCTGGCGCTGGACTACGCCTATACAGGCCGCCTGACCGGGTGAGGCCCGACTGTGAAGAGCCCCTCTTTGCTGGGCGATGGGCCGGGTTTCTTGATGAAAAGCGCCAGCTATGGCGCCATGCCAAAATTTTGCAAGAGCCGCAGGCATTCCTTTCTCCTTGTCGGCTTGAAATCTCCTTGAAAAACGCGTATGCTGTCCTACTTTGAAAATTTAATTCCTTGGGGGAATCGATGTCCAAAAATCCCGGGATTGCCTTCTGGTTCGTTTTGGTTTTTCTATCCCTGTTCGCGTTCGCCGCTTACCACCATCAGGGTGAGCACGACAGCGCCAATTTCCTGAAAGTGCACCCGGCCAAGGCCGGCGGCAAGCTGGACCATTGCGTCCTTTGCCACAGCGGCGGCCAGATGGACCAAGGCGGGTCGAAGGTCGTCCTCGGCAGCTGCCAATGGTGCCATTGCAAATACGGTTACGACAAGAAAGGGCCATTGACCGCGACCCTGAACGCTTACGGACGGGATTACCTCAAGTGCGGACGTGATAACGCCGCCGTCACCGCCATCGCCGGGCTCGATTCCGATGGCGACGGCTTCAGCAACGGCAGTGAGATCGCCGCCGATCGTTTTCCCGGCAATGCGAATGATGATCCCAAAAAAACAACGGCGCCGTTCCGTGTCTACAGCCGGGCGCAGCTGGAGTCCTTGCCGCAGCACAGTCAGTTTTTACTGCAGAACGCTGCCAAGAGCGGTGATAGATATGCGGAATTTTCCGGTGTAACAATGGAAACGCTCCTGGCCGATGCCGGCATTCTCGACTCGGCCACAGGCATCACCGTGTTCGCCCCCGACGGCTGGTCGCAGTATCACCCGCTGCGCCCGCTTGCTGACCCGGCCCTGTATCCGGTTCTTGGCGCTTATGCCGAGGCCGAATATCATTTTTCCCCCCAGGCATCATTATGGTGTGATTATGGTGCTCCATCCTGCGTCGGCCGCAAGTCTGGAGAGACCATCAAGGTGCCCGGAGGCCTGCGCATGCTGCTGGCTCTCAAGAGGGAGGGCGTGCCGTTGGCGCCGGCCTCATTATCCAAAGACAACAAACTGGACGGGGAGGGCCCCTACCGGGTGATCGTGCCGCAAAAGATGCCGTCGCCACCCGATCAATCCAGCAAGGCGAAGGATCAAGGTGTGCTTTGGTCTTATAAGGCTGATTGGGATCACAATGCCGGTTCGTCGACCCGATCTGTCACCATGATCCGGGTCGAACCATTGCCTGCGGGCACAACCGACATTGATAGCATGGAAGCTGGCTGGCGCTACATAGTCGAGGAAAAGATCGTCATTTACGGCGCCATCGCCCCCCCTCACTCGTAGCGCAGGGCTTCGATGGGGTTGAGGGCAGCAGCTTTGCGGGCCGGGTAGTAGCCGAAAAACACGCCCACGGCTCCGGCAAAACCAAAGGAGAGCAGCACGTTTTCCATGGCAATGACCGTGTTCCAGTCGGTGGCCAGATGGACGATATAGGTAGCGCCAAAACCGATCAGGACACCGATCAGGCCGCCGGAAAGGCTGAGCACGATGGCCTCGATGAGGAACTGCACCAGGATATCGCGGCTGCGGGCGCCGATGGCCATGCGGATGCCGATCTCGTGGGTGCGCTCGGTGACCGAGACCAGCATAATGTTCATGATGCCGATGCCGCCCACCAGCAGGGAAATGCTGGCGATGGAGGCCAGCAGGATGGTCAGGACACGGGTGGTCTCCTGGGCGGTGGAAGCGATGTCGGTCTGGTTGCGCACGGTGAAATCAGCGTCCTCGCCCTCGGCGAGTTTGTGGGATTCGCGCATGATGGCAGTGATTTCCGCCTGCGCCTGTTCCATCTGATTCAGGGAAGCGGCCCGGGCCAATATCTGGTGGATGTGCGCTTGACCGCTCAAGCGGTAATAAACGGTGGAATAAGGGGCGATGATCACGTCGTCCTGGTCCTGGCCGAAAGCGCTCTGGCCTCTTTCTTTTAAAACACCGATGACCTTGAAAGGGACATTGCGCAGGCGGAGCTGCTGGCCGACGGGATCTTCGTTGGCGAAAAGGTTTTTCACTATGGTCTGGCCGATGATGCAGATCTTGCTCTGGGCGCGAATGTCGTTGGCCGTGAAAAAATCGCCGGAGCTTAATTTCCAGTCGCGGATGGTCAGGTAACCTTCGGAAACGCCGTATACAGAGGAATTCCAATTGCCGCTGCCGCCGATGACCTGGACACCGCTGCGGACGACCGGCGAGACAGCCTCCAGCAGGGTGCTGTTTTTCTTAAGCCACTCCACGTCGTCGAGGGTCAATCGTACACCTTGGTCGGGCCCCAAGTGTACGCCCCGCTGCTGACTCGAGCCGGGGTATACCATGATCAGGTTGGTGCCCATGCTGGAGATCTGGTTCTGGATACGTTGTTCGGCTCCCTTGCCGATGGCCACCATGACGATCACGGCGCCAACGCCGATGATGATGCCCAGCATGGTGAGCAGGGTGCGCATCTTGTTCTTGACGATCGATTTGAAAGCCACCTTGATTAGATTCTTCCATTTCATGAGGGAACTCCTTGGCCGGCGAAAGTTTTCCATTGGCCGGTTTCCAGGTCCTTGCCGGCGTCATGGGGCTGCGGCAGCGCCTGGTCGCGCATGATCAGCCCATCGCGGAATTCGATGACGCGGCGGCAGTAATCGGCGATATCGTGCTCGTGGGTGACCAGGATAATGGTGATGCCCTGGCGGTTCAGTTCCTGGAAAGTGGCCATGATCTCGATGCTGGTGCGGGTATCGAGGTTGCCGGTGGGTTCGTCGGCCAGGATAATGGCCGGTTGGTTGACCAGGGCGCGGGCGATGGCCACCCGTTGCTGTTGGCCTCCGGAAAGCTGGTTTGGATAATGATGGGCCCGATCTGTCAGTCCCACTCTTTCCAGCGCCTGGCGAGTAAGCAGGCCGATATCCTGGTTTGGGACGTTGCGCGTGTACAACAGCGGCAGTTCCACGTTTTCAAAGGCTGTGGTCCTGGCCAGGAGGTTGAAGCCCTGGAATACGAAACCGATCTTGCGGTTGCGGATGTCGGCCAGCTGGTCGCGGTCCAGGTCATTGACATGGATGCCGTCCAAGAAATAATCGCCGCTGCTCGGGTAGTCCAGGCAGCCGAAAATGTTCAGCATGGTCGATTTCCCCGATCCGGAAGCGCCCATGATCGCCACCATTTCGCCGGGGTTGATGGCCAGGTCGATGCCTTTTAAGGCTTCCACCTGCACTTCGCCGCTGTCGTAAATTTTTGTCACCCCCTCGGTGCGGATGACGGTTTCTTTGTTGTTCATGTTCCTTTCCTGGAGCGGATCATAATATGCGCATGCGCCGCGGTCCCTGCCTGGCCTGCTCTTCCGCCGAGAGCGTGATGCTTTTGATTACTTCCATGCCTTCCTTGATCTCTTCGGAAACGATCTCGGTCATCTGGCCGTCGCTGATCCCGGTCTTGATGCGGATGGCATTCGGCATGCCGGAAGGGTCGAGAACCCAGAGCATGGCGATGTCCTTGGGTCTTTTTCCCATGCCGTTCCCTCCGAATCCCGGGAAGCCGCCGCCGCTGGGTGCAGCCGCTGCGGCGGACTTTCCGGCCGGGGATTTTTCGCTGCCGCTTCCCGTTCTTGCTGCGAATCGCTTCATCAGTCCCTCGACCATATCCTGGCTGGGTTTCAAACGCAAGGCGGCGTTGGCTACACGCAGGACGTTTTTGGCCTGGCCGACAAGGAAATCGATGGTGGCGGTCATGCCGGGAAGGAGCAGCCCTTCATTGTTGGCCACATTGATGACCACGGTATAATTGACCACGTTGTTCACCGAGGTCGGTTCCAGGCGGATCTGGCTGACCCGGCCCGTAAACTTGTTGTCTGCCTGGGCCTGTACCGTGAAGCGCACTTCCTGGTTTTCCTTGATCTGGCCGATATCGCTTTCGTCGACGTTGGCCAATATCTGCATTTTGGATAGGTCGTTGGCGATCAAGAACAATGTGGGTGAAGAGAAGCTGGCGGCCACGGTCTGGCCGACATCGATGTTGCGGGCGATGACGATACCGTCGATGGGGGCGTAAATGGAAGCATAGCTGAGATTGATGCGCGTCCGTTCCAGGGTCGATTGCGAGGATTTTAGCGTAGCTTGCGCCAATTCAAAATTGACCTGCGCCTGTTCAAGGTCATTCTTGGTTTTGATATTTTCCTTGAACAGGTATTGCATGCGGTTCAGGTCCTGCTTGCTTTGCTTCAGTTGGGCCTTGCTGCGGTCGTGGGAGGACTCGGCTTCCGACACGGCCATGAGCAGGGAGGAGGTGTCGAGCATGGCGAGCAGCTCGCCTTTCTGCACGGTTTGGTTGAAGTCAGTGTAAATCTTGGCGATTCGTCCTGAAACCTGTGTTCCTACCTGGACTGTGGTAACGGCGCTGAGCGTGCCGGTGCTGGAGACCACAGCCTCCAGGTCGCCGCGGTCGATCTTGACCATGGTGTATTTCCCTTCGGTCTCTTTGCCATTGCGGGTGAAAAACCAGAACAGCGCTGCGATTAGCAGCACAACCATTATGCCGATGACAAATTTTTTCTTAGTGTTCTTCATGACCATTGCTTTCCTCCTGGGTCAGTTTCATTATAACCGTTTTATGCTTGTAAGTCGCTGTTACGTTGCCCGGGCAAAAAATGTTTTTACATTGGCAATAACAAATTTAATATCTTTTTCTTGCATTTTCATGATTGATTTTTTTTTTTTTTTTGGCTACCATTCCCTGGAGATCAATATGAAATGGATTGACTGGAAATCCGAAAACGCGGGCCCGATCCGCCGGGTGGATGCCGTGGATCTGTTCAGGTTTTTTGTGCTTTTTTTCATGATCCAGGGGCATTTGTTCCGCGCCTACCTGCTGCCGGCCATCCGCCAGGAACAATGGTACAGGATTCACGAGGTGCTTCATGGTTTCGTCGCCCCCGGTTTTTTATTCGCCGCCGGTTTTGCCGCTTTTCTGTCCTTTCACAACAAACGCCAGAATTATATCCATATGGACCGGGCTTTTTTCAAGCGCCTGCGCCGCATCCTGTTCGTGATCGCTGTCGGCTACTGGATCCACCTGCCGTTCCTTTCGCTCGGCAAAACGCTACGCTTCATGCGCATGGGCAAAGCAGATGAATTCCTGCGCGTGGATATCCTGCAATGCATCGGTATCAGTCTTTTATTCTTTATCTTATTGGCCGTGCTGCTAAAAAATGAAAGGATCGTTGTACTGTTTTCGGCTCTGGCTGGAGCACTTTTTTTCCTGCTGCCGGAAACGGTGAAGGGGATCCGTCTGCATCCGGCCGTCGATCCCTATTTCAATTACAACGTCTCCATGTTTCCTATCTTTCCCTGGGCCGGTTTCCTGTGCATCGGCATCGTTACGGCCTATATATATTCCTTGCTAAAAAAAGAGGTTTTTTTCAAGCTGGTTCTGGTGTCGAGCATTCTGATCTTTCCCTGGTTTTTTATCCTGTCCGGAAAATTATATTTCAAAACCGAACTCACACTGACCGGCAACCTGAACAAAACCGGAGGTATTTTCCTGCTGCTGTGTCTTAGCGAATGGTTGCTGCGGAAATACGGCGGCAGTTTCCTGGATATCCTGAAAAAAGCCGGGACTGAATCCCTTTTCGTCTACGTTCTGCACTTGTTCATCATCTTCAATTCCGTTTTCCGCCCGGGATTGAAACCGCTTTTCGCCAATTCACTGAATGTACTGCAGGCGCTGCTGTTGTTTTTTGCCGTGCAGCTTACAGTTTTCGCCGTTTCGCTGCTGTACAACCACGTAAAGGAAAAGTGGCCGTTGTTGTGGCGGCTGGGTTTCATTTTTTTCTGGACAGCCTTTTCACTCATATTCGTACTCAGACCCCATTAAGTTTCTGCCGATAAGGGCGGCTTGAAGTGCTGCTATAAATATACGATTCACTTTTAATTTTTTTTTTTTGGTGCTATAATAATTATTCATTTCACGATATTTCAGGAGGTACAGATGAAGAAAGTGTTGATCATGGTTATAGTAGCGATTCTCTTGGTCATTTCCCTCTCTGCCAAATCAGCGGTTACCGGTAAGGGGAAACTCAAAGGCATCGTGACCGATGAAAAAACCGGGCTGCCCTTGGTAGGGGTAACGGTAAAACTATTTTCAGTGAAAGCCCTTGGATTTTACCTACCTTCCCCGAAGACCGACAGCGAAGGTCGGTGGCGGGCTCTGTATTTGCGCGGCGGCGGCTGGAATATCGATTTTGAAAAAACGGGCTATGAAACAAAAAAGATCAGTTTCCCTGTGGATGAAACGCCCGGCGCCAAATCACCGGACATCGAGGTCACGCTGAAAAAAATCGAAGGCATCGCTCTAACCGAGGACATCGTTGCCCAATTGGAAACAGGGAATAATTTTTTCGCTGAACAAAAATTTCCGCAAGCCTTGCAGATATTTGAAGACATTCTGAAGAAAAATCCCGATGTGTTCATCATTTATAAGAATATCGGCAATTGTTATTTTGCTATGGAAAAGTACGACAAGGCCATCGAATTTTACCAGAAGCTCTTTGAAAAACAACCCGAGAGCGCGGAAACAATGACCCTGATCGGCAATTCCTATGTCAATGCCAAGAACATGGAAAAGGCCATGGAATGGTTCGCGAAGATTCCTTTTGAAGAGATCAAGGATGTTGACACCCTGTACAATATCGGTGCCAATTTGACCAACAACAACAAGAACGATCTGGCCCTGAAATATTTTAAACGGGCAGTGGAAGTGGATGCTGAGTTTGACGAAGGCTTTTACCAGCTGGGCATGACCCATACGGCGTTGAACCAGATACCCGAAGCCCTGGAAGCATTGAAAAAATTCATGGAACTGGCTCCCGACTCTCCGAATTTTGGAACGGCCAAGGCCATTGTTGATGCTTTTTCAAAGGTGAAATAAAAAGACTATCGTCGAGGCGGATCCATGACGGCGCATATGTTCTGGCGATCAAATTTATTGTTTTTGTCAATTTTGGCCGTCGCGGCATCCATGCTTTTCCCGGCCCAGGAAAAAAGTCCGCATCCGGCTTTCAATGTACTGCTGATCACGGTGGACACGCTCCGTTTCGACCGGGTCGGAATTCTAGATTCACGACACGTCCAGACGCCGAATATAGATGCCTTGGCCGCGCAATCGCTGATCTTTACCCGTGCCTTTGCCCACAATCCGGTAACTTTGCCATCGCATGCCAATATCCTGACTGGCACCACCTCTTTGTACCACGGCATCAGCGACAATACCGGGTTCAAGCTGGACAAGAAATTCCTGACCATTCCCCAATATCTTCGCCGCCACGGCTACAAAACGGCTGCTTTTATCGGCTCCTTCCCTCTGGATTCCCGCTTCGGTCTGGACCAGGGATTTGACCTTTACGATGATTACTACGGCACCCACAATGAACTGGACTTTTTCTACGTGGAGAGGCCGGCGGAAAAGGTGATCGCGCCGGCCCTGGCTTGGATCGGCAAACAATCCCAGAAGTGGTTCGGCTGGATCCACCTGTTTGATCCGCATCAGCCCTATTTGCCGCCGTCGCCCTACAAGGAAAAATACCAGCACGATTTGTATTCCGGAGAAGTAGCGTACATGGATGCCCAACTGGGGGTGCTTTTCGATTTTTTACGGAAGAAGCACTTCATGGAAAACACCATCATCATACTGACCGCGGACCATGGTGAAGCGTTGGGGGAAAAAGGGGAGGATACCCATTCCTACTTTGCCTACAACAACACCATCCATGTGCCTTTGTTCATTTATATCCCCGGGCGCCAAGCTGAGACCTTCGCCAAAAATGTATGTCATATAGACATTTTTCCGACCATCTGCGCCACCCTGGGATTGAAGATCCCGCCTGCACTTCAGGGTGAATCTCTATTGGCCATACTGGCCGCGAAGGAACGGAAGTACCCGGAGATTTATTTTGAATCACTGACCGCTTACTTGAATCGCGACTGGGCGCCCTTGCAGGGCATGGTTTCCGGTTCATTAAAATTCATTGATATGCCGATCAAGGAAGTATACAACCTGGAAAACGATCCGAACGAAGAGCGCAACCTGGCCGGCAGCAGCAAGATCGGGCCGTTAAAAGACGATCTGAACCGGCTGATGAAAAGACTGAAAAGCCCGCAGGCCTCCGTCCGCGAAAGCCGCCTTGATCCCGAAGTGCAGAAGCGGCTGAAATCTCTGGGCTACATTTCCGAAAGCCAGCCGCGGCAGCACAAAAAGCAATACACGGAAAAGGATGACCTGAAAACCATGCTGCCGCTTCAGAAAAAGTTACTTTCCGGTGTAGCTCTTTTCCAGAAAGGTGATTTCCCTGGTGCTGAAAAAGCCCTGCGTACCGTGATCTCCGCCAGTCCGAGTTTTGTCCTGGCCTATATGCATTTATCCTTTATGTATAAGGAGATGGGGAAGACAGAATCAGCCGTTTCGGTTTTGGAACAAGGACTGGAGCGTAATCCTGAAGATATCCGCCTGCTTTCCAAGCTTGGCATTGTGTTGGCTGACAGCGGCATTTGGCAGCGCGCCATCCCCATTCTCGAACTTTGCATCCAAAAAGAGGAATTCGATCCAGAGAATTTCAATTTCCTCGGCATTGCCTATTATAAGGGCGGCAATTTCGAGAAGGCGCTCCAGCACTATCACCAGGCCCTGGAGCTTGATCGCAACAACGCTTCGGTCTACAACAACATCGGCAGCGTGCATCTCTCCCTTTTTCTACGCAGCCGTAACCGACAGGCTTTTATCCTGGCCGAGCAGAATTTCAAGAAAGCCCTGGAGATCGATCCAAAAATGTTTGCCGCCTACAACGGCCTGGGTGCAGCCTACAAGAGAATCGGCCGCAATGCCGAGGCCATCGCCTACTGGCGGAAAGCCCTGGCCTTCAAGCCCGATTACGATCTGCCGCTGATTAACCTGGGTATTACCTTGCTGGAGGAAGGCCTCGCCGGCGAAGCCCTGGAATGTTTTTTGAGTTACCGTGAGAAGTTTTATCACAAAATCCCCTTGACTGAGAGAACGCGCGTCGACCGTCTGATTACCGAGGCCAGAGCCGAGCTCGGGCCCACCGGGTAGAAAAATAGCTTTTTTTAAGGTATAATTACCCATAAGAATACTAGGAGGCGTTATGCGAAAATTCATGTTGTGCCTGGCTTGGCTGTCGGTGATATTTATCCTGGGTCTGACCTTGTCCGCTCAGGAAGCAGTGAGAACTTCCATACCGGAAAGTGTGCAAAACAGTCTCGATGGCCTGCAGAAAACCAGGACTTCCAATGGTGTGTTCAATATCCAGTACAAAAACACTTATTTCTGGGCCTTGGAAAAGGCTGTTTATGTGAATTTGGTTTTCAGCACCGACCTGGATGGCGATGTGGCGGAATTAAAGAACCAGTTGAAAAAACAGTACGATGAACAAGTCGCCGTGGAAATGAAAAAGCTGGAGGAAAGCAATAAAAAAATAAGGAAAGAGGCAGACAAGAAGAAATGGGAACCCCCGGCCCTGACTTATCCGGAAGCATTCCATAACCTGTATATGCGTGTGCTCAAAGGCAGCCTGGTCATTCAGGAATACCGCTCGCAGGTCCCGGTCGACGGCGAAGCGGCGATGTATTATTCGTTCGGCACCATTTTGGCACCGGGCGAGTACGACGTGCTTGTAAATATCAACCGCTTCGACAATACCCGGGACGGCACCCAGATCTTCAAACTGCAGGTTCCGGAACTGACGCTTACTGAAATCACCAAACCCAGGAAGGACCTGCAGATTTCCACGCCGGTATTTTTTAAGGAAGTGAAGCGCTTGCTACAGCCGGAAACAAGATTCACTGTGGTCAAGAACAAGTACGAGAATGGCCCGGCCCAACTCGATTTTTATCCCTGCGGCAATACCTTCAAAGCCAGTGACAAGCCGACCCTGGCGTTTTTCATTTTGGGTGCGGTGTCGGTCCAAAGCGCTGAGCCATGGAATATAGCGGCCAATATTGAGATACGCAAGGGCAAGGAACGCGTGACCAAATTCGAGGAACTCAAACTGAGCAACCCTTATTTTTATCAGCTAATTGAATTCAGCAAAAAAGACAAAGAAGTATCCAGCCCCCTGCCGGTTGGGGATTACACGCTGGCCATGGAACTGAAGGACAAGAACCAGAGTGATCAAGCCAAAGGAATATTCGAGATCGCTTTTAAAATAGTTGAATAGCTTGTCGATCCTCAAGGACAGGTGACCCCTGAGTGATATAGATCCTGCGGTTGCGGCCGGAGTATTTGTGCCGTTCAAGATACGCAGAAAAAAATGAAACGTAAAGAGATTGTCCTGATCAAGGAAACCAAGCAGAACGAGTTCGTTAAAAAGATCATGGACGCCATTGCGCCGTTTTTGGCGATCCGTAGCGGTGACCGGGTGGCCATCAAGATCAACCTCTCGGGTTCCAAGGAGATTTACGCCAATACCCATTACGAGACCGTGGAATCCCTGATCCATTATCTGCGGGATAAGTTCGGCATCACTCAAATCACCGTGGTCGAGGGTTCCGACGGGGCTTATTTTTCTTCCAAGACTACATGGGATATTTTCTACAAATTCAAATACAAGGAAGTCGAATTGCAGGGCGCACAACTGTGTGATCTGGATGAGCTGCCCCACGATCAAATCCTCCAGGTCGAAACCCTCAGCGGGATCCAGGAAGTGAATTTCTGCCGCTTCCCGGCCGACTATCTGATCTCGGTGGTTCCGCCAAAGACGCACAACATTTTCCCGGTTTCACTCTCGATTCCCAATTTGGTGGGGTTCATCAAGCCTGAACAGCGGGTGCTCATGTTCGGGGCTTCGGCCCAGGAGATGAAGCGCATCAATTTTTTTCAGAGCGACAAGTACTTTCAACTGCTGCATTTGGCCAACCGCAATTTTGTAGCCTTACTGAAGCAGATACCGCCCTCTCTCGTACTTATCGACGGCCTGTACGGTATGGAAGGCAAGGGACCAATCAAGGGCAGCCCGGTATTTCACGGCTTCGCCATCGCTTCCGAGGACGCGGTGGTGGCCGACGCCCTGGCCACTCACATCATGGGCTTTAACCCCGACGATTTGCCCTACCTGGATTTGGCGTTCCATGAAGGGTTGGGCAACAACCGCTGGCAGAACATTATCGGCATGGATCCCCAACAAGTGAAATTCCCCTACCGCCCGCACCCGCTGTTCCAGAGGCAGCGCAAGTGGCGCGAGGCGAAAAGCCGAGTTCAGGGACATGGAGAGAGCCGCCCGCAAAAACCGCCGCCAAGCCATGAAGAAAATCATCCTGCAAAAGATTAAGGATTTTAAATCCGGGAAGCTATCAGAAAAGGAATTGTTCCTTTTTTTACAAAATTTCCCCTTCAGCATTGATCCGCACCTCAAGCTCGATTTCCACCGCAAGCTGCGCCGGGGCATCCCCGAGGTCATATTCGGACAGGGCAAGAGCGTGGAACAGTTGCGCCGCATTGTTAAAAAATTCACTGAAGTCGGCGAGGAGATGCTGATTACCCGCGTCGACGCCGAGCGCTACGCAGCGCTGAAAAATGATTTCTCCCATCTAAATTATCATGCCGCGGCCCGCATCATCACTTCGGACCGCCAACCCAAGACCGTGAACAAGGGGAAAATACTGGTCCTGTCGGCCGGTGCCTCTGACGAAAAGGTTGCCGAGGAGGCTTATATCTCTTCCCTTTACCTGGGCAATAAAACTGAAAAGGAATACGATGTGGGTGTCGCCTGCCTGGCCCGGGTCCTGAGCCTTCAGAAAAAATTTAACGGTTACTCAGTGATCATCGCCGTGGCCGGCATGGAGGGGGCCCTGCCCTCGGTCGTGGCCGGGCTGACCTCGACTCCGATCATCGCCGTCCCGACCTCGGTCGGCTACGGCAGTAATTTCGGCGGCCTGTCGGCCCTGCTCTCCATGCTCAATTCCTGCGCCGGCGGCATATCGGTGGTCAACATCGACAACGGCTTCGGCGCCGCCTATCAGGCGACGCTGATCAACCGGAAACTTTCCTGATATTTTCGATGAACTTGGTTATCTTGCCCAGATGGGTGCCCGGCCAGTAGATTTTTTGACAACTTCGGCAGCGCTGGAAACTAGTTTGAGTCCGAAAGACGTAGGGCGGGACCATGTCTTTGATCAGAGACTTGTCGATCGCCGCCAACTCGCCGTCGCATAGCGAACAACGCGGCGGCAGGGAGAATTCATTAAGGTGGAAGGCCGCAACGATCTCCTCAAGCTGCTGGCGAGGATAAACGGCCTCGACCAAGGAGCTCTTCCCCGCAGGCATGGTTTCGTGCAAGACAACGTCCTTGGTCAGCAGGACGCGATTTTCTCTGAGGCAAAGCGTTTTTAGTTCATTATCCTTGGCTTTGTTGTTGTACCACGTATCGAAACCAAGCATGCGCAGCCATTTGGCCGTCCGGCCTAGCATGACATCGGCGGCGAAGCGGGGAGGCCGAGCGCTCAACTCATCCCCCAACCCCTTCTCTTGCGAAGAGAAGGGGAGTGAAGAACAAGGGGAAAATTCCCCCCTCTCTTGCGAAGAGAGGGGGTCAGGGGGTGAGTTGTCGGCAACGATCAGTATTCCTTATCCGAAGAGGCGCGCACGGCGCGGTTGTGGGCCCAGCTCCGGACCTTCTTGATCTGTTCTTCCATGGTGGTGGCCAGCGGCACCGAGTTGCCGAAAATGACGAAAAGATCGTCTTCGCTCAGCTTGCGGTTTTCGGCAAAGGCCTCGTACATGCCGGAGATGATCACCTGTTCAATTTCCGATCCCGACCAGTTCTTGGTGATCTGGGCCAGTTGCGGGATATTGTATTGACTCAAATCGTTGTCTCTTTTGGTCAGGTGGATGGTAAATATTTCCTCCCTTTCCTTGCGCGTGGGTAGGTCGATAAAAAAGATCTGGTCGAAGCGGCCGCGGCGCAGCAGTTCGGCCGGTAGCAGGTCGATACGATTGGCCGTGGCGGCGATGAATATTTCCGAGGTGTGCTCCTGCATCCAGGTGAGAAAATATCCCAGGATGCGCGAGGACGAACCGTCTGTTTGCTTGTCGCTGATGCCGCTTTCGATCTCGTCGATCCAGAGTACGGCCGGGGCAACCGAATCCATGGTTTTGAGCGAGCGGGCGAATACCTCTTCCGGCGCGCCGGCGATGCCGGAATAGACCAGGTTCATGTCCATGCGGAACAGGGGCAGGTTCCAAAGCGTGGCAATGATCTTGGAAGCCAGGCTCTTACCGCAGCCGGTGACGCCCATGGTCAAGATGCCTTTGGGCTTGTCCAGGCCGAATTCGCGCGCTTCCTTGGAAAAAGCTTTTTTTCTTTTCATCAGCCAATCCTTCAGCTTGTCCAGCCCGCCCATGTCAGCCAGGGTCAGGGTAGGAGATAGAAATTCCAGCACGTTTTCCTTCAGGATCAGCTGTTTTTTCTCCAAATGGATCTTTTCGATTAAACCGATGTGGATGCGCGGCTGCCCCTGGAACGCCTTCATATAGGCCTTGTACGCTTCATCTAACGTCAAACCCTGGACAGCGGTGACAAAGTTTCTTTTTTCTTCGCTGCTGAGTTGAACCTGGATCCCGGCCTTTTCCATGGATTCCAGGAATCTCGAGCAAAGATTTTCCAATTCCTCGTAATCGGGGAGCTCAAAGTGGATGATGTCGATCTCTTTTTTCAGGGTGGTCGGCAGAAAATCGTCGGGCGAGAGGAGGAAAAGGAATTTCTTGCTGTTCTTGAACTGCAGGTAGCATTCGCGGATTTTGCGAATGAGGCCGGGGGAGTGGCGCAGCCGGGAGTTCAGATCCTTAAAAACAAAGAACGCCGCTTCATTGGCGGCCAGGGCAAGATCCAATGCCGCTGCCGGCTCCTTGCTGTCTGGAATCCTGGAATCGTTGCGGCTGAGGCCGTTGTGGCTCTCCCATGTATAGACATTCAGGCTTTTCAGGGTCTGCTGGCAGAGTTTTTTCAAAAAGCCTTCGATCCGTTTTTCTTCAAAAGAGACGATCTGCACGATCGGCTGCCCGGCGAGCAGTGAATCTTTGATCTGGTTAATGGACTGGTTCATCGGCAACCTCCAAATTCGCAAAATCGGTGATATCGCCGTACTTAAAGGCGATGGTCTTGATGCGATTCCTGATGGCAATGAAATTTGAGTGATAATACAGTGGAATATAAATCGAATCGTTTTCAAATGCGGCATTGATCTCCGCCAGCATGCGCGTTTCCGTGATGATGTCCACGCTGGGCAGTGTGTTGATCATGGCCTGCAGTTTGGGAAAAGCGAATTTGAAAACATTGAAATACCCGTTTTTTTCGACCAGATGGGTGAGAAAATGGAAAGACGAGGGATAATCGGGGATCCCTCCCAGCATCAAGCTGGTTTTCGTTCTGTAAATCAAGTTGTTGAAATATTCATATTGGTCGGCGATGGTAATGACCTTTGCTTCCACATTGAATTTGGCAAGTTCCCGGCGTACGAATTCGGCAACGAGCTGCCTTTCGTCTTTGGCAACGGTAATAATGGTGAAGGCGATCTTGCCCGGCGGCAGCTCGGCGCGGATTTTTTCGGCCCGGCCATAGTCCTGGCGGTAGTAGGGGTTGTGCCCCAGCAACCCGAAGGGCATAATGGAATGGGCGGGCACGGCCTGGCGGCGGAAAACCTTGCGCACCAATTCTTCCCGGTTTATGGCGCAATTGACCAGTTGGCGGATCTTTTGATTTTGCATTTGGATGTTTTCGTTGGGATTCAGGATCAGGAAATTGATGATGCTGAATGAGGAGTTGATGATCCTGAAATCGGGCTTGCCTGACAGCTCGGAAATTTCATTGTTGGAGATGTACAGGATGTCGAAATATTCCTTGGTTGGGGTGTCGATGGCAGTGTTGGTCGAGTAAAAATCGATGGCATCCAGATTGCCCATGGGTTCGAAGTAATCGCGGTTCCTTTCCATTTTGAATACCAGGAATTGCCTGGATCCTATCATTTTTGTTTCGGACCGGGTCAACTTGA
The DNA here is from genome assembly GCA_035528155.1 of Patescibacteria group bacterium. Taxonomy (GTDB): domain Bacteria; phylum Acidobacteriota; class Aminicenantia; order UBA2199; family UBA2199; genus UBA2199. Next base: position 20,961 of record DATKZA010000122.1, on the reverse strand, counting down.
AGGGTCCGGTGCCTACCGGGTTTTTTCTGAAATCCGCCTCGCTTAGTCCGGCGAAGGCGGCGGGCAGTATCGCGGTGTATTCGGCGGACAGGAACTGCAGGAAATATTTGAATTCTTTGTTGAGCTTGATCTTGACGGTGAAATCGTCGATTTTTTGGATGCCGCGCACCTGGCTGGTTTTTTTGTTTATGAAATCCTCGACGCCGTCGATGTAATGGATCTCGGCAAACTTGTCCTGGGCTTTTTCGATCAGTTTTTTCATGGTGAAGACCACGTCGCTCACGGTCAGTTGGCGGCCGTTGTGAAAGCGGACATTTTTTCGGATATGGAAGGTAAACTCCCGGTGATCGGGAGAGATCTCCCAACTCTCGGCCAGTTCGGGGGCGATATTGCCCAGGTAGTTCGCCTTGATCAGGTTGCTGAATATGATATCCGTGATCTGCCCATCGACATAGTTGTTCCCCTCATAAGGGAGCAGCGATCTGGGCTGGGGAAAAATCACAACCCTGATCTTGCGCAAGGTTTTTATTTCTGACGCTTCGGCATTCCGTTCAGCAACATCTACGCGGCAGAATAGCGGGATCACTGCCAGAACGGTAATGAAAACGAATGCTTTTTTTAGGATGGCCATGGTAATACGGATGCTCAGATCCTGAAATTCAGGGCCCTGGCGATGATGGAAAATTCGGCGGGCAGTTTTTCCCCCAATTCGCCGTCATATTCAATATGCACTTCTTCGGGAGATTCCACTTTTATATTGCGCGCTTTCAGGATATGGACCTTGGGATTTTTTGCGATGGTTCCGGAATACAAGTGGCGGGAGTTTGTCAGGATTTCGAGTTTATTCATGGATTTGATGAGCACCAGGTCGAAATAGCCGTCGTCTGGTTCCGCTTGCGGGGCAATGATCATGCCGCCGCCGAAGATCCGCCCGTTGGCCACGGCGCCGATCAGGTATTCGCCCTGAAGCTGCTCCTTGTCGTCAAGGGTCAGCTTGACTTTTTTGCTGCGGTATTTCATCATGGTGGACAGCAGGCCGCGGTAATAAGTGAAGGCGCCGCGGCGGCTGGACTTGATGTTGGAAATATTGCGGATCACTTCCGCCCCCAGGCCGAAATCGGCCACGTTGATGAAATACTGCGACCTGTTTTTTTCAACAGCGCTGCCATAGGTTATTTTCCCGATATCGATTTTTTTAATCGGGGAATTCTTGATGCGGGCGGCCGATTTATCGAATTCCCTGGGCACTTTCATAAAGCGGATGAAATCCGATCCGGTTCCGGAAGGGATGATGCCCACGGCCGCGTCGTCATTGATGACCTGGTCGGATTGGGCGTTGAAAAAACCGTTGCTGATCTCATTCAAAGTACCGTCGCCGCCGACGCCGATGAGCAGGTCGAACCCTTGCTTGAGCAGTTCCCGGGCGATCTCCGTAGCCTGGCGGGGCTTTTCGGTAAAAATGTACTTGAACTCCCGAAAATGCGAACGGATGGCATGCTTGATCGCTTCCCATCTTTTTTCAGTTTGGCCGCGGGCGGAAAACGGATTGACGATGACATGGACTTTATTCATGTGTGCTCCCGGAAGGATGGTGGAATATTTTCCTGGCGATCAGACCGGCGAACGTCCCGGCGATGATGGAGGCCAGAACGAAAAAAACGACCCCGATGATCATGATGGTTTTGAATTGGGCGCTGGCCATGGTAGAAATCGAGTCTTCCCGCAAAAACGGCGCCAGCGATCTCGCTTTTTCGACCATTTGGTCAAGCCGTTCCTGGTTGATGCCGACAATGCTCACCAGGCTGAGAATGGCGAAGATACCGCCGCCGGTCAAGCCGCTCAATGCCCCGGCCAGCATGGAGTCGCTTTTTCTGAGTTGTTGATTTTCCTTGTAGAGCAAATAGATCGTCAATCCGGCACCCAAGGCGATCCAGAGCATGAAAAACAGGTTGAGCAGGTTCAGGCCCGGAAAGATTGACAGTATCCCGGACGCTCCGCCTCCCAAAATAACACTTTTACCCAGGCCCGCTAATGGTTTGGAGTTGCTTTCAGACAAATTCTGTACCTAATTGATGATCTCTATGGTTCCAGTGATGTGGGAAGGCAACGTGTCGGTGATGATGGTTTTGCCGGTCGGGGTGGTGTATTTGTAGATTATTGTTTTTACCCGGGCCGGAGATGAAAATGTGGAGCTCATACCCATCAGCGACATGACGCGGCGTATATACTGCTTGGTCTCAGGGAAGGGAGGGACACCGTTGTACTTGCTGACGGCCTCCTCCCCCGCATTGTAGGCGGCCAGCGTCAGGGGAATGCTGCCTCTATATTTTTCGTACAGGTATTTCAGGTGCCTCACCCCGGCTTCCATGTTTTCACTGGCGTTATAGCGGTTGATCACTCCATATTGCCGGGCCGTTTCCTTCATCAGCTGCATGATCCCCACGGCGCCTTTAGGGGAAACGGCTACGGGATTAAAACCCGATTCGGTTTTGGCCACGGCGAAAACCAAATCCTCACGCATCTGGTGTTTTTTGGTCAATGATTGGATTTTTTCCTTGTAATGCAAGGGAACGGCATGGCTGCGGGCTGAGGGCAGGAAGGTGATGCTGCCTTTTTTGGCATCGACCTTGTCCAGGGTGTTGGTAAGGACGATATGGCCATTCTTGTCCTGGCGGACGATCAGTCCGGCGAAAAGGCTGGCGCCGAAAAGCCAGGCAGCGCAAAAAATAGTTATTTTATGCTTCATTGTGGTCAGTTAGAACGCGGTCGATCTTTTTCTTGAGCTCCTCCGGGTCAGCGATCGGTTCACCGCCTGCTTGGGCAAAATCGCTTCTGCCCCCGCCTTTTCCGTTGATCATTGGGGCTACCTTTTTTATAATTATATTCGCGTTGAATTTCTCTGTCAAGTCCTTGAAAACCGAAACCACGATATGAGACTTGCCGTCGTTATTGGTATACAGGACGGCAATGCCCCGGATCCTGTTCTTGATTTCATCGGCCAGGTCGCTGAGTTGCTGGCGGTCGGTGGAATCCAGGGAGGCGATCACGACCTGGACTCGATCGATCAGCCGGGTGTTTTTGAGCAAGCCGTCAATATCCACTTCCCGGGCGGACCTACCTTTTTTTAGCTGTTTTTCGTTTTCCTTGGCGCGTGCTTCCAAGCTTTTCAGGAAAGCCAGAGCGCCATCGGCTTTCTGGCTGAAATGACCGAGCACCTGATCCAAAACGGCGAGGTTTTTTTGAATATGGAGATAAGCGGCTTCTCCGGCCAGGGCTTCGATCCTGCGGATTCCTGAAGATATCGAGCTTTCAGCTGTGATTTTTAAGACACCGATCTCGCCGCTGGCTTGCAGATGGGTGCCGCCGCACAGTTCCCGGGAAAAGTTGCCCATGGAAATCACGCGTACGGTATCGCCGTATTTTTCTTCGAATATGGCGATCGCTCCCGTGCCAATGGCCTCCTCATAGCTTTGTGTCTGCCGGGAAATAACGATGTTTTCCCTGATCTTTTCATTGATGGCATGTTCGATTTTTTCTAGCTCGTCGCCGCTTAGGGCGTTGAAGTGGGTGAAGTCAAAACGCAGCTTGTCCGGGCCGACCCGCGAACCCGACTGCTTGACATGCAAACCCAACACTTCGCGCAAGGCGGCGTGCAGCATGTGGGTGGCGGAATGGTGAACGGCGATCTGTTGGCGGCGGGCCCGGTCCACTTCCAGCCAAACAAGGTCATTGACTTGCAGGCTGCCTTTTTGGACCCGCACTTCGTGCAGGATCGCCCCTGAAGGTACTTTCTTTGTATCGACTACCGAAAAAAAGGCCTCATTGTTTTTTCCGCAGCCGCTGTCGCCCACCTGGCCGCCGCTTTCTGCATAGAATGGCGTGCGGTCGAATACCAGGATACCTTTTTCATTTTCGCCGATGCGGGCGGCTTCCTTGCCATGCACATAAATCGCTTGCAATTGAGCCTCGCCCTGCAACTCTTCATATCCCACGAATTCGCTTCGCCAGCGGCTGATATTCTTCAAAACGCTGATCTCTTTGCGTTTTTCCTGAAGGCTGACCCGGGAACGTTCTTTCTGGCTTTTCAATTCGCGCTGGAAAGCGTCGAAATCGATGCCGACGCCTTTTTCCATGGCCAGGTCGCGGGCGAAATCAAGGGGGAAACCGTAGGTGTCCGAAAGCCTGAAAAGGTCCTTGCCGGAGAGCAGCGGCTGTTTTTTCTCGATTGCGCCCTGCAGCAGTTCGTCAAAAATTTTCAGTCCGTTGACCAGGGTGCGGTTGAAGCGGTCTTCTTCCACGGCGATCACCTTGCTAATGAAATCCCGGTTCTGTTCGAGTTCCGGATAAAACGGCTTCATCACTTCGCTGACCTGGTCGCTGAGCCGGTGCAAAAAACTTCCCTGCAAGTTCAGTGATTTTCCGTGCTTGACCGCCCGGCGCAGGAGGCGGCGCAGGACGTACCCACGGCCGTCGTTGGCCGGCATGATGCCGTCGGCAATGAGAAAGGTCAAGGCGCGGATATGATCGGCCACAACATGCAGATCCACTTGCCGGGCCGGATCCTTGCGGTCGACACCGGTCAGTTCGGCTGTTCTTTCGATGATTGGCAGGAAAAGATCGGTCTGGTAGTTGCTTGCCACTCCCTGCAGGATGGCGGTTAGCCTTTCCATGCCCATGCCGGTGTCGATGGACGGGGCGGGCAGGGGCTGCAAACTGCCGCTCGTGTCGCGGCTGTACTGCATGAATACCAAATTCCATATCTCGACAAAACGGCGGTTGCCGTCGAAAAATTCCCCGGGGCCGAATTCCGGGCCGCGGTCATAATGGATTTCAGAACAGGGGCCACAGGGGCCGGTTTCGCCCATCTGCCAGAAATTATCTTTTTCACCCAGGCGATGAATTTTTTGTGACGGCACGCCGATCTCCTCCTGCCAGATGCGGAAAGCCTCGTCATCATCCTGAAAAACGGTCACCCAAAGCCGTTCGGGCGGCAAATGGAAATTCACGGTCAGCAACTCCCAGGCGTAGGCGATGGCCTTTTCTTTGAAATAGTCACCGAAGGAAAAATTGCCGAGCATTTCAAAAAAGGTGTGATGAAAATCGGTTTTTCCGACTTCGTCGAAGTCGTTGTGCTTGCCCGATACGCGCATGCATTTCTGGATGCTGACCGCGCGGCGGTATTCCCTTTTTTCTTCCTGCAGAAAAACGCTCTTGAACTGGTTCATACCGGCATTGGTGAACAGCAGGCTGGGGTCCTTGGCCGGGATCAGCGGTGAGGACAAGACACGTTGATGTTCTTTTTTACTGAAAAAATCGTAAAAAACGCGGCGGATTTCAATATTGCTGAACATCAATCGATTTCGAGCAGGTTGTGATCCGGGTTAAGCTCTTCCGGAAACTTATCCGGATGGTCGCTGCCGCCGATCTCGGACATCCGTTTTTCCATTTCCTCCATGGACATGTCTTTGGCGCTCTGGACCCCGATCTTCTTCAGCTTGAACTCGTCGGGATTGCTGGCCCATTTCAGGGCTTCATCAAAGGAAATGAAGTTTTTATTGTATAGGGAATACAGCGACTGGTCAAAAGTCTGCATGCCATACTGGGAGATGCCTTGGGAAATGGCTTCCTTGATCATTTTTGTCTTTTCCTGGGTTACGATGCAGTCCTGAATGAAGGGCGTGGTGATGAGGATTTCCACGGCCGGTACCCGGCCCTTGTTGTCGGAACGTGGCAGCAGCCTCATGGAGATGATGGCTTTGAGCACCGATGCCAGTTGGATGCGGATCTGTTTTTGGTGATGGGGTGGGAACATGGAAATAATGCGGTTGACCGTTTCCGGTGCGTCCAGGGTGTGAAGGGTGGAAAGGACCAAATGGCCGGTTTCCGCAGCCAATAGGGCTGTTTCGATGGTTTCCAGGTCGCGCATTTCACCGACCAGGATCACGTCGGGGTCCTGGCGCAGGGCGCTGCGCAGGGCTTTGGCGAAATCGTTGGTGTCGGAACCAACCTCACGCTGGTTGATGATGCTCTTTTTGTCACGGTGCAGGTACTCGATCGGGTCCTCGATGGTGACAATATGCTCGATACGGTGGATGTTGATGTAATCGATCATGGCGGCCAGGGATGTGGATTTGCCGCTGCCGGTTGTTCCGGTTACTAGGACAAGGCCGCGCATTTCCTGGGAGACCTTTTCCAGGACCAAGGGCAGGTTCAGGTCGGAAATACTCTTGATCTGGGTGGGAATGACCCTCAACACCATGCCCACTGCCCCCCTTTGATAAAAGACGTTACAGCGGAAACGGCCCAGGCCGGGGATGCTGTAGGCCATGTCGATCTCATGGTCGCGTTTGAATTTCTCCTTTTGTTCGCTGTTCATCATGGCAAATGCCATGGCGATCGTGTCCTCTGGCATCAAGCGCTTCAGTTCGACCAACGGGTGCAGGGTGCCGTTGATCCTGACCACCGGATGGTTACCGACCTTGAGATGGAGATCTGAAGCGTACCTTTCCACGCTTATTTTTAATAGATCGTCAATGCTCATTTTTTCGCTCCTTTTCAGAGAATATTATACAACAATGCGAAAAAAACACAAAGGCGGGCTGCGGTCGCCCACGTTCTGTTTTTTGCCTTTCCTTTCTGCTATAATTCTGCTTATGAAAACATTGTTGCGCGTGGCTGCATGTGCCCTGTTGCTGGTTTTTTCCGCCTGCACCGCAAAAACCGGCATCCGCAGCCAACCGGAGTTTGGACCGCCGGCAGTTGCCCGGGACGGCCTCAGTGTGTTTCAGACCGGGATCGCTTCCTGGTACGGGGATGATTTCAACGGCAAAACCACGGCCAATGGCGAGATCTATGACATGAACAAACTGACCGCGGCTCACCAAAACCTGCCTTTCCACACGCTGGTGGAAGTGGAAAACCTGGAAAACAAAAAAAAGGTTCTGGTGCGGGTGAATGACCGGGGCCCCTTTCTGAAAAACCGGATCATCGACCTTTCCTTGCAGGCGGCGCAGCGGCTGGAAATGGCCGAACAGGGGACTGCGGAAGTCAAACTCCGCGTGTTGCACTGGGGAGGGGCCACTTTGAATGGAGAGATCTCCATGAGCGGCAGCTTGGAATGCTTTGTACAGGCCGGTGCATTTTCCGTCAGGGAAAATGCCGAAGATATGCTCCTGACCCTGGGCGAGATCTTTCCTGACCTTTGTTTCAGGATCGCACTGGAAGACGGCATGTTCAAGATCATTTCAGCGAAATTGACTGCTGCCCCAGACTGCCGTGAGGTGATAAAAAAACTGGCCGCTTTCCACCTGCAGGGTTTTATCCGGGAGACCGATATTTTTCCGGAAAAATGATCCCGCTTCATTGACTTTTTGTGCGGCCGCTTGAATTTATTTTTTATTTGTTTTACAATTTCCCAAAGGTTGAGAAGAGTATGTTTTTTTTATGGCGAATGAGAGTGTATAACCGTAAGCAAGGTCAGGTTCGCTAATGGCAATAGCGCAAAAACCGGACCTGCCGGTCGATAATATCGACGCGATCGGCGAGGGCGCTTATGCCAAGAAAATCCTGATCGTTGATGACGACAAAACCGTGCGGGAATCTCTGAATGATTTTTTGGAGTTTCATGGTTTTGCGGTCGCGGCAGTCGACAGCGCCGCCAAGGCCTTGGAAACTCTAGCGAATTCTGATTTTGACCTGGTCATATCCGACCTGGTCATGCCAAAAATGGACGGAATCTCCCTGATCAAGGCCATTCGTGAATCGGGCATGGATATCCCGTTCCTGGTTATGACCGGTTTCGCTTCCATTGAGTACGCCGTGGAATCCATGAAGGCCGGAGCTGCCGATTTCATCACCAAACCCTTGAAATTCGACCATGTCATGCTGATCGTTAACCGTACCCTGGAAACCTGCAACCTGCGCGAAATGGCAAGAGAAAGGGAATATTACAAGGACCTTTCCAATAGCGACGGTTTGACCCGGATCAGCAATTATCGCCATTTCAGCCAAGTGCTGCAGCTCGAGATCGACCGTCAGCGCCGCTACCACAGGCCGCTGACGCTGCTGATGGTTGATATTGATGATTTTAAAAAAACCAATGATCGCTACGGCCATTTGATCGGTGACCTGGTTCTGATCAAGATCGCCACCCTATTGACCGCAGAGATCCGCGGTTTTGATTTTGTCGCCCGTTACGGCGGCGATGAATTCACCGTGATCCTGCCCGAAGTTACCGAAAAACAAGCGCTGGCCGTGGGCCGGAGGATCATGAGATCCATCGGGCAATATGAATTCAAATCACCTGAAAACGAAGCGATCGGCACGCTGAGCGTCACCATCGGCGTTGCCTCTTTTCCCAAGGATGCCACGGCCGGGCAGGAGTTGGTCTCCCGGGCCGACCAGGCCATGTATGCCGGGAAAAGTGCCGGAAAAAACTGCATTTGTATCTTTGGCGATGAAAAGAATGTCATTCGTCTGCGCAAACCCACCCCGCAGCCGGAGCAGTTGAAGAAATAGATCTCGGAACGGAATTCCCTAAACGAATGAGTCGGGATGGATGATTTCGTTGTTTCGGATCAGCCAACGTCCATGGGCCAATAGGTGTGTGATCTGGTCCTTTTCATCCAACAACAAAAGATCGGCGTCCATACCGATGCCGATCCTGCCCTTATTATTGAGTTTTAAAATGCGGGCGACATTGGCGGTAACGGCCGGCAGCACTTTTTCCAAGGGCAGTTTCTCCTGGCGTACAGCGTCGATGAGTTCTATGAAAATGGCTTTGGGTTTGCCGCTGACTAGTTTTAGCAGGTTGCCTTCTTTATCAAAAGTGGGCAGTGAACCGCATCCGTCCGAAGAAAAAGTAATATGTTCCAACGGCACGCCGGCATTCAGGAGTTCCTTGAGGCAGCGGGAAACTTTGATCTCTTCGTCGGAATAATATGGATAGGAACTCGCGGTCAGGTCTATGTAACCTTTTTTGCCGTAAATCTTGGCCGCTTCGAACACCACCCGGTTGCGGTTGCAATGGGTTGGTAAAAACTGGGAAAACTGCAGCTCGCTTTTTTCGATCGCCGCGTAGAGCATGGCGAAAGGTTCAGGGGCGTCACCCAGATGGATATTGACAATGCCTGCCTTGGCGCCGATCATGCCGCCGACGCGGGCCAGCTTGGCCAGGCGGATCAATTCGTCCAGGGTGGGGTTGGAAGAGCGATGATCGGCGATGGCGATCTCACCCACACCGATGATCTCCTCGAACATGGCGATATCTTTGCCTGCATCACCCAGGATGGTTGGTGGCGGCACCTGATAGGCGCCGGTATATATCCAGGCCGAAACCCCTTCCTGCCTCAGTCCCTTGGCTTTCATCAGGACCGACGCCACTGAACGGGTCAAGCCGTCGGTGCCCAGGCAGCCGATAACGGTGGTGATACCGCCTTCCAGCATGTCGCGCAGGGACATTTCCGGGGTACGAGTGGCCGGTCCGCCTTCGCCGCCGGCTCCGGCAATATGCACATGGGAATCGATCAGGCCGGGAAGCATGCGCAAAGATCCCGCGTCTAAGATTTCGATGTCGTATCCTGCCTGAGATTGTATCTCGGCAGCCAGGGCGACGATCTTGCCGCCGGCGACCAGGACATCTTTTTTCCCTATGAATTCTGGAGCATAAACCCGGCATCCTTTAAAAAGTATCATGCCTACCTCCGGGTGAAAAAACCGTTTTTCCTTCCAAGCATTCTGTGAACCTGCTGGAGGCTATTTGCCGAGCGTGGCCACCATTACGGCCTTGATAGTATGGACACGATTTTCGGCTTGGTTGAAAACCTGTGAATTCCGGCTTTCGAATATTTCTTCGCTGACCTCGCAGATGTCGGGGAACTGCTTGGCTAGCGTGGTTTCGGTGTTGTGGAAGGCGGGGAGGCAATGCAGGAAAGTGCATTCGGAATTTTCGGTCTTGTCGAACAAGATGCGATTGATCTGGTAGGGCTTGAGCAGCCAGATCTTTTTGAGTATCTGGTCTTCTTCTCCCATGGATGCCCACACGTCGGTGTACAGGATGTCGGCATTTTTCACTCCGTTGCAACAGTCGTCGGTTATGGTGATCTTGGCTCCGCGTTCATGGGCGAATTCCCGGCATTCCTTGACCAGCTCCTTGGCCGGGAACAGGGACTTGGGAGCGACGATGCGAAAATCCATACCCATTTTGGCGGCGCCGATCATCAGTGAATTGGCCATGTTGTTGCGGCCGTCGCCCACATAGGCAAAATTGATCCCTTTCAGCCGTCCCTTGACTTCCAAAACGGTCATGAAGTCGGCCAGGACCTGGGTGGGATGGTAGAGATCGGTCAAACCGTTCCAGACGGGTACCCCGGCATATTGCGCAAGCCCCTCCACGGTTTCATGCTTGAAACCTCGGAACTGGATGCCGTCGAACATGCGGCCCAGCACGCGCGCCGTGTCTTTGACCGTTTCCTTTTTCCCCAGCTGGATGTCGTCCTTGCCCAGGTATTCGGGGTGGGCGCCTTCATCGACGCAGGCCACCACGAAGGCGCAGCGGGTGCGTGTGGACGGTTTCTCGAATATCAGGGCGATATTTTTCCCTTGCAGATTTTTCCCGCGCAGGCCGGCGTACTTGTCCTGTTTCAGCTTTATGGAAAGCTGCAGGAGAAAATCGATCTCCTCAGGCGTGTTGTCTTTCATGGACAGGAAATGTCTTCCTTTCAGATTGAATGGCATGGGGCAACCTCCATAAAATGAAATTCAATGTTACCGCAAAAAACAAATTTTCGCAAGTCGCTGTACGAGTCCAATTTGTGATGGACTCGTACATTTTCTTGACAGCGGAACCCCCTTCTGGTATAGTTTGTATGACCGCACTCCGGAAAAACAGATGAATCTGGATGAGATTGAAATAAAAATAATCGAAACAGCCGACCGGCGTGCCGTAAAAAAATTGTATCAGCAGGCTGGTTGGTGGGAAGAAAACGATGAAAGCGTGGATGGCTGCGCCTGGATCGACACCCTGGTCAGCCAATCATTCTGCTTCGTAGGCGCTTTCCGCAGCGGCGAAATGATCGGCATGGGGCGCGCCGTATCCGACAGCGTCAGCGATGCCTATATCCAGGATGTCGTGGTTTTAAAAAAATTCCGCGGCCGGGGGATCGGCGCCGCCATCATCCAAAAAATCATCTGGTTTTTAAAAACCAGCCGCATCGGCTGGATCGGCTTGATCGCTGAACCCGGCACGCAGGCATTTTACCAGCGGCTGGGATTCGCCCTCCTGGAAGGGTATGCGCCCATGCTGCTGAAAAGGAAAAAGGAAGATTCATGCTGAAATTCAAGCTGGAAGACTTTTCTCCGGTTATGCTTGCGGACAGAAAGAAAATCCTGCCGCTGCTGCTGGCCAACGATGTTTTTTTCTGCGATTATAGTTTTGCCAACCTCTTCATGTGGGGAGATATTTTCAAGACCAGCTGGCTTTTTCATGATGAACGTCTTTGGATCTACAACGGCTACGACGACCTGATGCTGATGCCGATTGGAAATGCTCTGAGCCTGCCTGAACTGGTTGCGGCTTCCGACATGTTGCGTCGGGAAGGAAAAAGCGGCAATTTTGTTCTGGTCGATCAGGATTTTGTCAAAGCCAATGTCGATCTCGCCGATTTTTTCAAAGTAACGATCGATCTGGATAACGGCGATTATATTTATTCCAGCCAGAAGCTTGCCGATCTGCCGGGAAACAAGTTGCACAAAAAGCGCAACCTGATCAACCAGTTCCTGGCTTTGTATCCCGGATACACCTGCCAGCCCCTGAAGCCTGCCGACCTGGACGCCTGTCTGGAATTGTCGGAAAAATGGTGCCGGCTGCGCACCTGCCTGGAAATGGATTTCGACCATGAGACATCGGCTTTAAAAAGGGCTTTGCATCATTTCAATAAATTGGAACTGCAGGGTTTAAAGATTTCTCTGGGCGGCGAACTGTTCGCGTTTTCCATCTTCTCCCGCCTGAACAGCAACATGGCCGACGTGCATTTTGAAAAAATCGACCCCGAGATCAAGGGCATCGGCCAGGTGATCAACTGGGAAACCGCGAAAAGCCTGTCCGCGACCTACAAGTACATCAACCGCGAGCAGGACCTGGGCATCGAGGGGCTGCGCCGGGCCAAGAAATCGTACAGTCCGGAATATATCGTCAGTGCTTATTTCCTGGAAAGAAAAACCGTCTGAAGGGAAAAAAATCTATTTGGTATTGAATCGCAGCCGTGGGCCTGTTTTCCCGCTCTCATTTTCCTCGGCGTAAAAAGCGGCATGGATGGCGCCCAGGGGCAGAAGGGCCAAACCCAGGGTTTTTCCATCCAGCAGGCGCTGCAGCACCGGTTCGGAAATGGTGAAATAGGTCTTGCTGTCGTTGCCGGAAATGACGGGCCAGTCGATGACCATCTGGGGATTCATGACCCGGCTGAGTTTCCACCCCCGGCATAAGCTCGCCGCCGTGACAGTCTTTTGCTCCCAGGCCGGGTCCCCGCCCAGGATCTCCACCACGCGGATCAGGCCAAAATCCTTCAGGTCCTCGGCCTTGCGCTCGAGGGTCCGGGTGGTGAGTTCCAGTAGGCCCTGGCCGGCCGCTTTTTTTCCTTGCCAGGCGCTCAAGTCCCAGTGCAAGATCGACCCCTGGGAGGCGCCGACCGCCAGCAAGGCGATCTTTTTCGCCCCATCGATGACCACCCAATCGCTCAAGTTCAACTCCCTGTTTTCAAGATCGATTGTCGCGGCCCGGTCGGTCCTGGCCACGCAGATGAAGGATCCGGGAGCGGGAACCGGAGGGTGGTAGGGCACGGCGTTCCCCAAATCCGGGCCAACCTCGGTAACATTCACCAGGTCGACCTTGATATAATCCACGTCGACGCGGTATTTCTCCAACCCCCAATCCATGAGAGCCAGGTGCGCGATGACCGTATCTCCCGGCACAGCGTCCAGATCCGGCACGGTCAGACTGATGGTATGCCAGTTTACCGTATCGGCTATGTCGAATTCCATAAGGTTGCTTTCAAAGTCGGTGGTACGCTGGGTGAGGAGCTGCAGGTTTACGCGCCGGGGAGCGTGGCTGACCCTGAGCCGCGCTTCGATGCGCAGGGCCCGGTCTGGTTGTTTCAATCGTCCCAGGTCGATGCGTTCAAGAACCTGGCGCTCGATGAGCGCCCACCAGACATTGCGCTGGTCGCCGCTGGCATCGACAAAAATGGAGGCATAGCCCAGGCCCCCCTGCCGGAAGTCCATGACGGCCTTGCCATCGCCGGTGGAAAAAGTCCAGCCGCTGATACCGTCGGGGTCGGTCTGAACAGCCGGGCCGTTGAAATCATCACGGAATTGGGCCCGGACGGGCGCAGCCCACAAGCTAACGAGAAGCAGGAACCAGTGCCATTTCTTGCCCCGGCTGGAGATCGATACGGGCAAGCTTTTTACATTCATTGCACCTCCTGCATTTCCTGAATCAACAGTCAATCCTACTGTTCTGGTTCGCGGGCGATGACCCCTTTTTCGATCAGCAGGTTCACCTGCTTGTTGACCATGTCGGCGAAGCGCAGGAAATGGGGGATGGTCAGGTGGGCGTAGGTGTGGATGTTGACTTTGGCGGCATCCTTGACGTCGCGGATGCCCATCCCCAGACAGATTTCTTCGGGATTGACGTTAAAAGAGATCAGGTTGGTATAAACGTGGTGGGAGTGAAGATCGGTTATTTCAATTTTTTCCTCTTTTTTTTCCATTTACATCTCCTTAACACCGCCGGCATTTCCTGGCGGCGGTAGCTTGGCCTGCCGGTTCAGCGACAGCTGTTTTTTTCCAATTTCTGCAGGACCTTGTACAGTTTCTGTTCGTCTGCCGTCAACACGATGCGGCTGTTTCTCTGCGTTTGCTCATCTTTGCGGATCACGCTCATGTCCACATTGAAACCGAGCTTCTTAAAGGCCTTCTTTATGCCGGGGCGGCCCTGGATCAAGGCTTCATAACTGATAACGATGCTTTTCGGTATATTTTCGTGAGCGGCGACCAGGGCGTTGTTGTTATCGAACCAGCTGAGTTTGAACTGCGATATGCCGCGCTTGAACATGCTGGACCTGACGTCGGCCGGGTTCCTGAAAATGAAGACCACCCGGATCTTTTTGTCCTTGGCGATGTGGCGGAAAAAGAACAGCGCCGGCATGTGCACGATCTTCAGTCCGCTTAGGCCCGGAGCGTTGTTCAGACGGTCGACGATCTTGTTCATTTCCACGATGTTTTCCTCGGTCATGGCCTTGTCGATCAACTTTTTTTCCAGTTCCTTGCCCAATTCCAACTCGAAGTACCCCGACTTGTTGTATTCGTCGCCGCCGAAATCGCTAGGGAAAGCGACGCCGGCGCTTTGCAGCAGCTGGCAGGCCAATGAGGTGCCGCTGCGGGGATGGCCGACGACAAAAATGCCGTTCTTCAACACTTTCGGCCGAATCTCCTCTTTGGGGGCGGCCGTGGAATTTTCCATGTTTATTCACCTCAAATTTTGCTGAATTCAAGAAAGGCCATTATACCACAGGGCGGTTCTTTCCGGAAACCAACAAACCCGCCGAAATCGGCGTAGGGCGGACCGCGCAAGGCATACGGTCAGAGAAAAAAATTGTTTAAATTTCCCATCTGGTTATTTCTCCTCCGCACGCCGTACACCCTGAACCGATTTCGTTCAAAGCCCCCATCTTTGCTTTTCGGATAGGAATCGGCTAAAATAAAAAAAATGGAAAAATTCAGGACGCAGTTGGTCGAAGACAGCCAATCCATGCAATTTTCCCTGGACAGCAGGGGCGACCGCGAATTTTCCATGAAAAAAAAAACGGGAGTCCTGATCCGCAGTTTTGATGGCAGCTGGAAGAGCCGGGCTGAAGAGACCGGTGCCAGGGAGGAAGTGGCCAAAGCCTTATCCGGGAAAAGCTCGGGAAACCGCCTGCCGGAGCTGCCTCCTCTACCTATGGACGCGGGGGCGATCCTAAGCGACAACAGCTTTTTAACTGATTTTCTAGGCCGGCTTGCCCTTGCGGAATGGAAATTGCAATTTCGTGCCCGGCGCTGCCTGCGCGCCATTCAGAACACGCAGCGCCAGAAACTGAAAACGGTTTTCAGCCATTTCAGCATTTCCGTTGCGTTCAAGATTCGCAACCAGACGGAGGAACTGGAAGTCAGCGAAGGGAGCAGCGAGGCGCTGAAATTCAACTTGAATGGCCTGACTCGGCGTATCAATGAAACGATTGAAAATCAAAAAAACCGTTACAAGACCATCTTGAATCGCGAAATCCCGGTTGTGCTTCAGGCCGGCGAGGGAGCCATTCTTTTTCATGAAATTCTCGGTCATTCGCTGGAAGCGGATTACGTGTGCCAGGGAGTCTCTCCTTTCGACCTGTCGGACTTGAACCAGTTGATCGTCCCACCCCAGATCACCATTCACTGCCGCGATGACCGCGACCCTTTTTTTAAGAATGCCGGAGCGGACGACGAAGGCGAGACCTGCCCATCGCCGCTCTTGGTCGAAAATGGTGTTCTGCGTCGTTTTATCAGCGATTTTTCCTACCAGAGAATATTGAAGCTTGCGGATCGTGGCCATGCCCGCCTGGAGGATTTTAGCCGCATTCCCCAACCGCGCATGTTCGCCACCTATGTCCAGCCCGGCCGTTTCCCGGCAGCCGAGATCATTGCCTCGACTCCCTACGGGATCTATGCTCGGGAGTTCGGCGACGGCGGCCTTGATTTCCAATCGGGACGGTTCTACTTCAACATCCGCCAATCCTATCTGATCGAAAAAGGACGTTTGACCGCGCCCGTCGGCAACTTAACCGTCAGCGGCCGGGTCAGAGAGATTTTCAATGATATTGGCATGATCGGTGATGATTTCAAGTATGATCGCGGCGTCAGTTACTGCCAAAAAAACGGGCAAGTTCTGCCGGTGCGTGTGGGGCAGCCTACCATCAAGATCAACAGGATGCAGGTCAATGGAGGCCAGGGTGCTTGAAATGGTTTTGAAGACCGGCCGGGAAGCCGGTTTTTCGACCGTCGAAGCCTTTGCTGAAAAGATCCTGCGCCAGGATTGCGAAGGGACCGACCAGCCCCTGTCGCTTCATGAAGTTCAGGGCAACCGGGTGCGGGTCAGGGCTTTCCGTGATACGGGTGATCCTCTCGGATTCAGCCTTTCCAATCCTGATTCCCGGCTGGTCAAGCGCTGCTTTGCCGAGCTCGCTCACGGTTCCGGGTTGGACGGAAAAAAAAACTTTGCCCAGCTGTTGCCCAAAAGCGTGGCGAAAAGCAAACTGGATATATATGACCCGGGCATCGAGAACTGGGATAAAGACCAGGCCGGTGAATTGCGGGAAAGGATCAGGGAAAGTCTGGTGACTTTTCCGGGGTTGAAACTGAAGAAATTCGATTTTTCCCGAGTGTTGAAAAAAGTCTACTTGGCCAACAGCCGCGGTTTCCTTGCCAAGTACAAAAAAACTCATTTCCAGGTTTCGCTGGCCTTCATGTTCAAGAACCACGCGCTCGAACTCAGCGAAAGCCGCATATATTGCAAGGATTTCGATCCCCAGCGCCTGGTGGCCCGGGGCAGGAATCTCCTGGGGGCGCTTGGCGCGGACCAGGGAACCATGGATGCCGGATCTGAATTTGTCATCATGTCGCCCGAGGCCTCGGTTCAGGTGCTGAGGGAATTTTCTCGCAACTTGAAACTCGACCAGGCGGGACCCGGGGGACGCGGCATCGCCGCTTCACCAAGGGTGAGCATCCTGGACAATCCCGCTATGGATGGGCAATCCGGCTCGGCTCCGTTCGACGATGAAGGGATGGCATCGGCTGAAAAATACCTGATCAACAAAGGGGTGTTCGTCAGCGTAGTTGCGGATATCCGCACCAGCTTCGCCAAGGGAGGAACCTCCACAGGGAACGGTTTCCGTGAAGAGCGCGGTATTTTTCCCCAAGTCCATTTTTCCAACCTGTATTTCAAGCCTTCGGCCGTATCGCTTGCCCATATGCTGAGCCAGGCCCGCAAAGGTATTTTGGTTTACCTGGTCAAACTGAAAGGCTACGGCCGCCAGCCTGGCGAATATGTGTTCTCGGCCTACGGCTATTTTTTTGAGGATGAGGAGATCTCCCGGCCCGTCCACTTCTATTTTTTGACCTCCATGCGCTCTTATCTGCTGCATATCAACGAAATCTCCAGGGAACTGCGTTTTTTTCATTCCCGTGTCAATATCGGTTCACCCTATCTGCTGCTTCAGGGGCGCTGCGATGCAGAAAATAAAATTGTCATTTAAAAATGAGATTTTTCGGATCATGTTTTATTTAGTAAGAAAAAAACGAGGTTGGGCATGAAAAAAATGTTTTGCGCAATAATGGTTTTTTTGCTGGGTTTTGTGCTGTATGGAGATGGTATTGTTATCACCAATTCCGGGCAGATCTTCGTGGGCAGCGAAGTCCATTTTCGCTTCGATCCCGACCCGGGAGCGGCAGCCGGATATCGCTGGGAATATGGCGACGGCCGCTCCGATAGCACGACCGACAACCAAAGCAGCCATGCCTTCAACGAGCCGGGTAATTACCGTGTGACCTGCATTTTTCTGGGATCTGTGGATGCCCCATTAACGGGCGAGATCGCGCTCACTGTCAACGACAACCGCAGCATCTCCCCCCAGGGGAACAATTTCCGCAGCGGCAGGAGAGTGAATTTCCAGTCGGAGAATTTTGTCGACAACAATCTGCGCTGGGACTTCGGGGACAGAACGATCGAGAGCGGTCCGAGAAATCACGGCCATGTATATCCCAACCCGGGGAATTTCACGGTCCGAGCGTTTGACTTAGGCGGCAGCAGTCCGACGGCCATCACCTGCCAGGTAGTGATCGAAGCGGACAACCGCCAGGTCACCGTCAGCGATCCTCCGGAACTGTTCCAGGGGGCCGAGGTCGTTTTTGAAAGCCGGAATTTCAACAGCGCGCAATTGAAATGGGATTTTGGCGATGGTACGGTCGAGGGCGGCGGCGCCAGGCAAACCCACCGCTATCAACGCAGCGGAAATTTCTTCCTGAAAGTTGTGGAAGCCGGTGAGCCGAACGCCCTGCCAGTGGAAAAAAAGATCCAGGTATTGAACGACAACCGCGACCTGGCCGTGAAAACCGGCATGATTTTCGCCGACAGTGAATTCGAAATCGAAGCACTATATTTTAGGGGGTCAGCGGTAAGGTGGGATTTTGGCGACGGCCAGGCTGTGACCGGCCCGCGGCTGATGAAACACCGCTACAACCGCACCGGCCAGTTCCGCATCCGGGCGGTCGATTTCGCCGGGCGCGGCGGGAAATTCATTGAAAAGATCGTCATGGTTGAAAATGACAGTCGCTTCATCAATCTGCCTGGCGAGATCATCGCTGGTGAAGCGATAGACATGCAGCTGAAAAACTCGGCGGCCGGCAATTTTATTTGGAAATTTTCCGACGGCGATACCCGCAGCGGTCAGGATTTAAAGGGCAAGACTTTTCGTCACGTCGGGCCGCAGAAGATCACGGTAACCGACGCGGCCGGAAAATACCCGCCTCTGGAAAAAACGATCCGCGTGCTCCCCGATATGCGCGTTTTGAAAAGTTCGGCCCGATTCACCTTGCCCAAAGAGGAAGTGGCTTTCACGGCCATGAATTTCAAGGGACCCGGCATCCGCTGGGATTTTGGCGACGGCACGATCAAGGAAAACGGCCAGGCGAAGGAAACGCACCAGTACGGGGCCATGGGCCGTTTCCAGGTCAAAGCCGTGGATTTTAACGGTCGCAGCAGCAAGGTTTTCAGCACTGATGTGGTGGTGGCCGAAATGACTCCCGGTTTCAAGATCGATACTTTGGAATTTGTCTTCGCCAACGGCAAGTATTACCGGGTCATTGCCAAGAACAGTCCCGGCCCCAACTACCAACTGCGCGTGAAAACCAAGGGTCGGGGAGTGCTCAGCGGCCAGTTCATTCTGGACAATATGCCCATAGGCCTTTTTCAGATCATCGTCCAGGAAAACCAGACAGGCCAGTTGCCCAAAAGCCAGATGGTAGCCCTGCCGGCCCTCGATCCGGGTTTGCATGAATTGACGGTAAAATTCAACAATTATACATTCAACAAAAGAATTCCCGTCATCAAGTATTTCGTCTCCACGGCCGGGATGATCCAGATCACTGCCCCGCCTATCGACAGCAAAGTTTCGCTTGAAGATAAGATTGAACTGCGTTGGACGATCGAGAGCAAAAATCCGCTTTTTGAGATCGCTATTTCCGCTATCCCGTTCCAATTTATGAATGACAAGCAGATCGAATGGCAGCCGGTGGCCGGCAACAGTTTCACATTCATTCCTGACTCTTTTAAGGCGGGGAGTTGGATCTATTGGCAGGTGCGTTTGCTGAACGTAAACAAGCAGGTGCAAACCACCTCGGAGATTGCTTCTTTCAAGTTGAGCGAATAAACGGTTTCCAGTTATTCTGCCGATCGGGCTGCCTGCCATGGGCGCGATTTGTAAAAATTTATTGAATTTGCTATAAAATATTCATGGAAAACGTGAAAATCCTGGTTGTCGATGATGAAAAAAACATTCTGGAATCGGTAAAAATGGTCTTGAACTATGAGAAATACAATGTTCAGGTCGCCAAGGATGGGATCGAAGCGATCGATATTTTTAAAAAATTCCTGCCTGACATCGTTCTGCTCGATGTAAAAATGCCGGGTTTGGACGGCCTGAAAGTACTGAAATCCTTCAAGACAGTGAACCCGGTTGCCGAAGTCATCATGATCTCCGGCCATTCGGGAATCGAGGAAGCGGTCGAGGCCTCGCGTCTGGGTGCTTTCGATTTTCTTGAAAAGCCGATTTCACGGGACAAGCTTGTCTTGACGGTACGAAACGCCGCCGAAAAAATTTCCCTGCTCAAGGAAAATTTCAATTTACGGAATTTAACCGCAAAAAAGTATGAACTGGTGGGACAATCGGCCGTCATGAAAGCCCTGCAGGAGACCATCCGCCGCGTGGCCCGCAGTGATTCCACGGTTTTGATCTCCGGCGACAGCGGTACCGGCAAGGAATTGATCGCGCGCCTGATCCACCAGCAGTCGGTCCGCAGCCAGAGCCGTTTCATCCAGGTCAACTGCGCCGCCATCCCCGACGAACTGATTGAAAGCGAACTTTTCGGCCATGAAAAGGGATCGTTCACCGGGGCTTATGAAAAAAAGATCGGCAAGTTCGAAAGCGCACACCGCGGCAGCATTTTTCTTGATGAGATCGGGGACCTGAGCATAAAAGCCCAGGCCAAGGTCTTGCGCGTGCTCGAGGAGGGCGAGGTACAGCCGGTGGGTTCACCCGAGATCAAGAAGGTCAACGTCCGCGTCATCGCGGCCACCAACAAGAACCTGGATGAGGAGATCAAAAAAGGCAATTTTCGCGAGGACCTGTACTTCCGCCTGCACGTGGTGCCCATCCATTCTCCTTCCCTGCGCGACAGGAAGGAAGACATCCCGCTGCTGATCGACCATTTCATCTCTTTTTTCTCGGAAGAAAACAATTACCGGAAAAAATCATTTTCAGTCGAGGCGCTGGCCCTGCTGCTGGATTACCAGTGGAAGGGGAATGTCCGTGAATTGCGCAACCTGGTGGAAAGGATGCTGATCATGTGCCGAACCGACCAGATTTCCACCCTCGACCTGCCCGATTACATCAACCTGCGCAGCGAGACCGGGCAATTGTCCCTGCTGCAGATAGGCAAATGGAAGGAGTTCAAGGCGCGATCGGAGAAAATGTTTTTGGAACAGAAATTGAAGGAATTCGGCTACAATGTGGCCAAAACCGCCCGGGAGATCGCCTTGCCGCGCAGCAACCTCTATCAAAAAATCGAATCTCTTGGTATAATGTCAGGGCATCAGCAGGATGTGGATGAAGAATCGCC
>DATKZA010000121.1:0-109330 GCA_035528155.1 Patescibacteria group bacterium | reverse complement strand
CTCGTCGATGGCGGTTTGGATCCAGGACGCTTCCAGGTGGCAGTCGCCGCCGAAAGGGCCGGTGTTGATCTGGTAGGCCTGCACGCCCAGTTTCTGCAACCGTTCGGCGTCCAGGGTGGTCTGGATGTCGCCTTCGATGATCTTTATTTTTTTGCCCAGCTTCCTGACCGTGGCCTCGATCAGCGTGGTCTTGCCCGAACCCGGCGAGCTCATCAGGTTGACGAAGAATATGTTTTTCTCCTTGAGGC
This sequence comes from Patescibacteria group bacterium, assembly GCA_035528155.1. Classification (GTDB taxonomy): domain Bacteria; phylum Acidobacteriota; class Aminicenantia; order UBA2199; family UBA2199; genus UBA2199. The sequence goes on along the minus strand of DATKZA010000121.1, from coordinate 109,082 downwards.
TTTTTCTGATCGCGGCGGCGATGGCATCGTTGGCCTTGAGCAGCTTCTGCATGACATTAATTTTTTTTGTTTCCATGGCTTTTTTATACCGCATCCAAGGCGATAAAGCAAGAGTGTAAGATTGCTATAGCGGCTACTATTATGTAGTGAAATTATTATGTATTAAGCTTTCAGTAAACCTTGTTCCTGAAAACTGAAATATCCTTTGCGGCTGATAATAATATGATCGAGAATCCACAAACCGAGAATCTCGGCAGCAGCGGTCAGGCGTTCATGCAACTGCCTGTCGGCATTGCTCGGCTGGTGATCGTCTGAGGGGTGGTTGTGTGCCAAAATGACGGCGGCCGCCCGGTCTGCAATCACATCGGCAAAAACCTCGCGTGGATGTACCTGGCTCTGGTCGAGCAGGCCAATAGTGACTACACGCCGTTCAATAACTTCATTGGCTCCATTCAAGGAAAAGCAGACGAAATATTCCTGTTGCTTGGCAGCGATATCGGTGATCAAGGGAAGAATATCCTGAGCACAGCAGATTTTGGCTGTCTCTTTTGAGAGATGCCTGCGGGCCAGCTCGAATGCAGAAAGGATCTGAGCCGCCTTGGCCGGCCCCATGCCTGGAATCTCAACCATTTGACTACGGATCAAAAGCCCCTTGTTCTCATTAATCAGATTGGCCACTTTCATGGCCATGGTTCTTACATCGACGCCCTTTGTTCCTGAACCTAGGATGGCCGCCACCAACTCCTGATCGGTCAATGCACCGACACCTTTTTTTTTCAGTTTCTCTCGCGGCCGGCTATGTTTGGGTAAATCTTTAATAGTATTTCTTTTCATTTTCAACTCTCCTATTGCTTTTTCATCGTAATTAAATTTAAAATAACATAAGCCTGCTCTGCCTGAAAGTCGGCTCCTGCCGGCGCTGGAGTATCCCGCTCAAGGCAGCAGTGGGTTTTGTTCTATTCTTCACCCTATTCATTTCTATTTGTAGCTCATTTGTTAACGACAAACCTCTTTGTGGCTCAATTTCCCCATTTTTCGATCCACAAGATCAAGGTGCCTTTGGACAAATCATTGTTAACAAATTGATTCAACTGATTTAAACATATGAAATTTCTTTTCATATCGGCATTTAAAGTTTTTGGCACACGGATTCTTATTGTTTTTTATAACTTTATCTTTGTTAAACATTAAAACTATTCATCGCAAAACCCACTTAGGATATTTTTTTGAACCTATGTTCTGAATTTGTCCTGACTGTCGTAAAGAACTAATCAGATTATGAATCAAATCTTGCTTCTTTTTTATAGAAAGATTTTCAGGCAATTTGTCTAGAAGAAGGCGATCGATTTCGCCTCTTTGGATCGGTGCATGAATTCGAATCAACTCTAAAATCATTTTACTATAATACTTACGATCAAGGCCGCGAGAACGAATGTGCTTCACTTTCTGGTTTGTAATCTTAGCGACTTTTGCACTGATAAGCAAATTGGGATAACGCCCCTCAACAAGCTCTAACTCCTTTAGCTTCTTGCTTTCATCATGCGTAATTCGAATATCTTTTTGAACTTTATCAAGCAGCAGTACCTCCCATAAATCCAAATCGGTTCTTTCCATTAACAACCTTGTATATTTTTCATCAAGAATCGCTCCGGATATACTCACAACTACTCGCTCGGAATCGGACAAATCATAATCCGGCATCGGAAAGAAGCGTTTCATTTGTGCCTGAAACATTCGCTTGATTCCACCACCTTGTGAGTCAATCATATTCAAATTCACCATTATTCGAACTAGAGTTGGATTTCGATATATTTCAAGGGGAGAATCCTGTGAGATCACCGTTTCTATACTTCCCGGCAAAAAACTTCCTCTATTTGTTAGAATTAATTTTTCTAAAGACTCAATCAGGTTGATTCGACCTCCAAGCGAGTAATCTTGATGCGCGATGCAGTTATGCAACGCTTCTCTTAATACCCAGGGATCATATTGGCTGATTTCAACTGGGAAAAGAGTCCCACTTGGTAACTGCCGAATAGTCAGGTTTCTGATTTTCGCTAAAATACGATCTACATTTAAAATAAATGGAGGATCGAAATGTTCATAATCCTTTTCAACATTTTTCTCATCTTTCAAAATCCAGCTTATTCGAGCAATCGCTGGAGAAATAAGGGAAACCGATTCCGGTTTCCCCAAAAGAACCATGGCGGAATTGGAGATATTTCCATGTATTGCCAAACCAACTTTATTTAAAAATGTTTCGTCATCCCATTGGTCCACGTCAAGCGATTTTTGAGGGATTTTACTTTTATATTCCAACCTGGCTTTTTTTATTGCTTCATTATCTAAATCAACTATAGTCGCTTGTTCGCAGATTTTCCCTGACCAGTCCTGTTTGCGCTGCCAAATGATCCGCTCTTTTTCGGGATGATTGGCGAGCAAGGTTTTACTTGAGCCGATTCGAACGAATGCTTGGCCATAGAATTTAACGGGACAGTCTGTTGCAGAAAAAACTTCAAAAAGAACAACATTCTTATTATCTACCCTGAATTCATAATGCTCAAATCCAGTAGCAGAAAGAAGACCCTTTGATAGCCAAATAAGGAGATTCTGATTCCCTTTTCCTTTTTCTTTCAATGGGTTGAAAGATGTACCAACAATTTCATGAGTTTTATTCTCTATTCCAAAAACTAGGTATCCCCGAGTCTTTCCTTGAATACAAGCCGAGTTTGCTAAGGCCGACAGATATTCTCCTAAAGTTTGCGGATCATAACGGTTGGCTTTAAACTCAAGCCACTCTGTTTCATCAGGCTCTGATCTAAGCCGATTTAACAAAGATATAAGGTCAGCAGTTTCCATGTTTTATTCCTGATTTATTTATCTTCATACTTTTTCTAATATTTTAAAAGCTTCATTGACCAAAGGAATTAATTCGTCCCTTGTAAGTTTTCTAGATGCAACATCAATAATTTCACCATGATGTGGAACATTTGAGATACTGCAAATTTCAAACAGTTTTTGATGCAAAGCAACATCAATCACTTTTTCATCTATTAACTTTTTCAATAGTTTGGACAAACTTCCATTTGATTTTATTTCCGAAATTAGAACCCGATAGTATTTCGTTTTTAGAACAGTTTCAAAAATCTTTCGAAAATCTCCTTGGATCTCATCGGGAGTTGGTCCAAAATCCGCAGCAATATATCTTTCAATTTTTTCAATTCTTCGGGCGTGATCTCCTTTTCGACTTTCATCAACATCAAAAATCTCAATCCAGCTTCCAGCAGTTTTATCTGAACGAATCTGAAAGACTTTATTATCACGGATTTCATCAAACAACATTTCAAGAAAATTTTTATGATGCGTAAAAACACAAAGTTGATTAATCTTGGGAGACAATTCCATTAGTATAGAAGCAGTATTAAAGCGACGGGTCTCATCAAGACTAGAAAGAGGATCATCGAAAACAACGATCTGTTTATCAAGTTCTGGCGTTCTCTCTAAAGATGCGATGAAGAATGCAAAAGCCAATGTGCTCTTGTCCCCTTCACTGAGTGTATTCTTGAAGCAAGGCGCATCATCTTGTCTGGCTGTCAAAGGTACCACTTGCTTCAGAATTAGAAATCCAAAATCACTGTAACTCTCGACTGCACGGTCATCCGTTTTTCCAGTTAGGCCCGTAATAGTAAAATCCGTTCCCAGTGTTGAAAGGAGTACATTGATACGCTTTTGGTACACATCAAAAATGCTCTTGCTGTATTCCTCAAGTTCTTTCTGTTTTTCACTTTTTTGCTTTAAAAGATCATCGGCGGCTTTCTTGGCTGTTGAATAGTCAGTTGCCCAATTCTTCCACTCAGGAGCGAATCGTTTCTTGATCTGCAATTCCTTCACCCATGCAGCTTGGATTGAAGAAACATCTGCCTTTGGTAAGGTAGCAACATATTCCTTGGCTTTTTCGGAAAAAGCGACAACTGCCGAATTGTATATTTGGATTGCAGTTTTTACTTCAGTAAGTTCAGCCGAAAACGCATCAAATTGCGACAGATCAGCCTTGATATTCGGATCTTTCTGCTTCTTCTCCAGCTCAGATTGCACTTTTCCTTTCAATTTAGATAAAATACTTCGACTTTTCTCGACAATTACAATTATATCAGGCAAAGTAATTACGCCTATGTAAGGCTCCCACTGACGTAGAGTCGCAAGGTTTGCGTTATGAGTCGAAACAAGTCCTGTCAAGTCGTTATCTAGATTCCATTTCGTCAGCATTGACACCTGCTGGGCAATATTAAGTTGAAAGTTCCGAAATGCCTCATCGAAAAATTCGCGGTATGCTTTTAATAATCCAGTAGCATGTTTGAGGTCTTGGCCGCAGAAAGGACAATCCACCTGCACAAGTTCAAGGCCTTGCTGGATGAACTGCTTAGCGTGAGTCTTGTTTTTGAAATTTCGTTCAATGTGATCAAGAACTTGCTTCTCAGTGGTCTCTTGAACAGAAGCCAAGCTTTGGCTAACTAATATCTTTAAATTTTCCAAATAATTCACTGGATTTTCTGGTTCTTTTTTAATCGAAGTTACTGCAATATCATTCCCATTGTCAGAAGGCTTGAACTCAAGAGTACTGAGATTGCTTGGATACGATAAACCGCGTACTACTGTTTCTGTTTGCTTCGATTTGATATCTCGCTCAAATTTTTGAATTCGAGGATCGACTGTAGTTTCTTCTTCTGGAGGTATTGCAAGAAACGCGTCTAATAAAAAAGTGAACCTACCTTGATTGAACTGCCCAGATAGGCTGGTGACACCCTGAATTTTTGTTTTTTCTTTAGCTTTGAGCGACGCAAATTCCTCAGCAAGTTTAATTCCTTTTGCACCGATTATTATTTTATGAATGTTTTTCTTGTGTTCGTGGGCGATCTCTTGGGTAAGTATGTTCTCATAGATGAATGGCACATCGAAAATTTTGATCGCACGAAACGGTTTGTCCCAACGTGTTCTGCTGAACACATAGTTTCTCCCATCAATTACAATAACCGCTTCAGGTGCAGTCGCGACGCCAAGGGTTTTTCGAGCACAAATAAGATTCGGTTCATTGTCGCGTAAAGAGCGAAGTACATTTACGAGAGTTGACTTGCCATAGGCGTTCCGCGCAAAGACAAATGTGTTCTTGTGCCAGTCTAGTCCATCACCCTTAGCAGTATAGTTGTAAAACTTTCCAATGGTCTTCAAGAGTTTTACCTTAGTAATCATAATTCCACCACACATCCATCAAATCATATATGGAATGCACCTTACCTCTCCGTACTCCTTATATTATATAGATCATTATTATTAATCCGCTAAAAAAATTCAACCTAAAACTAATAAAAATTCACTAAGTTGCCATTTTTACTATAACAAATAGTTATAAATCCGATTATTAAGAAAAAAATGTTTTTTTATAAAAAGGCTGCCTTGACAATTCGATTTAATTTATTATAATGAACTTTAAAAAATCATGACAAACAACATACAAATCATTATTTTACTAACGATTTTTGTGCCCATTGTCGGTTCACTGACCATCCCCCTGGCCGGCCTCATCTCTGCAAAAGCCCGATCGTTCTGGTCGGTGCTGCTCGCCCTGGCCACCACCGCCTTCTCCCTGCTGCTCATACCCTTCGCTCTCAAAGGAGGTGAGCTTACCTTCCGCAAGACCATGGCCCTGGGCCTCGACTTCATCGTCGTCGCCGACGCCCTGTCGGTGTTCATGGCCATCGTTTCCTCCTTCATCGGCGCCCTGATCGTCATCTACTCGCTGGGGTACATCGGCCATGAGGAGAACCAGAGCGAATATTACCTGATCGTCCTGCTCTTCATCGGAGCCATGATGGGCCTGGTTTTTTCAGCCAACCTGATCTTCATGTACCTGTTCTGGGAGATCGCCGCCATCGCCTGTTGGCGATTGATCGGGTTTTACCGCGTGAAGGAGTACGTGCTCAAGGCTGACAAGGCCTTCCTGGTCACGTTCTTCGGCGCCGTGTTCATGCTGCTGGGTTTCATCCTCATCTACAACCAGACCGGCACGTTCGATCTCACCGCCATGCGCGGCACCCTGATCCCGGGCACGGCCGTGCTGCTGATCCTGATGGGCATGTTCTCCAAGTCGGCCACCGTGCCTCTGCATACCTGGCTGCCCGACGCCGGCGTGGCGCCGACCCCGGTCACCGCCATACTGCACGCGGCGGTGCTGGTCAAGATAGGCGTCTACGCTTACGTGCGCCTGTTCTGCTACACATTCAAGTTGCCCGAGGGCTGGTACCAGGCCATCCCGATCATCGTCGTCTTCTCCAGTTTGCTCGCGGCCGGGGCGGCCGCGGTGGAGAACGACATCAAAAGGATCCTGGCCTACTCCACGATCAGCCAGATCGGCTATATTTTCCTGGGCTTCGCCGTGATGAACCCGATGGGCATCGCCGGTTCGCTGCTCTTCATCCTGATGCACGGCCTGGCCAAAGCCGGACTCTTTCTCTGCGCCGGCATCGTCATCCACGCCACCCACGAGCGCGACATCAGCAAGATGGGCGGCATGTTCAAGACCATGCCCTGGACGGCCCTGGCCTTCATTTTTTGCGCCTTCTCGGTCATCGGCATTCCGCCTTTCGGGGGTTTCTTTTCCAAGTTCATGGTCATCGTCGGCGCGGTCCAGGCCGGCCAAATATGGGTGGCGGCCCTGGCCTTATTCGCTGCCGTACTGACCATGTATTATCTTTTTAGAGTATTCAGCGCCGTTTTCATGGGCGAAGCGAAATTCGATAAACGCGAAGGATCGCGCTCCATGGTACTCGTGGTCGTGGTCCTGGCCATCCTCTCGCTGCTGGCCGGATTCTTCGTGGCCTATCCCATGAAATTGGTCAATATAGCAACCGGCGAAATCTTAAGGTGGATGCAATGAACCCGCAAAACCTTTCCATACCGATCCTTGTCCCTTTCCTGCTGGCCCTGATCTCTTTCCTCCTCCCTTCTCGCATCAAATGGCTGCGCGAAACCGTGGCCGTTCTGGGCGCGGCCGTCATCGTCTACATCGCCGTCACTTTTTTCGGCCAGAAGGAAACTTTCTACACCCTGCCCTGGCTGGGCCACGGCATCGATTTTGAACTGCGTCTCTACCAGTTCAGCCAATTCATCCTGCTGGCCTTGAGCGGCTTTGTTTTTCTGATCACGTTGTACTCGACGGTCAAGATGGCCGGCAATTCCAGGGTCCGTGAATATTATGGCTACATATTTTTAACCGCGGCCCTGGCCGCCGGTGCCACCCTGGCCAACAATTTCGTGCCGTTGATCTTCTTTTGGGAAGGCCTGCTGATCACCCTGTACGCGTTGATCAACCTCGGCGGCAAGAACGCCCACCGCACCGCGGTCAAGAGCTTCATCATCGGTGGCTTCTGCGATTTCTGCATGATTTTGGGCATCGCCATCCTCTGGTCGCAGACCGGAACTCTGAGAATGTCAGATATTTCGGTGCTACCCCAGGGCTTACTCGCTGTCAGCTTTTTCCTGATGATGATCGGCGCCATCGGCAAGGCCGGTGCCATGCCTTTTCACACCTGGATCCCCGACGCCGCCGTCGACGCCCCTGTATCGGTCATGGCCCTCATCCCGGGCGCGCTGGAAAAATTGCTGGGCATTTACCTGCTGGTACGCATCACCCTGGATTTCTATAAATTGGAAATCAACAGTCCATTCTGCATCACGCTGATGATCATCGGCGCCGCCACCATCGTGCTGGCGGTGTTCATGGCCCTGATCCAGAAGGATTTGAAAAAACTCCTTTCTTATCACGCCGTTTCCCAGGTCGGCTACATGATATTGGGCATCGGCACCGCAGTGCCCATCGGTATCATCGGCGGTATTTTCCACATGATCAACAACGCCATTTACAAAAGCGGGCTGTTCCTGGCAGCCGGTTCGGTGGAACACCAGACCGGGACCACGGAGTTGAAAAAACTCGGCGGCCTGTACCGGGTCATGCCCTTCACCGCCTTGGGATTTTTGGTCTGCGCAGCGGCCATTTCCGGCATCTGGCCCCTGAACGGCTTCGTTTCCAAGGAAATGGTTTTTCACGGCTCCTATGAAACCGGGTACACCATTTTCACAATCGCTGCCTGGGTCGGGGCCATCCTCACTTTCGCTTCCTTTCTGAAAGCCGGACACTCGGTGTTTTTCGGTCCGCGCAACCCGGAAACTCCGCAGGTCAAGGAAAACAAAAGCCCGATATATGTCCCGATCCTGGTTCTTGCCGCCCTATGCGTCGTGTTCGGCATCTTCAACTGGATCCCATTAAAATTCTTCCTCGAGCCCATCCTGAGCGGCCATCTGCTGGCAGGCGAAACCCTGAATTTCAGCGGCCACGCCCTGGCCCTGTTCAATCCCATCGCCATGATATCCATGGGCTGCCTGCTGCTCGCCCTGGGTCTGCACATCTACGGTTTCAAGAGCGGGGGCAACAAAGCCTATCTGGTTTCCGAACCGATCCACCATCTGCCCGTGCTGAACACCATATACAATTGGGCCGAAGCCCGCGTTTTTGACCTCTACGAGCAGGGCATCAAGTTCCTGAAGTTGCTGTCGCAGTTCCTGTTCAAATTTGTGGACCGTCCCATCGATTTCTTCTACGAAAAAATCGTGGTCGTGGTTGGCCGGACCTGCACCGGCATTCTCAAAGCCGCCCACAACGGATACTACGCCAACTACCTGGCCTGGACCATTGGCGGGCTGGTGCTCATCGTCTGGGCCATCGGCGCCCTGTTAAGGTAGGAGAAGAGCCATGATATTTCTATTCATCATCGTACCCCTGGTGCTGGCCGCCCTGATGCCCCTGCTGGGCAAGATATCCAAGCGTTTCCTGCCCGATCTGCTGACCAACGCCGTCATGCTCTTCCTGCTGGTATTTTCGGTCATCAGCGCCAAGCCGCTCATCGCCAACGGCGGGGTCATCCAGCAGGCGTTCTGGTTCGGCAGCCCGCTCAACATCCGCCTGCTGCTGGACGGCTTCAGCCTGTTCATGCTATTTACCATCTCGCTGGTCAGCTTCGCCGTCACCCTGTATTCCATCAATTACATGGAACATTACGGCGCCAAGGCCAATTACTACGCCCTGCTGCTGGTCATGATCGCCGGCATGAACGGCCTGGTCCTGACCAGCGACCTGTTCAATATTTATTTGTTCCTCGAAGTCGCGGCCGTGGCCTCCTACGCCCTGGTCGCCTTCGGCAAGGGGCATGATGAGCTGGAAGCCTCGTTCAAATACCTGATGCTCTCGGCCGTGGCCTCGGCCTTCATCCTGCTGGGCATCGCCGTCATCTTCGGCCTGACCGGCGGACTGAGCTTCGGCACAGTCGCTTCCGGCCTGAAGACTCTGAACATCAAATACGTGGTCGGCTTTTGCAGCGGCCTGTTCCTCATGGGTTTCGGACTGAAAACAGCCCTTGTTCCTTTCCATACCTGGCTGCCCGACGCCCACCCTTCGGCCCCGGCCCCGATCTCGGCCATGCTTTCGGGAGTGCTGATCAAGGTCTCCGGCGTCTACGCCATGATGCGCATATTTTTAAACGTCTTCGGGCTAACCCCGGCGCTGACTTCCGTGCTGACCTTCCTGGGCATCGCCTCGATCTTTGTCGGCGCCCTGGCCGCCCTGGGCCAGAAGGATATCAAGCGCATGCTGGCCTATTCATCGATCAGCCAGGTCGGCTATGTGGTCCTGGGCCTGGGCATCGGCACGCCGCTGGGCATCATCGGCGGCCTCTTCCACCTGTTCAACCATGCCCTGTTCAAGTCCCTGCTCTTTTTGAACGCCGGCGCCGTCGAGCAGTCGACCGGGACCCGCTCCCTCGATCAGATGGGCGGCCTGGCCAAGCGCATGCCCCTGACCGCGGCCACCTCCGCCGTCGGCTCGCTCTCCATCGCCGGCGTGCCGCCGCTGAATGGTTTCTGGAGCAAGCTGCTGATCATCATCGCCCTGGTGCAGGCCAAAATGCACGTTCTGGCTTTCCTGGCCGTTCTGGGCAGCGTGATTACCCTGTGGTACTACCTGGTCCTGCAGCATAACGCCTTTTTCGGCAAATTGAACGATAACTGGAAGTCGGTCAAGGAAGCCCCGTTCTGGATGTCGGCCGCGACCGTGCTGCTGGCCTTGCTGTGCATCGTCGTCGGCCTGGTGTTTCCCATGATCATCCATTCCTGGCTGCAGCCGGCCGCTGATGTCTTGAGCGGCGGCGTAGCCGTCGCCTTGAACTTTATCGGATTTTAGGAGAAGCGCATGCATTTTTTTCTCATGATCGGTTTGGTCGCCTTTTCCATACTGGCCGTCCTGAGCCGCGACCTGCTTCGCAGCGCCATCAGCCTGGCCGTGGCCAGCATTTTTCTGGCCGTCATCTTCTTCAGGATGAACGCCGTTTACGCCGGGGTCTTCGAGGTCTCGGTGGTCGCCGGCCTGATTACGGTCCTTTTCATCACGACCATCGCCCTGACCCGCGGCGACCAGGAAGTGATTGAAAACAAGCGCCATTTGCTGATATTCCCGCTATTTTTCCTGATCCTGATCATCATCGACATCCTGGTCATGAAAAATCTTCTGGGAAAGATCCCGGCCATGGTCAGCTCCGAAACCGGGACTTTCGGCGAAGTGCTGTGGAACCAGCGCACCTTCGACCTGGTCGGCCAGATCGGAGTGATCTTCGCCGGGGTACTGGCCGTGCTGGCTTTGTTCCGCCAGGGAGGAAAAAATCACGACGGGGGAAAGAATGAATAACATGTGGATATTGAACATGGGCTTCGTGGCCCTGCTGATCGGCGCCGGCCTCTACTGCCTGCTGACCATGAGGAACATGGTCAAACTCCTGATCGGCGTCGAGATCATCGCCAAGGGCATCACCCTGGCACTGATCGCCAGCGGCTACGCCCGTGATAATCTGCTGGTCGCCCAGAGCCTGGCCATCACCGTGATTGTCGTCGATGTGGCCGTCATCGCCACGGCCCTGGCCATCATCATCAACATCAACCGCCATACCAAGAGCCTTGACGTCAGGAAACTGACCAAGTTGAAGGGATAAACCATGAAAAACTGGATGGAAATCTTTCTTTCTCCGCCGTTGGCTTTCCTGGTCTTCCTGGCCATTTTTTACATCATCTACTTCCTGGCCGGTCGCATGGCCCCCAAGGTCAACGCCGTGGGCGGCAAGCTGAAAAGCTACCACTGCGGCGAGGACATCCCGGGCAGCAAGCTGCAGTTCGGCTACCGGCTGTTCTTTTTCATCGCCCTGTTCTTTACCATGATGCACGTGGCCGCCCTGGTGGTGGCGACATTGCCGGCCGGTCCCATCGCCTATTTCGGGCTGTTCTACCTGGGCATGATCTTCCTGTCCGTAGCGGCCCTGATCACAAGGAATTAACATGATCGAAAGACTGGTTCACTGGTCACGGGTCAAATCCCCGTGGGTTCTTCATCTGAACACCGGCGCCTGCAACGCCTGCGACATCGAGATCCTGGCCGCGCTCATGCCCCGCTTCGACCTGGAGCGCTTCGGCGTCCTGCTGAAAGGAACGCCGCGCCACGCCGACGTCATCATCTGCACCGGCCCCATCACCCGCCAGAACCGCGACCGGGTGGTGCGCATCTACGAACAGGTGCCCGATCCCAAGTTCGTAGTGGCCGTCGGCGCCTGCGCCATGTCGGGCTGCGTCTACCGCGGCGCCTACAATTCCATGGGCGGCATCGACCAGGTCCTGCCCGTAAACGCCTACATCCCGGGCTGCCCCATCCGGCCCGATGCCCTGATTGACGGAGTGGTCAAGCTCCTCAATTCTCTGTAATGAGGTCGATATGAACGCCGAAACAATCGTCGAAAAAGTAAATAGCGATATCCGCGAAAAGATCCAGGAAATTTCCCTGACGGTGCCGCGCCGTATCCAGCTCAGGGTGGCACGCGAACAACTGAACGATGTCCTCACCTTCCTGAAGGAACAGTTCGGCTTCACCCATGTGGGCACGATCAGCGGCGTGGACCTGGGCGACCAATTCGAGGTGATCTACCACATGTCTAACGACATATCCACGGTCAATGTACGCATCCTGACGCCGCGCAGCGATCCGAAAATTCCCAGCATCTGCCCGGTCATTCCCGGGGCCATCCTTTACGAGCGCGAACTCCAGGACATGTTCGGACTCGTGGTCGAGAACATCCCCGACCCGCGGCCATTGCTGCTGGCAGACGATTGGCCGGCCGGGCAGTACCCCCTGCGCAAAGACTGGCAATACGAACGCCCCGCTGAAGTCATCCCCGGAGGTGAATGATGGAATTCAAAGTCGCCTTGGGCCCGCAGCACCCGGCCCTGCACGAACCGATCAGCCTGCGCATGACCCTGGACGGCGAGATCATCCGCGACGCCGACCTGAAACTGGGCTACAACCACCGCGGCATCGAAAAACTGGCCGAAAGCAGGACCTTCATCCAGAACCTCTACCTGACCGAGCGCATCTGCGGCATCTGTTCCTTCTCCCACCAGACCTGCTACACCCAGGGGGTGGAAAAACTGATGGAACTGGTCCCGGCCCGCCGCGGCCTCTACATCCGCACCCTGGTCTGCGAACTGGAACGGGTGCACAGCCACCTGCTCTGGCTGGGCGTGGCCGGACAGGAAGCCGGTTTCGAATCGTTCTTCATGTACACCTGGCGCGACCGCGAGGTGGTCATGGACATCCTTGACTGGATCACGGGCAACCGCGTCCACTATTCAATGAACACCTTCGGCGGCGTGCGCCGCGACATCGACGAACTGCAGAAAAAGAAAATTCTCGACTCCCTGGACCTGTTGATAAAGAGGACTGAATATTATCTGCACATCGGCGCCAGCGAACCCACTTTCGTCAACAGGCTCGCCGGCGTCGGCAAGTTAAGCAAGGAAAAAGCCATCGCCCTCTGCGCCGTGGGACCCACCCTGCGCGCCTCGGGCGTGCCCATGGACGTGCGCAAGGACGATCCCTACGCCGTCTATGACGAGATACCCTTCGAGGTTGCGACCGCCGACAGCTGCGACGTCCTGGGCCGGACCGTGGTGCGCGTCAAGGAATTGATGGAATCGTACAAAATCATCGAATTCCTGCTTAAAAACCTGCCCGACGGCCCGATCAAGGTCAAGGCGCCGCGCAAGGTCAAGGAGAACGAAGTGTACTCGCGTTACGAAGCCCCCAGGGGCGAGAACGTCCATTACATCAAGAGCAACGGCTCGGACAAGCCGGAAAGGCTGAAAGTGCGGGCTCCTACGCTGGCCAATTATGCGGCTACCATCGCGATGCTCAAAAACGGTTTCATCGCCGATATCCCGCTGATCTTCGCTGCAATCGATCCCTGCATCTGCTGCGCCGAACGGCTAGTGCAGATGGACAACCAGCGCAGCGGCGAAAGCCGCGTCCTGTCGTTCAGCCAACTGCGGCAGATGGCGAACGAACGGTTCAAGAAAGACAATTTAAAGAAAAAGGAAGCAGTATGGCCATTTTAAAGCCCATTCTCTACATCCTGGTCTATCCGGGTCTTATTTTTCTGATGGTTTATTCCACTTTCTGCGAGTGGTTCGACCGCAAACTCTACGCCCGCATGCAGAACCGCATCGGCCCCCTGCACACCGGCAGGTCTGGCATCCTGCAGCCGGTCGCCGACATCATCAAGCTCTTCGCCAAGGAGGACATCGTACCGGAAAAAGCCGACAAACACATGTTCTCGGCCCTGCCCGTGTTCGCCCTGGCCATCGTCTGCACCGCCGCCCTATATCTTCCGGTCTGGCACTACAGCGAAGCGCCCTCTTTCAACTCATTCCCCGGCGACCTGATCGTAGTGTTCTACCTGCTCAGCCTGCCGACGCTGATCTTTTTCCTGGCCGGCTGGCATTCGACCAACTTCTTCTCGGCCATCGGCGCCACGCGCGTACTGACCATGCTTTTCGGCTACGAAATCCCCCTGCTGCTGGCCCTGCTCTCCCCGGCCGTTCTGGCCGATTCCTGGCGCATACTGGAGATCGCCCGCTTTTTCCAGGATAAACCGCTGCTCATGCTGGTCAACCTCATCGGCTTTTTCATCGCCGTGATCGCCCTGCAAGCCAAGCTGGAGCGGGTGCCCTTCGACATCCCCCACGCCGAAACCGAAATTGTCGGCGGCCAGTTCACCGAATATTCCGGTAAAAAATTGGCTTTTTTCCGATTGCTGGGCGACATCGAAATGGTCGTGGGCGCGGGTCTGATCGCCGCCGTATTCATGGGCGGCTTCCCGGGCGGCCTGCTCCCCGGTCTGGCCTGGTTCATTCTCAAGACCCTTTTCATCATCTTTCTGCTGGCCGCCATGCGCGCCGCCACGTCGCGCATCCGCATCGACCAGATGATCAATTTCTCCTGGCGCTGGCTGGCGCCGCTGGCCGTTTTGCAACTTTTTATTGTCATCGTCATCAAAGGGATGGTATCATGAGCATCAAAATCGCCCCGTTTCTACCTGAATTGCTGCGTGCCCTTTTCAAAAAACCGGCCACGGTCAAGTACCCGTTCGAGAAAACCCCGGTGCCCAAGGATTTTCGCGGCAACGTGGTCTTCGACCCGCCCAAGTGCATCGGCTGCATGATCTGCGTCACCGACTGCCCGGCCGAAGCCATTGACATCATCCGCGTCTCCGAAACCGAAAAAAAATTCAAGATGATCCTGCATAACGACCGCTGCATCCACTGCGCCCAGTGCGTCGACTCCTGCCCGACCAAAACCTATCATATGAACGAAGAATTCGAACTGGCCGTCCTGGACCGCCACCAGCTGAAGATCGAATACAAGTAATCCCCGGCCATCACCATTAAAAAATCCTCCTCTTTACCGCCCGCAGACAACGCGATCATGCCGTTCTCCTGTGTCGTGGGTTTTCCGGAAAAACTGCGGGCGCAGCTGCGGGGGGCGGAGAAGATATTTGTGCTCGGCATCGGCATGAATTGGAAAAGCGACGACCGCCTGGGAGTCGTCCTGGCTCGGGCCCTGGCCAAAAAACTTCCGGCCCATCCTGACATCCGCATCGCCAGCGGCGGCGAAGCCCCGGAAAATTTCACGGGGGTCATACGCGCTTTCGCCCCCAGCCACGTGATCCTGCTCGACGCCGTGGATCACCGCCTCCCCCCCGGAACGGTCTTCCTGGCCGACGAAAGTTCCATTGCCGTCGGCGACATGACCAGCCACCATTTGCCCCTGCGCCTGCTGATGCGTTTCCTCGGCGCTTCGCTTCCCGCCCTGGTTATCCTGGTCGGCGTGCAGCCGCGCACCCTGCTGCCCGGGAACAGGCTTTCCGCTCCGCTAAAAAAAACGCTTCCCCGCTTGGCAGAATTCCTTGCACAGACGTTGAGAGAGAGGATGAAAAAATAAGCAACCGCGCTTGCTAATTGGAGGTCAGTCCGAAGGTGATGGTCACGGTAAAATAGATCGGCCGGGGAATGCCGTTGACGATGTATGGTTCGTACAGCCATTGGCGGACGGCCGCCAGCGCCCCTTCGTAGAAAACGGGATGGCCGCTGATGATCCGGGCCCGGCTCACCCGGCCGTATATGTCGGTCACGGCCTCCACGATGACGACCGCCTGCATGCGGGCTGCATAGGCCTCTTGAGGATATTCCGGTTTGACCTGCTTGACCAGCTTGGGCACATTTTTGCCGCTGACGAAAAAGGGTTGCTCGTTGGCCAGGGTTCCGCCCAGCACTCCGCCCAGTACGCCGCCGACCACTCCGCCCTCCACACCGCCTTCAACGCCGCCGGGAACTCCCCATGGAACTCCGCCCTCCACGCCAAAATCGCTGTCATCTTCTGCTTCGATGGTCACCGGTACTTCGATTGGGGCGATCAGCCTGCCGGTGAAAACGTACGGTTTTACCACTTTTTTCTCGGCCGCGGCCTTCCCCGCTCCGGAGCCTCTCCTTCTGCCCAGTGGCGGTGGCGGCGGCGGCGGCGGAATCGGCAGGGGCGGAGTCATGACCAAGACATTGGTCACTTTGATCTCAGGCAGATTTTTTTCGGCCAGCAACAACGGGACGACCACCAGGAGAGCGATGGCCAGCGCATGAATCAGAAGCGAAATGGGCATGAGCAGCCATTTGCGGCTGCGCTCGCCCCTGCTTCCCGATTCAATCAGCGAATCTCCAAGCATCAAAACCTCATTAAATTTAGGTCAACTATTCTCTTTCAATCCAATAGGATACCTCATTTCAGCCATAAAATCCAGAACAAACAAATAAAAATTCCACCGTAATTTTTTTAAATAGCTCGCATATCGTTTGCTTTTAAGCCTCGATCCGGGGCGCAATCCCACTCAGGCAATGCGAATATTTCAAGAATTGATCTCCGAAATCAAAAGATTCAACTCATTTTGATCCTTGGGATTAAGTTTCTCATAAAAAGATTTCTTGAACCGCTCCAATATATCAATTGCTTCTTTTTTTCGTCCGCCTTTTATCAAAGCATATGTGATGTTGAAATACACATCAACAGATTCTGGTTTCAATTGAATTACTTTTTTAAAATCAGTGATGGCCTTTTCGGCTTCATTCAAAGCCAGATAAACGGCGCCGCGACCATTAT
This sequence comes from Patescibacteria group bacterium, assembly GCA_035528155.1. Lineage (GTDB taxonomy): Bacteria > Acidobacteriota > Aminicenantia > UBA2199 > UBA2199 > UBA2199. Next base: position 92,461 of record DATKZA010000121.1, on the reverse strand, counting down.
AGCCGTCAGCGAGACCGGGATCCAATTGTAGGGCTTTATTGAAATACTGCAAGGCCAGTTCCAAAATTGAACGACCATTATCCCTTTGAAATAAGCTGAAATAAACCATGCCCATGTTGCTGAAAGCCAGGGCGTGCCCGGGGTTTATTTTGATGGCTCTTTGATAATACTTCATGGCCTTCGCAAATGCGCCGGTCCGGAATTCAACAGTTCCGATATTGACCAGGGCATCGGCATTCTCCGGGTCCAATCGCAGTAGCTTTTCTAAAATCTCGCGGGCCTGATCCAGCCGATTGCCATCGATCAACGCCAAGGCCGTTTCCGCCATGGCTTCAATACGCCTTGCATCCGGCAAATTCAGCTCATCATTTTTGGTCTCAGCTGCCGTGGGGAAACCACGCTGGTGATCACCCAATCCCTTCTCCAGTTCGGACAATACGACTTTTAAGCGCGTGTTCTGCGGCTCGATTTTCAAGGCTTGATTGTAAAACTCGACTGCTTCTGCCCGGTTGTTTTGTTTTCGGGAAATGTCTCCCAGCAAAATCAAAGCGGCGGCGAAGCGGGGATTTTTTTTCAGGACGTCCCAGCATAACTTCAGGGCCCGGGCATGTTCATTTTGAAAAAATAGCTCCGTCGCCAGGATCATTTTGAACGATTCATGGTCCGGGAAAACAGTGATGGCTTTTTGCAATGCGGCCAAGGCTTCGGCTATGTGGCCCGTCCTTTTTTTTATCGTAAATTCCAATTCAAAAAAATTGGGCAGTTGCACGCCCGGGTTGCCCAAAATGATCTGCTCAAGTTTAGCCTGCGCTTGCGGATAATTTCCGGCCTTGACTTTTTCCTTCAGCAATTCGACTTGGGCATAGAGGTCGAACCCTTTTTTGGGATCGATCATTTCCTTGGCTTTTGCCGAAACGGAAGAGATATAACCTAACGATCTCAGACTTTCAAAATCATCCTGGCTGAGCTCGCGCTTGCCTGTTTTTTCGGAGGAAGAATAGTCAATGATACACTGGCGCAGCTGCTTATCAAGTTTTTTGGCAAGAATGTTTTTCTCCTTGTACAGGTTGATCCGTTCCGCGGCATCCTGCCCAAGGTCATACAGTTCCGGCTCGATCAGCGAGGTATATTTGTAATCGTCCACGATCATTCCCGTGATGGGAGCCCAGTTGTTGGTTTCCATGCCGAAACGGCTCTCGAAGTACACATCCCTTGGCCGCTTTTCTTTTTCCCCAGCAATCAGGTTGTGAAAACTTTTTCCATGAACTCTTTCAGGGCATTTGATTGCCAAGTAGTGGAGAAGCGAAGGCAGGACATCCACCAGATTGACGCGGCTGTCAATCTTCCTGCTTTTTGCGAATAAAATGGGATTGTAAAGGATCAGTGGGACTTTCAGGCTCTCTTCATAGCAAAATATTCCATGACCGAATTCTTTGTGCTCCCCGAAAGCTTCCCCATGGTCTCCCGCGATCACAATGACCGTTCGCTTCAATATTTTTTTGGCATCAAGGAGCCGAATGACTTTCCCGACATGCATGTCCACAAAAGCGATTTCCCCTTCATATTTAAGCCTTTCCGACCGGGAGAACTTGCTGTCCACTTCGGGGTGAAGCTGATACGGGCTGTGCGGGTCGAAAAAATGGAGCCAGGTGAAAAATTTTTTTTCATGGTTTTTTTCGAGCCAGGCCGTGAATTTCCTGGTTATTTCATCCGCGGGAATTTCATCGTGGTAATTGAGGGTCACCTGTTTTTGCTTGAAAGTTTCATCATAGTTCTCGAAACCCTGCTTCAGCCCGAATTTGGCCAATACCGTGAAGGATGCGATGAAAGCCGCGGTATGGAAGCTGTTTCCCTTCAGTATCTCGGCCAAGGTGGTTTCCGTTTCCGGCAGAAAATACGTTCCGTTGTTCCTGACCTGGTGGGCCAGGGGATAGCGGCCGGTGAAAAGCGAACAATGGGCAGGCAGGGTCAAGGGGACCGGTGTATAGCAATTGCGGAACATGATCCCTTTTTCAGCCAGGCGATCGATATGGGGGGTGGCGGCATCCCGGTTGCCATAGGCGCCGATGCCGTCGGCTCGCGTGGTGTCCAGGGTTATGACCAGCAGGTTGAAATGATCGGTTTTTCGGCTGCCGCACGCCATGAAAGCCAAGAATGAAAAAACAGCCAAAACAATCGTAATCAGACGCTTCTTTTTCATTAATCCAGCAATTTAATAGGTGCAACCCCGGCATCGATTTCAATCGATTGGATGGGGGTGTTTTCAACTATTTTGAATTTCTGGACCTTTTCCTCGACGATCAGGGTGCGGACGTACTTGCCGTCGGCCGTGGCAATGCTTACGCTGACCGGAAAAACGAAATCGCTGTTTTTTTGGCTGAAGGTGATCTCGGCGTTCGCTCCGCTACAGTTGACCTGATAACTGACTTCCGGCAGCTGGCGTGTATAGATCCAGCCTTTGAAAAACTTGCGCAGGCGTTGGCTGTCCTGGCTGATATGCCGAATGAAGCGTGCTGTGCTCAGACTCTGGTACTTGAAATCGGCCAGGACCTGGCGCAAGCGGTCCAGCAGCTCATCCTCGCCCAGAATATCCCTGAGCATCAGAAAGACCAGGGCCGCCTTGTTGTAGATGATGCTCTGGTAGGTATACAGGTCCTCACTGAGATTGGCGATGCGCTGGCCGTAGATGATCGGTCCGGCGTCATTTTTGCGAAAAACCCACCTTTTGGTGCTGGCCACCGCCCTGCGGAACTGTTTTTCACCCAGGAAATCCTGCAGGTAGAGCAGAGTGGAGAACTGGGCCAGCCCCTCGGTCAACCATATGTCTTGATAGGATTTCCAGGAGATGACGCCACCCCACCACTGGTGGGCCAATTCATGGACCATGCTGTCGCGGTTGACATCGGAGAAGACCACGGGACTATCGCTGCGGATGCGCCGGACAACGCTCAGGTCGTCATCAAGGACCCGGGTATCAAGGAGATTGAAGATCACAAAACCCTGGTTGCTCCAGCCGCCGTAATCATGGTAGCGGCGCAACAACAGGTTCACTTCAGGGACCTCCAGCATGCCGAATTTTTCCAGCAGGAAATCAAAATAGCCCTGGAGCGCATTATCGGGGAAAAAATCCCTCAGCCTCAACTTGGCCGGGCCGTATAGTTGGATTGGCAATTTACTGGGGACGGTCAGCAATTTTTCGAAGTCTCCACAAACCAGGGAGACTCCCTTGGTGCCTGGGCTTTCATATACAAATTCGTTGTGGTCTCCCAGTTTCCGCTGCGAGCTCAGGCTCCCCGAGGCCAGGCAATGCATGGGAAACGGCAGTGAAACCTTGACGCGGCTTGGGAAGAAATGCTGGCCCGGGTTGGGATAGAAGTCCTGGTCGCGTTTCAGAATGTAAACACGACCGCGGTTGCCGCGCCCGCGGTTCTTCATGCCGATAGGGGGCGGTTCTTCGTCATCATCGCTGGGTTGGATGCTCCCGGCATAGTAAAAACCGAATTTATTCAGTTCCGGTCCCAGGAGGAAGTAGGTGTCTTGGCGCTGGAACAACTGCAGTTCATTCTGCTGTGACTTGCCGTAGCCCTTGACAACCAGCCCGGGAGCAAGGTTGACCGTCTTGATATTCGCAGGCTCCTTGAAATTCAGAACGGCTGTCCCGGAGAGAAAATGGACCTTGGGGTTGTAGAACAGGTTCAACTGAAGTTTTTCCAGCTCATCGACCGCCTGGGTGGTGAATTTAAGGCCTTGTACGGCATTGTAATTCAAATAAAACTTGTTTTCCGGTAATAGCACCAGGCTGGTGTCGGGAGAAATAGCGGAATTGAAAATATAGCGGAAATACGATTTTCCCGGTTTGCGGAAGAAGATGGCGGTGTTGAAATCGGCGGCAAAAGGCAAATACCACAGTTCATCGAAAAAAGGGATGCGCATCCCCCACTTTTTCTGAAAAATTTCATAAAGAAGCTTGGCTTCCTGCTCCTGCGGTTCGCCCGCCGCTTGCGGATCGGGCAGGCCGGAGACCATTTCGGGCCGGCTTGAAATGAATACCCCGGCCTGGGCATCCTTTTTGAATTGCTCGTTGCGTTCCAGGCTGCGCAGGGTCAAGCGCTCCTCTTTGTCTTCAGGCCGGACACTGAAAGTCCATTCCCCGTAAAAAATGAACAGGTTGTCCATGGGCAGCCCCTGGTAGATGACTCCCTTTTTAAAAAAGATCTCGGCGTCGCCCATGCGCAGAGTGCGGTTGGATATGTCATAACGGGAAAAGGCCTGGATGAAATGCAGGGGCTTGATGTTGCGCGTCAGGGTCAACTGCCGGTACAAGCCGTTTTCGAAAGCGAAAGTGATCTCGCCGATCTCGGCGTAGTCCCGAAAGCGGGCAAAAAACATCAGGTTGTTCTGGCGCAGCGAACTGAAGGCAACCCTCTGGCATTCCTGAAAATAGACGGCTGCCTGTTGATGGCTGCCATCGCCAAACCGAGCGGCCAGCGCCGGCCAGTCCTTGTTCTGGATCACGGTTTCCAGTTTTTCCGCTGTTGAACCCAGTAGTGCTTCCGCTACAAATAAAAACAGGATCAAAAGATGCTTTTTCATGATTGCCATTATAGCGCTTTGCGAAGAAATGTAAATTATGATATAATTGAAAATCGATCCAATCGCAAAATCAAATGAAAAAAGAAAATGTTTTTTCATGGCTGGGATTTACTGGCGGATTGTCCCCTGTCCATTTCCAGCCGCAGCCGCAGAAGGGAAGGGCACGGAAGGCGCTCAGGCCCGGCTTGGGAATCTTTTTGCTTATCCAACTGCTGGCTTCCTGTTCCGGCAGCAGCCGGGCAGTGCGCACCCTGCCTCCCCAAGACAGGCAATTCCTTTCAGAAGTCCGCTATTTGATCAGCAAAAAGGAAAAAAAGATCTTCATGAGAACCCAGACCGATGAAAGGAAACAGTTCATCGAAGAATTCTGGAAGCAGAGGGACCCCGACCCCACCACACCGGAAAACGAATTCCGCACAGAATACTACCGGCGCATCGACTTCGCCAACCACCTTTTTCGCGGCGGCGATTCGGGCTGGCTGAGCGACCGCGGCCGCATTTACATCCTGCTGGGCGAGCCGGAGCGGCGCGACGTCTTCCCCAGCGGCTACAGTTTCTACGACCCGCCGGTCGAGATATGGTATTACGGATTTTTCCCGATCATCTTCGTCGATTATGAGCGCGAAGGCTTATACAAGCTTGAACCAAGCAGTGCCCGCAGAATGAGCATGATCAACATCACCCAGATGCGACTCAAGCCGCCGGGCATCACCCGCAACATCCGCCAATTCGATTTCGTTTTGACCCTGCAAGCCGACGCCCCCGGCCAGGCCAAGCTGCTGTTTGAGGTCCCCTACCGCGTAACCAACCTGGTACAGAACGAGCAGAGTGGAGCCCTGGAGACCCGCATCAAACTGAAGGTGCTCGTTGCCAACGCAGCGGGCGAAACAGTCCTGGAAAAAGAAGAACTGCATCCCGTTTCCGTTGACAGGAACAAGTTGGAACAGCTGGGCAAGACTTTCATCATCGAATTCGCCCTCAAGCTCCCTCCCGGCCAGTACACCGCCAAAACAACACTGGTAAATACCGCCGACGGAAGCCAGGTCCAGAAAGAGCTCAAGATCAAGATGTAATTTATAGGAGAAATATAATGAAAGCAAGGAACTCTATTGTTACGACGCTGACCGTACTGCTGTTGATCTCGCTGCAATTGGCGGCCGCAAAAAGCAAACCCGCCACTGAAAAGAACCAGGGCCAGTTCTTCATCTCCCCCGAGGTTGCCGCCGTGTTTGCAGCCGGCGTCTCAACCCGGCTGAACCGCAGCGACATCCCCATGACCTACCTGAAGACCTTGTACCTGCCCGCCCAGCAGAACCATGCCTACCCGGTCTTCTTGTTCCAGATGAAGAACTCCGACCTGGATTTTTCATCGCAAGCGGAAGCTCCCGGAGTGCTCAAAGCCAATCACATGGCTTTCATCCGCGTCTACCGCATGGAGAACGGCGTGCCCGGGGAGATCGTCAAGGAACGCAACATTCGCTTCGACCTGGAGGAAAACCAGCAGGGGTTCCAGCCCGATGCCCTGAACTATTACTCCATCGCCGGCGATATTTACCCGGCCGGCGCCTATCTGCTGGCCCTGGCTGTCAGCACGTCGGATTTCACCAAGATCGCTGCCTGCTATACTGAATTTTCCATCCCTGATTTCGCCAGCATCAATGACAAGCTCGTCACTACCCCGGTTTTTTCGGTGCGCGACCTGCAAATGATGCAGGCTGCCGAAACGAAATTGATCATCCATAAAAATTCCTTTGTTTACAACACCCTGCTGCTGGCGCCAGACCTGAAAAACGAATTCAAAACCAACGAGAACCTGGACCTTTTTTATTTTATCCTCGGCGGCAAACCCGACAGCGCTACCAAGGCACTGAATCTGCAGGTCACCTACAAATTCAAGAAAGACGGCAAGGAGGTCAACAAAATGGCCCCGCAGACCGTCAACAGCCCCATCATCAGCCAGCCTATCGCCTTTGCCTACACCGAGGTGACCAAGAACGACAAAGGCGTCGAAACGGAACGCAAAGAGAAGCTGCTCGAGCCCGGCGCTTATGTCCTGGAGATCGAAATCCTGGACAATGTTTCCAAAACCAAGGGTTTGCAGGAATTCACCTTCAAGATCGTATTATAGAATCAGTTTTTTATCGTGCCGATCGTCCCCAAGCGGCGGTCGGCACTTTTTTGCTACTCACCCAGCCGCTTTTCAATGACCCAAAAGTGGAATCCCCCAGTTTTCCAACAACCATAATTCTGTTTTTTGAATAATTATTCAATTATTTGAATTTTTCCGGGTTTCAGAGAAACTACTCTCGCTATCAGCGATACGGTTTCATTCCTCCCCCGGGCGAAACCATTGATAAGCGCACTTCTATAAATTGTTTCCGTTCCGATTGACAATAGCCGCCCCCTTTGTCAACTTGGCATGGTTCTTGCTATATTATTAGTGATTTGTCTAAAAATCTAAAAAGGAGGACAAACAAATGAATTTTGCCAAAAGGTTCGCTGTGCTGGCGATCAGCCTGCTCCTGTGCGCAGGACTGCTGACAGCCCAGACATCTACGGCCAAGATCTTTGGCGTAGTGCAGCTTGAAGACGGCTCGCTGGTCCCCGGCGTTAACGTCGAGGCCACCAGCCCGAAATTAGTCGGCAAGACCACCGCGGTCAGCGACGAAAACGGCACCTTCAGGCTTTTTAACCTGGCTCCGGGTATGTACAAACTGGTGTTTACCCTGCAGGGATTCCAGACCGTCATTCGGGACGGCGTCCAGGTAGGCTTGGAACAGACCCTCAGCATCAAGGTTTCCATGAAACTCGGCAACATCGAGGAAATGGTGACCATCACCGGTCAGGTCGCCCAGATCGACGTCAAGAGCACGGTCAAGGGCATGACGTTGACCAAAGAGGTCTTCCAGACCCTGCCCAAGGGCCGCAACTTCGACTCGCTGATCACCGCCATCCCCGGCGTTTCCAACGAGCCCATGCTCGGCGGCACCTCGATCGACGGCGCCTCGGGCCTGGAGAACATGTACTACATCGACGGCACCGACGTCACCAACATCGTTAACGGCGCCAACGGCCAGTCGGCCTCCTTCGACTTCGTCGACGAGGTCCAGGTCAAGGCTTCCGGTTACAGTGCCGAATTCGGCGGCTCGCTGGGCGGCGTCATCAACGTCGTCACCCGCTCGGGCGGCAACGAATTTCATGGCGAGATCCTGGGTTTCTACAGCGGCGCCGCCCTGCGCGCGCCCTACAGTCAACGCCTCGACTACGACAAGGTGGACGTCAGCAAAGCCAAGTATTACGATTACGTCGATTATATCGGCGACAACAATGACAGCCGCCTCGAAGGCGGCTTCAACCTGGGCGGCTACCTCATCAAGGACAAGCTGTGGTTCTTCGGCTCCTTCCTGCCCGTCTACTACAGCAACACCCGCACAGTCGACTACGGCGGCGGCACGGTCAAAGACTGGAAACGGACCGAAAACTATTGGAACTTCTCAGGCAAGCTCACCGCCCAGCCCGCCAAGAACCTGCGCGTGACCGCTTCCTTGGTCAACAGTTTCTACAATTACAAGGGCGATCTGAACAACGCCTTCGGCGGCAACCCTGCCCCGAAGGTCTCCTACGACGAGTATGGTTACTCCTATCCTAACTTCTCCGGCAGCTTTTCGGCCGACTTCACCGCGGGCAACAACTTCATGGTCAGCGCCCGCGCCGGCTACTTCAAGCGCGACCAAGGTGGTATTCTTGTTGATCCGACCGAACCGTACTGGCGATTCTTGACGGAAGCCCCCGGCGGTTATTTCAGCACCACCAACAGAGGATTGCCGGGCGTGCCCGATGAGTACCAGCGTAGTGCTGGTTTTAGAAGCGCATCGGCCGTACCCTATGCGCTCAAAAAGGCCCTGAACGAAAAAATGAGCGTCAACGCCGACATGACCTACTTCCTCAACCTGGGCGGCGAACACTCCTGGAAGGCCGGCGTGCAGTTCGTGCGCCAGGGGCAGAATTATGACAACTCCGCGGCCTTTCCCTATATTTTGTTTGGCTGGAACAGGGATTATGAAGCATACGGTACAAACTATGGCCGCGGTACCTACGGCTACTACTCCGCGCGCGGCAACGTAGATTCCGGTCCATACGGGGCTTATTACAAAGCGTATTCCAACCGCTGGGCCCTCTACCTCCAGGATTCCTGGACCATCGCCAACCGCGTCACCATCAACTTTGGCGTGCGCACCGAAGCCGAATACATCCCCTCCTACAGCTCGAACCCCGACTACAAAGACGTCAAGGCCATCGAGTGGGGCTTTGGCGACAAGCTGGCTCCGCGCTTAGGCTTCATCTGGGACGTCAATGGCGACTCCAGTCTCAAAGTCTTCGGTTCGGCCGGCCTCTTTTATGACGTCATGAAGCTCGAAATGGCCGCCGGCTCCTACGGTGGATTCTTATGGTCGAGCGCCATCTACCCGCTCAACACCTACAAATGGGACGAGATCGGCATGGAAGGCTGGGACTACGGCACTCCTCTGGCCGTCTTCGACTTCCGCATGCCCTCCTTCGATACCACCGACCCCGACATGAAATCCATGAGCCAGATGGAAATCTCCCTCGGTGTCGAAAAGAAACTCAGGGAAGACCTGGCCTTTACCGCCCGCCTGGTCAACAAGAACCTGCTCTGGGCCATCGAGGACATCGGCATCTTGACCCCCGACGGCGAAATGTACTACACCACCAACCCCGGCAGCGACTACATCAAGGCGAGATGGGCTGAACAAAAAGCGACCGGATCGATCCCCCAGAACGCCCCGGACATCCCCAAAGCCAAGCGCCTGTATTACGCCCTCAACCTCTCCCTCGACAAGCGTTTCTCCAACAACTGGATGGGCGGCATCTCCTACACCTGGAGCCGCCTGACCGGCAACTACTCCGGCCTGGCCTCGGGCGACGAATTGGGCCGCAGCAACCCCAACGTCGAACGCTACTTCGACCTCTGGTACCTGGCGTTTGACAGGGAGATGAACAAGATCGACGGCGTCATGCCCGGCGACCGCACCCACTACGTCAAACTGTACGGCTCCTACTCCCTGCCCATGGGCCTGACCTTCGGTACGGTCATCAACGCCATGAGCGGCATCCCGGTCTCGACCGAGTACTCCATGGACGTCCAGGGCTACCTGCCCTTCGGACGCGGCGACCTGGGCCGCACCCCCTTCTTCTGGTTCGCCAATCTCTACGCCGAATACAACCTCAAACTGGGCAAGAACAACCTCAACATCAGCGTCAACGTCGACAACGTCACCAACAGCCGCACCGCGCAGAGGATCTACCAGATCTACAACAACGGCGGCACCGCCCCCAGCTACGAAGAGATCGCCAACAGCTCCACCTGGGAGATCGCCGACATCGAGCTGGATCCCCTGTTCAAGAAGGAAACGTGGTTCTACGGCGACGGCGTCCGCGGAACTCCGCTGGCTGTCCGCCTGGGCTTCAAGTTCAGTTTCTAAACGTCGGCTAATCGTTTAAATTAGCGGACTTAAAAGACCCTGCCCCCTTCGGGGGGCGGGGTTTTTTTTTGCCCGTAGATCGCCCCCCGGCAGTAAGGGACGAGGGAATAGTTCGAGAGGTAGAGGGGTATGGGGGGAGAGGAATGTAGGGGAGGGTTCGTGCCCCCTTCAGGGGGTGAAACCCTCCCGTACTTAAGAAAATTCCAAATAAATTCCAAGTTCTAATATTCTAAACAAAAGCATGATAGGTTTTCTTCTGAAGGAACGCAGATCGATCTGCGTTCCCTGCCCCAGGCAGATATCAATCCAGACTCAGAAGAATATTACCTGACTGCAAGGGTTTGATGAATCAAACCCCTACATCTGGAATTTCCTTGTGATCTTTTCTTCTACTTCGAACCTCAAACCTCGACATCTTCTCTTTCTCGTCACGCGTTACGTGTTACGCGTTACGAATGATCCAACTTGTGCTGGCTTGTTCTAATGTCAGGATAATCGTGCTCTTAACTCATCCCCCCGCAATTCGTGATTCGTTATTCGTGATTGGTGATTAGTGATTGGTAAAGAGAAAGGGCTTCATCAGCCATAATTGCACTTCCCCCTCTCTTTGGGAAGAGAGGGGGTCAGGGGGTGAGTTCAGTATTCCGTATACGTCCCTGGATAAACCACCAGAATACTCAATTCGCTCCGAAAGGGGTTTCCATATATATAATATCAGTATTAATAGCCGTTCTCCCTCCATGCCGAACCCGGGAGAGAAAAAAAAACCCCTCTCATTTTAAAAGAGAGGGGATGGGGGTGAGTTTTTCCTTCCTAACTCAATCTCTGAGAGATATCTAAAACAAACAAATTTTCTGAATGCTCCCAACTCATCCCCTACCCCCTTCTCTTGGGAAGAGAAGGGGAAAACAGCACTCCCCTCTCATTTTGAAAGAGAGGGGATGGGTGAATAGGTAGGGGTTTGATTCATCAAACCCCTACTGGTTATTTGGCCTTGGTCAGGGATTCGATCAGGCTTTGGACCACCGGCGCCTGGGGCGATTCGGGGTCGTGGGTGAGGAAGCCGTTCAAATATTCGACCGCCTTGGCCATGTCGCCTTTGTTCAGATAGGCATAGCCCAATTTCAGGTAGGGCTCGCTCCACTCGGGTTTTATCTGAATGGCCAGCAGGTAATACTCGATGGCTTTGTCGGTCTGGTTGCGTCCGAAAAATATCTCGGCCACATTGTAGGCCAGGATCTCGTCCTTGGGGTTGAGAGCGATCGACTGGGTGAAGAATTCCTGGGCTTCCTTGAATTTTTCCTGCCTCAGGCAGATCTCGCCGAACGAGGCCAGGGCCCTGGCCTGCAGGACGACATCAGCCTTTTCCTTGGCCTTGACCTGGGCCATGGCGTACTGCTCGTTGGCTTTGTCGAATTCACCTTTCTCGCGGTAGACATCACCGATATTGAAATAGATCTGGTAAACCTTGGGGTTTTCGCTAGCGAAGGTTTGATAGATCTGCAAGGCTTCGTCGAACTTGCGTTCCTGGAAAAGTTGGTTGCCTTTTTCCAATTCCTCCAGCGCGCCCGCATCTTTGAGGCGGATCTTTTTTTCCTTGTCCTCCTTCAGGACCAGGGTGACGAACTTGTTGCGTTCCAGCTGCTGCACGTGAATGTTCAGGCTGCTGTCCAGGAATTCTTCCGCCGAAGCGGTGACGATGGCCTGGCCCGTTCCCAGACTGATGAAGCTCCATTCGCCCTTCTTGTTGACCGTGGTCTTGTCCACCAGGCCGCCTTTCTCGAACTCGATCTTCACTTCCGCAGTAACGATGGGTTCGCCCTTCTCGTCGACCACGTTGCCGCTCAGGCGCCCCTTGCCGCGGCCGGCCTGGGCAAAAGTGAGTGAAGAAACGACCAGGACACAGGCCAGGACGCACCAAGGCTTTTTGTAATCTCTATTCATCTTGCTAACCTCCATATTGAATTGCCGGTCTCCGGCATTATATTAGACGGTCTCATTTGGCGGTTTTCTGCAAACCAGCGACTTTTTCCCTGATGAGCGGCTGCTTGGGATTGAGTTCCAATGATTTTTCCCAGGCCTTCAGGGCTTCCGCCGCATTGCCCAGCTGAAAATAACACTCGCCGATCTGGTTGAAGACATTGATGTTGGCCCCGAAATGGGTGATGAAGTCCGCGTAGAAAGCGATGGCGTCGTTGAATTCGTTCAAGCCCTGGCAGGCATGGCCCAGGGGCAGGGCGAATTCAAAACGGGATTTTTCCTTGACCTGGGGCAGGGCCAGGGCCTTGACCTTGGCGAATTCCTTTTTCTGCAGCAGCAGTTGGCAATAATCGCCGCCGAAGCGGACGCTGTCGGGGTTTTGCCGGAAAGCCGATTCCAGAAGGGGCCGGGCCTTATCAAGATCACCGCTCTGAACGTACTGGCGTCCAAGTTCGTTAAGAAAGACGCTGAAATCGCCGACAGCTGTGGGCACGGAAACGACCCAGGGTCGGGGCAGGGAGGGTTGCGGCGTTATGTAGAAATCGGCGTTTTTGGTCGCGATCTCGCTTTTTTTCTGGTCAAGCAGGGACACCTTGAGATTGTAGTAAGCAGGGGATTGACCCTTCAGTGGCAGGGTTTCCAGCACGTCGGGCAGAGAGCCAAGATCGCGGAGCAGCCGTTCCTTGGTGAAAACTTTTTCGCCGCGGCGGAAAAGGGATATTTCCAGGGAGCCGGCCCGTATCAAGTCCCCGCTCAGGCCGTGGAGTTGAAAAAAGAGTTCCAGATTGTCGGCCGCGAGAAAATCGTTGCGCGGCGAAGGTAGAAGGTGGCTGCCGTCGAAAATAAAAGGTTTGATGACAACACTGCTCGCGGCGGCGGCCTTGCGGTTGGCCAGCAGCAGCGTCGAGATCGCCAATTTTTCCCGGTCGGGGATGACAAAATCCTTTTCCAGGGATGTGAATTCCTTGGTGGTAAGGTTTTTAAGGAAAATGGTGAGGCGATAACTTCCAGGGATGACCGGGATCATGTCCTGAAAACTGAAAAGCTTGTCCTTGACCATGCGCATCTGATTTTCACTCAATTCAAGGGGAATGCGGCGTGAGATCTGGGTGAGCATCTTTCCGGAAGGGTCGGAGATATTGCCGGAAATTTCCAGGGTGGTGTAATACTTCTCCTTGTATTGTTCAAAGGAGAGGCGCTTGGGTTCGATGAGGTAATGGATGAAATAGTGCCCGGATGGGTGGCGGACAACATTGAGTTGGGAACTGCTCTCCATGAAATTGTCGGCGTAGTCGATCTCGACCTGCCCTTTGAACTTGAGGAAATTGCTGGCGTAAATATTCTTGATATTCCGCTGCGGGGTTTCAGGGATCTTCTGCCGGATCAGCAGCTCCGAGGCTATGGAGGGATTCACGCCCAGCGGTTCACCGGTGATCAGTGAGAGAGAGACGGTAGCCAGCTGGGGCTGTATATCCAGCAGGGCATAATAGGCCGCCTCATAAGAAGTGGCATCGCCCTCGAAGTTTCGCATCAAGGCTTGGGGACCGTACTTGACGGGAGAATAGAGCTCATATTCTCCCATGCCGTCCTTCTTGAAAAAAACCACGTTGAAGGAATCGGGAAGTCCCTTGGCGGCCATGCCCTGGTAGAACCAGACCACGGTAGGAACCAGGTCGTTGTCGCTTTCGTAACGTTCGATCGAATGCGCTTCACCCAGGGTGATGTAGATACGGCCCTGGTCGGTGCGCCAGCCCGGGGCCGGGGAATCCTTGCCGAACCAGTTGTTGACATAGGCCAGGCGGCGGTAATGCTCTTTTTTAAATTCGTTTTCCGGCAGGTTGGGAGTGGGATTGCGCTGTTTCCAGAAGGCGCTGATGAAGGTGTCGCGTTCCCGGTCGGATTCAAGCTGCAAGAAAACTTCCTTTTCAACAGAGGAAATAATGTATACCACCTCTTCCGTGAGCCAGACGCGGTGTGGCGGTGGAAGTTTTTTTATGAGTTCTTTCTCGGATTCGCCATGAAGTGAAAAGCAAAAAATCAGAACGCTGCAAACCACAAGCAATTTTTTCATCATCGGCCTCACTGCACTTACTGAATTGATCATCATTAATTTATTATAACACTACCCGTTCCGCTTGACAAGAAAGCAGCAAAAGGCAAACCCGCTTTTTCTTGAACCAGGCCCGGCCAATGCTTTTTGAGGAGTTTTTTTTTCAATCAGCGCAATATTTTTCCGGCCAGTCCTTATCCGCAGTTCAATAAATTGAGTTTTTAATTGTTTTTTGAAATAAAAATTAATAATTTGTATTTTTTAGGGGCAATAAAAAAGAAAAGACTCTTTGCGGTGAATGTTCTCCGCGACCTGTCCTGGCTGGCAAACCCTCTTCCATTCAAGTTTTTCAGGTTCACTAAAAATTCCCCAGGCTGTTTTCAAACCATCCGCTTCCCTTGGCATGGAACTTGCAACACCTTGGATGTTTTGTCAAATAAAAAAAGGAGGACAAACAAAATGAGTATTGTCAAAAGGTTCACCCTGCTGGCATTCAGCGTGCTCCTGCTCGCGGGAATGCTGAGCGCCCAGCAGACCACTGCCAAGATCTTCGGCACGGTACAACTTGAAGACGGTTCATTGGTGCCCGGCGTCAGCATCGAAGCCACCAGCCCCAAGCTGGTCGGCAACGCGACGGCGGTCACCGACGAGAACGGCACCTTCAGGCTTCTGAATTTAACGCCCGGCACCTACAAGCTGGTGTTCACCCTGGAGGGGTTCCAGACCGTGGTGCGGGAAAACATCCCGCTGGTCGCCGAGCAGACCGCCAGCCTGAAGATCGAGATGAAGCTCGGCAACCTGAACGAGGTCATCACCATCACCGGGGAGATGCCGCTGATCGACGTCAAGAGCACGGCCAAGGGCATGACCCTGACCAAGGAGCTCTTCAACAACCTGCCCAAGGGGCGCGACTTCAGCACCCTGGTCACGGCCGTCCCCGGCGTCTACAACGAGCCCATGACCGGCGGCCTGTCGGTCGACGGCGCCAGCGGCGCCGAGAACGTCTTCTACGTCGACGGCATGGAGACCGGCGAAGTGCGCGGCGCCCAGCAGCGCATGCAGGCCGCCTTCGACTTCATCGACGAAGTGCAGGTCAAGGCCTCGGGCTACCAGGCCGAGTTCGGCGGCTCCATGGGTGGCGTGGTCAACGTGGTCACGCGCTCGGGCGGCAACCAGTTCCACGGCGAGGTCATGGGCTACTTCCAGGGCAGCGCCCTGCGCGGCAAGATGCGCGACGTGCTGCGCCTGAAGCCGGACGATCCGACCGTAGCCCAGTATTTCAATTACGAAAACTTCAGCAATCAGGATTTCTCACGCCTGGAGGGCGGCCTCAGCCTGGGCGGCTACATCCTCAAGGACAAGCTGTGGTTCTTCGGCTCCTTCCTGCCTGTGTATCGCCAGACCAACCGCGACGTCAACTTCGACGAAGTGGCCGGCGCCCCGCTGACCTCGTACGAGCGCAAGGACACATGGATGAACGGCTCGATCAAGCTGTCGGCCGAGCCGATCAAGAATATGCGCCTGTCGGCCTCCTTCATCGCCAACAACAACCAATGGCGCGGCGGCCTGCCGGGCGATGACCCCAATACCAACTTCCCCGACTGGCAGACGATCGGAAGCTCCACCTTCACCTATGACCAGATGGGCGAGAACTCCCCGACCTGGTCCACCTCCGCCAACCTGGATTATACCATCGGCAACAATCTGCAGGTGTCCGGCCGCTTCGGCTACTACAACCAGAACGACGCCTCGGTCATGGACCCCCCGGGGATCTACTATCAGCATTTCACGTACAATGCGGGCGGTGAAGCCGCCTACGGCTGGCCGGAGGACAAGGTCCGCAATTACGGCTGGTCCAATTACACCTGGGGCCTTTTCTACAAGTTGTCGAAGGCCAACTACACGCGCACCAGCGCCAACATCGACGTCAACTACTTCATGAACCTGGCCGGCGAGCACTCCTGGAAGGCCGGCTTTGCCTACAACCAGATCATGGACGACTACAACGGCACTTCCCCGGTCCCGGTTATCAGGCTCTATGTCGGCCGTGCCTTCCCCAACCAGATCCCGGGCAGCCCGGTGGATGCCGGCTGGCTCGGCAAGTACGGCTACTATGAGAACCGCACCCCCTTCGGCCAGATGATCGACAAGGCCAGGTCCAACCGCTGGGCATTCTACCTCCAGGATTCCTGGACCATCGCCAACAAGCTGACCCTCAACTTCGGGCTGCGCGCCGAAAAGGAACAGGTGCCGGCGTTCAGCTCCCTGCCTGAATTCAAGGACATCGTTCCCCTGGACTTCGGCTGGGGCGACAAGCTGGCCCCCCGCCTGGGCTTCATCTACGACGTCTTCGGCGACTCCAGCCTGAAGGTGTTCGGCGCCTTCGGCATTTTCCAGGACTGCATGAAGCTCGCCCTGCCCGAAGGCTCCTACGGCGGCTTTGTCTGGATCAGCGAATATTATGAGCTGGATACCCCCAACTGGGACCAGATCGGCGTCAACGGCAATTTCCCCGGCCTGTACCTGGGCAACAAGAACTGGCGCATCCCCTCGATCAACGAGACCGACCCCGACATGAAGCCCATGTCCCAGCGCGAAATTTCCTTCGGCCTGGAAAAGAAGATCAACGACGACCTGTCCCTTTCTGTGCGCCTGGTCAACAAGAAGCTGCTGTGGGCGATCGATGACATCGGCATCCTGATGCCCGAGGGCGAGACCTATTTCATCGCCAATCCCGGCAGCGACTACGTGAAGAACCAGTACGATATCGCCATTTCGAACGGCATTCTGCCCGCCGGGATCCCTGCTCCGCAGAAGGCCACCCGCGACTACTATGCCGTCAACCTCTCCCTGGAAAAGCGCTTCAGCGACAACTGGCTCGGCGGCCTCTCCTACACCTGGAGCCAGCTGACCGGCAACTACGCCGGCCTGAACAGCTCCGACGAGGCTGAGCGCAACGATCCCAACGTCAACCGCTACTTCGACCTGTGGATGACTTCCTACGACCAGTACATGAAGCCGATCGCCGGCAAGATGAACACCGACCGCCCCCACTACCTCAAGGCCTATGCCTCCTACGTTTTCCCCTTTGGCGTGACCCTGGGCGGCGTGGTGAATGCCTACTCCGGCCAGCCGCTGTCGACCGAGATCCAGGTGAACGGCCAGCAGGGCTACTACCCCTACAACCGCTTCGACACCGGCCTGCGCTCCCCCTTCACCGTCACCGCCGACTTCTACGCCGAGTACGCGCTGAAACTGGGCAAGAACAACCTGGAATTCTCACTCAACGTCCGCAACGTGACCGACGCCAAGACGGCGCAGCGCCTGCTCAGCTTTTACAACAGAGATGACGTCTTTATCAGCGACCAGGACCTCCTGGATGGCGTCGACGTCAAGTCCAGAGTGGAGCAGCTCGACCCGCGCTTCGGCATGGGCTACCGCTTCCTGCCCCCCCTGGAAGCCACGCTGGGCATCAAGTTCGCTTTCTAGACATTTTCAAGCGGGCCGCGCGCCGCGCGCGGTCCGTGAACGTTTTCCCGCCCGCCCCGGTCCCCCGGGGCGGGTTTTTTTTGTTGGCAATATCGTTCGTATCGATGTATCATGTTCATCGGCCGCAGGTAATAAATGGACAAACGCAAAGCGAAGCCTGAAAGCCCCGCCCCGGGGAAGCCGCCCCAAGACCGGGCCTCGCTCCGTTCCATCTTGATCCTGCTGGCCCTCTCCCTGGCCGTCCGTCTCGTCTATCTCCAGCAGATCGCCGCCAATCCCTTCTTCAACCACCCCGTCGTCGACGCCCAGACTTATGACGAAATGGCCGTGCGCATCGCCGCCGGCGAAGTACCCATCCCCGCACCGTTCTTCCAGCCGCCGCTGTATCCCTATTTTCTGGGGTTGATCTACGCCCTGTTCGGCCGCGACCTCCTGCTGGTGCGCCTGTTGCAGATGGCTGCGGGCACAGCCAGCGCCTGGCTGCTTTACGGATTGGCCAGTCGGCTGTTCGACCGCCGCGTGGGGTTCGCCGCGGCGATGATCTTCTCCCTGTACGGTCCGATGATCTTTTATGAAGGGGACCTCCTGGCCCCGGTGCTGATCGTGTTCCTCAACCTGCTCCTCGCCCGGGCCCTCCTCGCCGTGCTGGAAAAGCCCACCCTGGCGCGGGCCGGCCTCTGCGGCGTCCTGCTCGGACTGTCGGCGCTGGCCATGTCGGTGATCCTGCCCCTGGCCCTCGTCCTGCCGCTGTACGCCTGGAGACGCTGGCGCGGCCAACCCGGCCGGCCCGGGCTGCGTCGCGGCCTGCTGCTCGGCTGCGCCTTCTGCGGCGGATTGCTGCTGGCCATCGCCCCCGTCACCTGGCGCAACTGGCGGGTCGGGGGCGAATTCGTCCCCGTCAGCACCAATGCCGGCATCAATTTCTATCTCAGCACCGGCAGTGACTACGAACGCAAGCTCGCCATCCGGCCGGGATACGAGTGGGACCGGCTGCTGAACGAGCCGATCCGCCTCGGCATTCACAAGGCCGGCGGGCAGTCCGCCTACTTCATGGACAAGGCCCTGGGACTCATCGCCGCCGACCCGGCGGGCTATGCCCGCCTGCTGCTTAAAAAGTTATGCCTGTTCGCCAACGGCAACGAGATCATGCGCGACCAGGACATCTACCCCTTCCGGCAATACTCGCCGCTCCTCTCCCTGCTGGTCTGGAAAAAATGGCTGGCCTTCCCCTTCGGACTGCTCCTGCCGCTGGCGCTGCTGGGCATGGCCCTGGCGCTGCGACGCCGCGTCCCCGGGGCGGGACTGCTGCTGGCTTTCATCCTGGTCCACGTGGCCGTGCTGCTGGCTTTCTTTGTCACCGGCCGCTACCGCCTGAATATCCTGCCCTTTCTGGCCGCCTTTGCAGCCTACGGGACGCTGACGCTGTGGAGCCTTCTGCGGCAGCAGCACTGGCGGCAGGCGCTCCTGCCACTGGCCGGATTTTCGGCGCTGCTGCTGTTCTGCAACTGGCGGGTCGGGCCGATGAGCCGCGATTTCAGCATCGACTCCTACTACAACCTGGGCACCCAGCTGCTGAACGAAGGAAATGCGGTGGCGGCCAAGGGATGGCTGCTGAAAGCGGCCGAGATCGACCCGCTCAACCCCGAGGTCAACGGCAACCTGGGCGTGCTCTATGAGCAGGAGCAGAGGCCGCAGGAAGCCAGCCGCTGCTTCCTGCGCATCCTGGAGCGCTATCCCGACGACGTCAAGGCGCACCTGCACCTGGGGGACCTGTATGGCCGGACGGGCGAACTGGAAAAAGCCATCCGCCACTTCGAGCAGGTGCTGCGCGTGGAGCCGGAAAACGAGCCGGCCCTGTGGGGCAAAAATTTCGCCCGCGGCCTTCTCCGCCAGCGGGCGGCCGCCGCCCGTTATCCGCTGCTGGGCAGCATCCTGGAGCAGCTGCGCGCCGCTCCCGACGACCCCGCCCTGCTGAACGATCTCGGGGCCGCCTATGTCACTTGCGGCTACCCGGACATGGCCGTCGGACCGCTGCGCCAGGTCATCGCCGCCGGGCGGTTCCTGCCCAGCGCCCACAACAACCTGGGCATCGCCCTGCTGCAGCTGGGGGACCGCGAGGGTGCCAAGCGCGAATTCCTCGCCGCCCTGGCCCTGGACGGCACCGACGCCAACGCCAGGAGAAACCTGGCCATCGTCCGCGAGCTGGAGAAAAGGGGGCAGACGACGCGGCAATGACCGGCGCCGGCGGCCCGATTGCCACTACCGCTGTAATTATGGTATAAAGCAAGGATGAATCCATCCTTGCGGACGAGATGCACCCATGAATGAGAGAAGGGTCCAGCGCTTGCATGCGCTCGGCCGTTCCCTGGCCTCCCTGAAACTGACGGTCGTTTCCCTCCTTCTGCTGGGCCTGCTGGTCATTGCCGGCACCGTCTACCAGGCTGGAAACGGCGTCTACGCCGCCCAGCGTGAAATTTTCGGCGCCTGGATCATCTGGCTTTTCGGGATCGTCCCCTTGCCGGGCCTGCTGCTCATCAGCATCCTCCTTTTCATCAACCTGCTGGCGGCCGTCATTTTTCGCCTGCAATACCGCTGGCGCCAGGCCGGCCTGCTTCTGGTCCACTACGGCCTGCTGCTGTTTTTAAGCGGAGGTTTTTTCATCGCGGTCACGGCGCAGGAATATTTCCTCACCTTGCGCGAAGGAGAAAGCAGCCATGTCGCCGTCCGCGTCGGAGCGGAGGAGACCCTGCCCGCCCCACCCCCGGAAGAGGTCTTTTTGCCGATCGAGATCAAGCTGCTCGATTTCGAAAAGACCATGCATCCGGGCAGCGGCATCCCCAGGAGTTTTTCCAGCCGGGTCGAGATCGTATCAGGAAACACCAGCCGCCGGGCGGTTATTTCCATGAACCGGCCGCTGCGCTACCGCGATTACACTTTCTACCAGTCATCGTACGCGGAAGACGGCATGGGGAGAGAGAGTTCCACATTCTCGGTGGTGCGCAACTCGGGACGCTGGCTGCCCTATATCGCCAGCGCCCTGCTCTTCCTGGGGCTGGCCGGTCATTTCCTGGCCATGATGGCCGCCGCGCTAAAAAAAACTCGCCCCGGCCGGGTGCGGCCATGAAGAAGATCATCGTTCTTGCCATGCTGGCCTGCTGGCTCGCGGGTCATGAAGCCCGGGCGGCCGCCCCTTTCCCGCTGGAACCGTTCCGGCGCCTGGCGGTGCTGGAGCAGGGGCGAAAAAAGCCGCTGGACACGTACGCCCGCAACCTGCTCAAGCAGTTCTCCGGACGTTCCACCCTGAACGGCATGGACGCTTGCGCCTGGCTGGCGCGCGTCCTCTTCGTCCCCGATGAAACACTGGAAGACAAGCTGTTTCTTATCAACCAGCCCGACGTGCTGGCCGCACTGGGCATGGAAGGAGACGGCCGCGGCCGCTTCAGTTATGCGCAGCTGCGCCCCGGCCTGGCCAGGCTGCACGAGCTGGCATTCCGCTACACGGAACAGGATGAAGCTAGCGGCGGCCGGGTCGAAAACGAGATCATCCGTCTTTTTTACAATGTTTCCGCTTTCAACAGCCTGTTGCACGCGTTTCACTTTGCCCGGCCCGGAGAAACGGCGTCCGGCGATCCGCGTCGCGCCCCGCCGCTGCCGGCCCTGCTGCCGCTTGCCGGTTCTCCTGACGAACAGTGGCTCGGTCCCGCCCAGGCCTTTGCCCGCGGCTCTTCCCTGCCGGCGGCCATGCAGCGGGAAATTTCCCTCCTGGCCCAGGCCGCCCAGGCCTATGTGCAGGCTGACGGAAGTGATTTCAAATGCGCTCTGGACTCCTTCAGCCGGTCGGTGCGCAACAGGCTGCCGCCTGGCGCCATCACCCCCGGCAAGCTCTCCCTGGAAGTTTTTTACAACCGCCTGGACCCTTTTTTCAAAGCGGAACTGATCTATGTGCTGGCACTGCTGCTGCTCATTTTTTCCCTGGCGCTCTCCCGCACCCATCTCGATCGCTGGGGTTGGCTGTGCCTGCTTCTCGGCTTTCTGTTCCATACGTTCGGCCTGGCGGCCCGCATGCTGATCATGAACCGGCCGCCGGTGACCAACCTCTACGAAACCTTTATTTTCGTCGCCTGGGCCGGAGCGGCCATGGGTTTGCTTATGGCCTGGTGGCAAAAACAGCCGCTGGGCATCCTGACCGGGGCGATCAGCGGCCTGATTTTCCTGGTCATTGCCGGCCGCTACAGCCTGGACGGCGACACCATGGGCATGCTGGCGGCCGTGCTTGATTCCAATCTTTGGCTGGCCACCCACGTGGTGACCATTTCACTCGGCTACGCCGGCTGCGTGGTCGCCGGCATCATCGGCCACGTGGTCCTCGTCCAGGAACTGCTTGACCCGCGCTCCCCGGCGGCGGCAGGCACGGCCCGCTCCATGTACGCCGCCCTGGCTTTCGGCCTGACGCTCACGAGTATCGGCACGGTGATGGGCGGCATCTGGGCCGACCAGTCCTGGGGCCGGTTCTGGGGCTGGGATCCCAAGGAAAACGGCGCCCTGCTGATCATCATCTGGTGCGCCATCCTGTTTCACGCCCGCCTGGCCGGCTGGATCGGCCAACTCGGCATGGCTGCCGGCAGCATCGTGGCGATCATCACTGTGGTCATGGCCTGGTTCGGCGTCAACCTGCTCGGCGTGGGCTTGCACGCTTACGGTTTCACTTCCGGGGCGGCCAGGGGCTTGCTGGCGTTTGTCGTCGCGGAACTCCTTTTTCTGACGGTCGCCCTGTCATGGGCAAAAAAAAAATCCCAAGCCGGGGCCGCGGACACTGGAGGAAAATAGGACACCACGGTTCCCCTGCCATCCAGGCTTCTTTTTCAGCCTGGTTTTTCATTTCCCTGCAGGCAAAAGAAAATAAATTCTGCGGTCCCGCAAGAATCGTTGCCGGCGATTGTTACCTATTATGATAGCAGTTTTTTTCAGGAGGCCGGCAAAATGAGATGGTACAAGTCGCTTATGCGCTCGACGCTTTTTATCCTCGCCGCATCGGCGTTTGTTTTCACCCAGCAGGGCTGCCGCAGCCTGCAGAATATCCCTGGACAGTGGCTGGCCGTTCCGACCGGTTCCGACGGCCGGATGGCCGATTTCAGCAACAGGATCACCAGCCATCTGTTCGACAACGGCATGATGGTCGGAGTGGGAAATGACGAGCGTTTCCTGTATATTTTTTTCTCACCCGATATCAGCCACCGCCAGCGGCCTCCCAGCCGCGCCCGTCTGACCCTGTGGCTGGACGCAAACGGCGGCAAAGCCCAAAACCTCGGCTTGGTCCATGTCAGTGATCAGGAGCGGCGAAAAATTCCGGGGCCGGAAGCGCGGCCTGCCGAACAAAAAAACCTTGCCGGGGCAGCGGCCGCACCGCCAGCGCCCCGCCCGCTCGCCAGCGCGGCAACGCTATTGAAAATAGTGAACCGCAAAAGCGGCAAAGAAACCTTCATCAGCGCCGACGGTTCTTTGGGACCGGCCGTACGCCTGGCCGCCGATTGGGGCGATTTCGCCTACCAGTGGCGCATTCCCTTCCAGGCTTTGGCTGAGTGGCCGGGACTGAACCACAATCCCGGCAAAGCCCTTGGCATCGGCCTGCTATGGAAAATCGAGCCCTTGCCCGGTTTGGCTAAAACGGATCTGGACCGTTCGCGCCCGGCCCCCGGCCGCGGCATACCCCGCGAAAATTTCAAAACCGAGCGCAAGATCTGGCTTAAGGTCGAACTGGCTCAAAAAAAGTAGGGGCTCAAACCAATCTGCTTGATCTCATATTGAACCCCTACACACATTCCCGAATCAATTTAAATTATTTCTTGTCCAGCAGCTTACTGAAGAATTTGTTGATCTTGACCAGGATCTGCAGCAGCGTAGTCAGTACTTCATAGAAAATAGTGATGAGCAGGGCGTATATGGGCACGAAGATGAAAAAAGCCAGCGGGTAGATGAGCAGGCCGTGAAAATTGTCAATCGGGAAAAAATCGAGCTGCAGCGGCAAAGTGAGGAAATTCAGCCCATAGTATTTGAGGATGGGATAAACAGCCAACAGGATCCAGAAAACCAGGATGGCAATGCAGATAAAACCCTTGATGGTGTAGCAAAAATAATCGATTCCCGCGTTTTCGTTCTCGGTCACTTCCAGGTCATTCTTGCCGTAGGCGACGATCTTGCGGAAATAGCGGTAGGGATAGAAAAAGAACGATTCGGCCAGCTTGACGATGCCGACGGCAACAGGATTCTGGCTGGCAGCCAGGAAATTGACCAGAATGGCGACAAATGAAAAAATGGCCGTGATGATGAACCAGGGTTGATAAAATGTCTCGGGTTGAGCCAGAACGGCCAGGCCGATAAGGATCAGGGGCAGGGCGCCCAACCAGCGCGAGGGCAGTTTGAGTACTTTGTCCCACTTGGGCGTTGCTTTGCCAAGCAGCTTCTGCAGCAGCACCCAGCCGCAGAGCGGGACCAGCATCAAGACCAGGTTGAGCAACAGGGCCACAAGCAGCCCGCCGCTTGAAAACACGCCCAGGCGCGAATAATTACCCCAGGCGTTGCTGCTGGTGCCGATCTTGACCAGGGCGGAGAAGGCCTGAATGATCTGGGCCAGGCTGATCAGCCCCAGGGCCAGGAAAGCAATGGATACAAAAAGACGAAGCGAGTTTTTCATGCCGACGAACACGGCGTCCATGATCTGCGGTTGAGCGGCCAGCAGGTAAAGCAGCAGGCCCAAAAACAGGAAGAGGACGAACAGCGGGCTTACCAGGATGTTGAAGGAAAAATAGTCCAAGCGTCCGCCCGGGGCGAACATCAGGTCCATTTGCTGGAACAGCCAATGCAGGAGCAGGAGCAAGGCCGGCATGAACGGCAGCCATTTGCTTTTTTCAAATGTGATGGCCCGATTTTTGAAAAGCGGCGCCAAAATAAAATAGGCGCCGGTCAAGGCCCCCAGGTACACCAGGAAATAGGAAATGGTAGTGACCCGGAACGGTTCGCTGAATTCACGAAATAAATTCACCCACAAACCAATGAAAGCGACCAGCCACAAAGCCAGGTACAGTTTTACGTAATCGGCACGTTTGGATAGATAAACACCCATATGACCCTCCTTTATTATTTGATTGTAAATAAAGCGGTTTTTTTTGTCAAAAGCCCTGGCAGTTGAAGCGGGGGAAGTTTCGGCATAGCCAGCGGTTGCCCAGGGTGAAGACGGTGAAGGTAATGGCATAGGCGCCGATGACATCGATGGTGTAATGCAGGTGCGAAAAGAAAACCACCAGCAGCGAAAAGATCTGCAGAACCAGGAATGCCCGGGATTCCTTTTTCCCCAGCCGGCGCGCGAACAAATACAGCAGGAACGTGGTGGCGATGTGTCCGGAAAAGAACATGTCCTTGGTAAGGTAGACCCCGGCCGTGTCACCGATCAGGGCGCGGAAAGGATTGACCAGCTGCCACCAGGTCGTCCACAAGGAAAAGGGGCGCAGGGCGTTAAGGTCGACGCCATGCGGCGGGCCCAGGCCTGTCAGCGGGATCATCAAACCGCGGCTCAGGGAAATGATCCCGTCCAGGATGATAAAACGGGCGAAAAGCTTGCGGTCGCGGTAGAGCAGGTACAGGGCGGGCGGGAAATAACAGGCGATCCAGAGGTAATAATTGATGTGGGCCAGCCAGTCCAGGCGCGGCACCAGGGACAGGAGCAGGTCGGGAACGGTGGGGGCCGGACGCAATTCGTTGAGCAGGACCGGGATCAGCATCAGACTGTGGCAAAGGTAGCGGAACAGGATGGCCGCGGCCAGGTAGCCGAAAAAAAATCTCCAAGGGTATTGCTCATGCCCAGGGCGCAAACAAGGTTCCACGTTCATCTGCTTCATGGCATTGATCCGGCTTTGCCAAGGGGTCCGGAACGGAAAAACTTCCGGGAATCCGCTGCAAGGCCCAGTAGTAACACAGGGACTTTTCCCTGTCAACCGCCCGGGGAGATAAAAATTGAGATGAAAGTTGACAAAACATTTAATTGATACTATAATGGTTATGTTAGTGATTGTTAACTAACAGGAAGTGAGCATGAACGGAATCACGGCCAGACAGAAAGAGATCATCGCCGCCGCCCTGGACATCATCAGCGACCAGGGACTGGAGGCGCTGACCATCGAGAACATCGCCGCCCGGGTAGGCTTCAGCGGCGCGGCGGTATACCGCCATTTTCAGAACAAGGCGCAGATCCTGAGTACCATCATCGACCTTTTTGCCCGCAGTTCGGCGCAGCTGCTCGCCCGGATCAACGCCTGCGACTGTGAAAGCCTGGACAAGGTCAAACTGTTTTTCCTCGACCGTTGCCGCACCTTTGCCGGTGATCCCGTTCTGGCCACGGTCATGTTCGCCGAGAACCTGTTCCAGAACGATCCGCAACTTGCAGCCAAGATACACCAGGTGCTGGGCAGCCACCGCCGCCTGCTGCTCACGACCATCCGCAACGGCAAGCAGCAAAAAAAGATACGCGACCTTCCGGCCGAGCATTTGTTCACCATGGTCATGGGCTCGTTGCGCCTGCTGGTCATGCAGTGGCGGGTCAGCGGCTACGGCTTCGACCTGATGCGGGCCGGAAAAAAGCTGTGGCGCTCTCTGGAAACACTCATCAGCATACCCATAGGAGGTTGACATGAAAAGGAAAATAATCCGCATTGACACCGAGGTCTGCAACGGCTGCGGCCAATGCCTGCCCAATTGTCCCGAAGGGGCGTTGCAGCTCATCGACAACAAGGCCCGGCTGATCTCCGACCTGTTCTGCGACGGGCTGGGCGCCTGCATCGGCACCTGCCCGCTGGGCGCCATCCACGTCGAGGAGCGGGAAGCCGAGCCCTATGACGAGATGCGGGTCATGGCCAATATCGTGAGCCAGGGCGAAAACGTCATCCGCGCCCATATGGATCATCTTGCCGCCCATAATGAAAAAACGTATCTTGAACAGGCACGGCAGTACCTGCGCGACCATGACATCCCCCTCCCTGTTCCGCACGAAGCCCCGCCTTGTTGCGCGCCGGAGCCGGCAACGGCCGCCATGGAGACCCATGGCTGCCCGGGTTCGCGCCAGCACGACCGCCGCAGCGACGAAGCGCCGACCGCCGCCGCCACGCCGATGGCCGCCGCCCCCTCGGAACTGAAAACCTGGCCCGTGCAATTGCAGTTGCTCAATCCCCAGGCTTCTTTTTTCGACAACGCCGACCTGCTGATCGCGGCCGACTGCGTTCCCTTCGCCTATGCCGCCTTTCACGATGACTTTGTCAAAAACAAAATTCCAGTCGTCTTCTGCCCCAAACTGGACCATACCATCGAGCAGTACCTGGACAAGTTGACCGCGATTTTCACCCTGCACCCGATCCGCTCATTGCATGTCGTGCACATGGAAGTTCCCTGCTGTACGGGTACGGTGACCCTGGTGCGCCGGGCCCTGACCCAGTCGGGCAAACAAATACCGCTCCACGAATATACGATCTCGCTGCAAGGACAATTGCTTGAAAAAAACTAAAAGGAGAAAACCATGAACATGTTTTGCTACCAATGCGAACAAACCAGCAATAGCCAAGCTTGCACCCGCGTCGGTGTTTGCGGCAAGAGCCCTGAAGTAGCTCTGCTGCAGGACCTGCTGATGAATGAACTGAAGGGCATTGGCGTTCTGGGCCAGCGCTTGCGCGAACTAGGCTACGCCGACGGGCGCACGGATCTTTTCGTGATCGAAGCCCTGTTCACCACCGTGACCAACGTCGACTTCGATCCCCAGCGCCTCAAGGACTGGATCGACAGTTCTTACAAGATCAAGAAAACCCTGAAAGATAAATTTCATGAACTCTATTTAAAAAAGAACGGACGGACTTTTTCCGGGCAGCTTGCGGAAGCGGTGGAATTCATTCCGGCCGGGACCATGGCAGGGCTGCTCAAACAGGGCGCCATGGCCGGCATCATGGCCAACCCGCAATTGGACCCCGATATTCGCAGCCTGCGCGAACTGCTGGTTTACGGACTGAAGGGCATGGCCGCCTACGCCGACCATGCCGGCATCCTTGGAGAAACCGATGAAGTTGTTTCCGCTTTTTTCTACAAGGCCCTGGCGGCACTGGTTGATGAAGGTTTGGGCACAGCCGACCTGGTGGAGCTGAACATGGAACTGGGCCTGGTCAACCTGCGTTGCATGGAAATGCTGGACAAGGGCAACACCGGACATTTCGGTCACCCCGTCCCTACTCAGGTAGCGCTGGGAGTGAAAAAAGGACCGGCCATCCTGATCTCGGGACATGATCTCCTTGACCTGGATGAATTGCTGCGCCAGACCGAAGGACGAGGCGTGCAGATATACACCCACGGCGAGATGCTCCCGGCTCACGGCTACCCAAACCTGAAGAAATTCAGCCACCTGGCCGGCAACTACGGCGGCGCCTGGCAGGATCAACAGAAAGAGTTCGAGCGCTTTCCCGGCGCCATACTCATGACCACAAACTGCATCCAGAAGTCGAAAGCATCATATATGGACAGGATATTCACTACCGGGCTGGTGGCCTGGCCTGGAGTGGCCCACATCTCCGACCGCAGGGATTTCTCACTCCTGATTGCCAAGGCCATTGAGCTGGGAGGTTTCCCTGCCGACGAACCGGGAAAGACGATCACCGTCGGGTTCGGCCACCAGGCGGTACTCGGCGCCGCCGCCCAGGTGGTTGCCGCGGTCAAGTCAGGAAAGATCAGGCATTTTTTCCTAGTAGGTGGTTGTGACGGAGCCAAGTCGGGACGGAACTATTACACCGAGTTCGCCGAAAAAGTTCCGGCCGACTGTCTCATCCTTACCCTGGCCTGCGGCAAGTTTCGCTTCAACAAGCTCGAATTCGGGACCATCGAGGGCCTGCCGCGGCTACTGGACATCGGCCAGTGCAACGACTCCTACTCTGCCATCCGCATCGCCCAAGCCCTTGCCGAAGCTTTTGGGGTCGGAGTCAATGATCTGCCGCTGTCGCTCATCCTTTCCTGGTATGAGCAGAAGGCGGTCGTGGTGCTGCTCACCCTGCTGGCACTGGGCTTGCGCAACATCCGGCTAGGGCCGACATTGCCGGCATTCATCACGCCCAACGTCCTGAAAGTTCTCGTGGAAAAATTTGCCATCAGACCCATCGGTACGGCCGATGAAGATATTCGCATTTGCCTGCAGGGCGAAAAATAATCTGGAGGAACACATGCCGGAAATCATGAAAATCAACGAAATGGTGGCCTATCAAAAACAGGCCATCGTCAGCAAAACCCTGGTCGAAAAAGAGAGCGGAACGGTCACCCTCTTCGCGTTTGACAAGGACCAGGCCCTGAGTGAACACACCGCCCCCTTTGATGCCCTGGTCCAGGTTATCGACGGCCGGGCCGAAATCCGCATCGCCGGGGTCCCCCACCTGGTAAACGAAGGCGAGATGCTGGTCATGCCTGCCCAGCAGTCGCATGCGCTCAAGGCCCTCACCCCGTTCAAAATGATGCTGACCATGATCCGCTCGCAAAATAAGTGAAGCGTAAATATTCTTAAAGATTACCGATATGAGGATTTTATTGGCCGCGGCTATTGAAATCCGCAACCGTTGAACTTATAATAAAAGGGGGATGTTTTTATGGAGCGCAATATGAATAGGATTTACCTGGACAACAACGCCACGACCATCGTCGACCCGCGGGTCAAGGAGGCCATGGAGCCGTTCTTCTGCCAGCAGTACGGCAATCCCAATTCGCTGCACAGCTTCGGCACCGAGCCCCACCCCGCCATGCGCCTGGCCATGGACCGGATTTATTCCGGCATCGGCGCCGGCGACGAGGACGACATTATCATCAACAGCTGCGCTTGCGAAGGCAACAACCATGTGCTCAAGGGTATCTACTTTGACATAATCCGCAAAGGCCCAAAAAGCGAGATCCTGACCTCTCAGGTGGAGCACCCCTGCATACGCAACACTTGCATTTTCCTGGAAGGGCTGGGCGCCAAGGTTACCTATATGCCGGTCAACGCCGACGGCATTATCGACGCTGAAACGCTGCGCCGCCACATCCATCCCGACCGCACCGCCCTGGTCTCGGTCATGTGGGCCAACAACGAAACCGGGCTGGTCTTCCCCGTGCAGGATCTGGCGGAGGTCTGCCGCGAGAACGGCGTGCTCTTTCACACCGACGCCGTGCAGGCCATCGGCAAGATCGCGGTGAACGTGGGCCGGGTGCCGGTCGATTTTCTCACCTTCAGCGCCCACAAGTTCCACGGCCCCAAGGGCGTGGGCGGACTGTTCATCCGCAAGGGGCTGCAACTGACGCCGCTCATCCACGGCGGCGAACAGATGGGAGGCAGGCGGGCCGGTACGGTCAACGTCCCCTATTTCATCGGCATGGGGCTGGCCATGGAAATGGCGGTCGACAACCTGGCCTACGAAGAGAGTTCCGTCCGCCTTTTGCGCGACAGGCTCGAGGACGCCATCCTGGCCATTCCCGACACCATGGTGGTGGGGAAACGCGAACTGCGCACCCCGAACACCATCCTGGCCAGTTTCCGCGGCATCGAAGGCGAAGCCATGATCTGGGACCTGAACGCCAGCGGCGTGGCGGCCTCCACCGGCAGCGCCTGCGCTTCCGAATCGCTTGAGCCCAACCCGACCTTCACGGCCATGTGCATCAGCGACGATCTGGCCCATACCAGCATCCGCTTCAGCCTGTCGCGTTTCACGACCGCGGAAGAAATCGACCGGGCTGCGGCGGCGATCCGCCAGTCGGCACAAAGGCTGCGGGCGATATCTTCTACCTATAAAAACGGCAAATAAAAGCGTGAAGCATGAATGAGGAAAAATGGCAAAGAACGATTTAATCGGCGGCGCCCTCTGGGAGCAATATTCCAGCATAGTCAGCGAGCGCATGAATAACCCCATGCACCGGGGCGAGATCAGTGAAGCGGAAGCAAAAGCCCTGGGAGCACGGCTGGTAGTGGCAGACTGGGGTGCCGAGGCCTGCGGCGACGCCGTACGCCTGTATTGGGCCGTGGACCCCAAAACCGACCGCATTCTACAGGCGAAATTCAAGAGTTTCGGCTGCGGCACGGCCATCGCCTCGTCGGACATGATGGCCGAGCTGTCCATGGGCAAAACCGTGGACGAAGCCCTGAAGATCACCAACATCGAGGTGGAGAGGTCACTTCGCGACAATGCCGAAACCCCGGCCATCCCGCCCCAAAAAATGCACTGCAGCGTTATGGCCTACGACGTCATCAAGAAAGCGGCTTCGGTCTACAAGGGTGTGGACATGGCCAGCCTGGCCGAGGAAGATATCGTCTGTGAGTGCGCCCGCGTCGGCTTGCGCACCATAAAGGACGTCATCCGCATCAACGATCTGAAAACGGTCGAAGAGATCACCCAATACACCAAGGCCGGGGCCTTCTGTAAATCCTGCCTGCGCCCGGGCGGACATGAAAAACGCAAATATTACCTGGTCGACATCCTGCGCGATACCCGCATGGCCATGGAACAGGAAAAGCTTTTCGCCCAGGCCGACGCCGGTGATTTCGCGGCCAAGAACCTGATCCAGAAACACCGGGCCATCGAGAAAGCGCTGGACGATAAAATCCGTACGGCCCTGGCCGCCGACGGCGGCAGCCTGGAGGTCGTTGACATCCGCGAAGCCGATGGGAAGATCAACATCTATATCCGTTACCTGGGCGCCTGCCGGGGCTGCATCAGCAGCACCAAGGGCACCCTGCAGTTCATCGAGAACATGCTGCACCAGGAATTGGCCGAAAATATCAGCGTCATCCCGGTCTAGGAAATAAGTTAAATATTGTTAAAATAAAGCGATTCGGATATAATTTTCTGGCAAATGGCAGAGAGGAAAAAACCGCAAGCAAGCAAAAACGTGAGCGCCAGGGAGCCGGCTTCCGGGAAAAATGCGCGGGAGAGTGAATTCCGCTACCAGGATCTGCTCCAGCACCTGCCGGTCGGCGTCTACCGCACCACCAGCGAAGGCCGCATCATCGAGGCCAACCAGGCGCTGGCCGACATCCTGGGCTGCAAGAAGATTGCCGACCTGTGGCAGGTGAATGTCAACGACTTCTATGTCAAAAAAAAAGCACGACGGGACCACCTGCAGCGCTTGGCCGCCTCCCTGGCCGCTTTCAGCGAATTCGAACTGCGCAGCAAGGACGGCAGGACCATCTGGGTCAGGGATTACCCCCGAGCCGTGAAGGGCCCTGACGGCCGGGTGCTCTACTATGACGGCCTCCTGGTCGACATCAGCGAGCGCATGCTTTTCGAGGCTGCTTTGCGGCAATCGGAGCAGGACTACCGCCAGTTGTTCGAAAACGCCCACGACGCCATCGTCATCTTCACCATGCAGGACGAAATCATCCTGGACGTGAACTTCCGCGCCTGCGAATTGTACGGCTTCAGCCGCCAGGAAATGATCGGCATATCGCTGGAAAAGATCAGCAAAAATGTCAGGCGCGGCAAATTGCGTATTAAAAATATTTTGCAAGAGAAAATATTCCATAATTTCGAAACCGTCCATTTCCGCAAGGACGGCAGTGAAATGCTGCTGGAAATCAACGCGGCGCTAATCACCTATAAAAAGCAACCGGCCATTCTGAGCATCAACCGCGACATCACCAGCCGCAAGCTTATGGAAGCGGCCATCCACCGCATGGCCTACCAGGATTCCCTGACCGGGCTGCCCAACCGCTCGCTGCTCCAGGACCGCCTCGTTCAGGCCCTGAAACAAGCCAAAAGACACCGGAAAAAAGTGACGCTGCTTTATCTCGATCTGGACGGCTTCAAGGCCATCAATGACGCTTTCGGCCACGGCATCGGCGACGAACTCCTCAAGGTTGTCAGCGACCGATTGCAAAACCAACTGCGCAGCAGCGACACCGTGGCCCGCCTGGGCGGCGACGAATTCCTGATCCTGCTCCCTGAAGCAGGCCGGGTCCGAGCCGGCAGCAATATCGCCGGAAAAATCCTTGCTGAAATCCGCCGCCCTTATCTGATCGCCGGCCGCAGCATGCAGATCAGCACCAGCATCGGCATGGCCATTTATCCCCATGACGGTTGCAGCGCCGAAACCCTGATAAAGAAAGCCGATCAGGCCATGTATGCCGCAAAAGCCAAGGGGCGCGACACCTATTGCTGCTATTTCAAAAAAAAGAAAAGCGGCCGTTGACAGCCATGGGGGCGGCTTTCAAGAGCAGACCACGCGGTTGCGGCCGCCGGCCTTGGCCCGGGTCAGCGCCTGGTCTACCTTTGTCAGCAGCAGGTCGGCCCGGTCGCCGGCGCAAAATTGTGTCACTCCCAGGCTGATGGTGATGGGCCCGGCTTTGACAAAAGAGATGGCGGCCACCGTTTCCCTGATCTTTTCCGCCAGGTTCACGGCTCTTTCCCGGTCGGTTTCCGGGGCCAAAATCAAAAATTCTTCACCGCCGATACGGGCGAAAAAATCAATTTCCCGGATGTTTTTCTTGATCTCACCGGCCATGGTTTTCAGCACCTGGTCGCCGACCGCAGATCCCTGTGAATCGTTGATGGCTTTGAAATGATCGATATCCAGCATGATCATGGCCAGGGGATGGCGATAACGCTCCACCCTGCGAATCTCCTTTTCCAAAACACGCCAGAAGGAGACCCGGTTCATAATGCCGGTCAGGGGGTCGATGCTGGAATAATATTCGAGCCGTTCGCTGACGGCGCCGCGGACGACGCTGACGCAGCCAAGCAGCAGGAGCAGGTTGAGCATGACGATCGCGGCTGCATGCAGCCAGGGATCTCCATCCAGGCGATTGGTCAATTCCAGGAAGATGCCAATCCCGGCCAGGGCGATGAACAACGTTCCCAGCAACAAATAGGTTTTTGCTTTTGTCAGTAATCCGGGCATACTCGTTGCCTCCTCCGCTGGACCTATTTTCCAACAAAATGAAAAAAGCTTCAATCCCCCCGAGCCGCAAAAAAATATTTTGACTTGGCGACCCGCGTCAACTAAAATCGGATGATAGAGGTGCGGTATGAGAAAAATCACCTTCACCACCCTGGCTATTTTGTGTTTGACATGGATTTCAGGGGCCAGCGACCTGCAGGACCGTTGCGACAAACTTTCTCAAGGCCAGTTACAGAGCGTGATCGAATTCCTGAGCGCCGACGTCCTGGAAGGCCGGGCACCAGGAACACGCGGCGGCGAACTTGCGGAAATATATATGCACAGCCTGTTCAAGCAGCTGGGGCTGAACAGTCGCTTCCAGCCGTTCGCTCTCCATGGCTTTCAACTCAGCGCCTTGAACGTATCCGCCTGCGGGCGCGAGTTGTTGTTTCTTGAGGATGCGGTCGGGAGTTATACCCGCTCCGAAAACCAGTTCAGCTTCGAGGGCGACGCCGTTTTTGCCGGCTTCGGCATTCGCACTCACCTGTGGGAATGGGACGATTACAAGAAAACAGACCTGCGCGGGAAAATCCTGCTGGTGCGGGTCAATGATCCCGGCCTGTTCATTCCGCAGATTTTCGACGGCAGCACCTTGACTTATTTCGGCCGCTGGATCTACAAGATCGAGGAAGCCGCCAGGGCCGGAGCAGCAGCCATTTTGCTCATCCACACTACGGCCACGGCCGGCTACGACTGGCAGGTGGTGAAAAACTCCTGGTCGGGCGAAGAG
This sequence comes from Patescibacteria group bacterium, assembly GCA_035528155.1. Classification (GTDB taxonomy): domain Bacteria; phylum Acidobacteriota; class Aminicenantia; order UBA2199; family UBA2199; genus UBA2199. Next base: position 58,146 of record DATKZA010000121.1, on the reverse strand, counting down.
CTGTACCTGCCGGCCAGCCTGGAAAACGACCTGAAATTCAGGGGCTGGATCCGCGAACCAAGCCTGAAATCACTTTTAGCCGAAAATAAAATTGACCTGGAGAACCTGTATCGCAAGTCGCTCAGCCGCAAATTCCGCCCCGTCGACCTGGGTTTCAAGATCAGGATTTCCGGCCGTAACTCCTCACGTCAGCTTAAAACCCGCAATGTAATCGCTGAAATTCCCGGCAGCTCGGGAAAAAACATTGTACTCAGTGCCCATATAGACCATTTGGGCCGTGACGAACAACTGGAAGGCGACCAGATATTCAACGGCGCCATCGACAACGGCTCGGCCGTGGCGGCCTTGGCACTGGTCGCCAGGATTTTTGCCAACGCCGGCAAGGAACTCCATTATGGGCTGACCTTCCTGGCCTGCCAGGCCGAGGAAGCGGGGTTGCTGGGATCGAAATATTTCGTGGCCGACAGCAAACGCGAAGAAATCGCGGCCAACATCAATTTTGAATCCACGCCGGTCTGGGAAAAGAGTTTGGACGCTTTCGCCGTAGGGGGCCGCTATTCGACCCTGGAGGAGACCGTGCGCCAGGTGGCCGCGGCTCAAGGGCTGGGCTACAGCCGGTTTTCCCTGACCGATCAGGGGTTTTTCTACCGTTCCGACCAGTTCCCCTTCGCCCAGGCCGGAATTCCGGCCATCTGGCTTTCGTCCGGAGAAAACTTCGTTTCGGGGCGCAAGCGCATCGCCGAATTTTTCAAGGGCGGCACCTACCACACGGTCAAAGACGAATACGACCCCGCCTGGGAGCTGGAAAGCCTGCGTCAAACGGTAAAACTGGCGGTAGGCCTGATCGAGCTCCTGAATCTGACCCGGGAGCTGCCGCGCTGGAAGACCCGCCTGACCTTTCCCGTGCCAAGCCCGGAGGGCAAATCTGCCGAAGCAATCAATAAATCGGGAAAACCCCGTTGAAAATGTTTGACTATACCGGCAAATTGTGATATAAAATGGTACATTCATTTAAGGAGATACGACCATGTTTGCCATACTTGAAACCGGCGGAAAGCAGTATAAGATCGCCGAAGGCGACATTTTGGAAGTGGAACTGCTTCCCGAAGAGTTCGTCAAAAAAAATACGGCCAACCTGAGCACGGTTTTATTGGTTCAGGGCGATAAAGATGTACTGATCGGCGATCCCTACGTCAAGAACGCCAAAGTCAAGGCGAAAGTTCTCGATGAGATCAAGGCTGAAAAGATCCACATCTACAAGATGAAATCCAAAAAAGGCTACCGCAAATCGCAGGGACACCGGCAGAAACTCCACAAGATCCAGATCGAAAAAATCGAGATCAAAGCCAGCGCCAAAACCAAGGAGACGGAATAATGGCACATAAAAAATCGGGCGGCAGCGCGAAAAATGGACGGGAAAGCACATCCAAGCGTCTTGGCGTCAAGAAATTCGGCGGCGAGCAGATCCATGCCGGTTCCATCATAGTCCGCCAGCGCGGCACCCGCATCAGACCCGGTAAAAATGTCGGCATCGGCAAGGACGACACCCTTTTTGCCCTGGCTACCGGCAAGGTGCGCTTTGTCGACAGGTCCGGGCACAAATTCGTCGAGGTCGATCCCAATTAATTTGGCCGGCGTTTTTCAAACCCCGCCAATTTTTCAAGCCTTTTATCCCCTACCCCATGTTTATTGACAGAGCAATCATTTCATTCGGCGCCGGCAACGGCGGCGACGGCTGTTTAAGCTTCCGCCGCGAAAAGTTCATCCCGCACGGCGGCCCGGACGGCGGCGACGGCGGCAAGGGTGGCAACATCATCCTGGTCAGCAGCCAGGTTTGCCAGTCCCTGACAGATTTTAAGTACAAACGCCAGTTCCAGGCTGAAAACGGCGGCCAGGGCCGGAGCAAAAAGCAATCCGGCAAAAAAGGGGCTGACATCATTCTCCAGGTCCCGGCCGGGACCGTAGTCAAGACCTTTCCCGACGAAAAACTGATATTCGACTTCGAGCGCCTCGGCCAGGAATTCCTCCTGGCCAAAGGCGGCAAAGGCGGCCGCGGCAACATCCATTTCAAATCCTCGGTCAACCAGGCCCCGCGCCGGATCGAAAAGGGCGAAAAAGGCGAAGTCATCAAGGTAATCCTGGAACTGAAACTCATCGCTTTTGCCGGATTGGTCGGACTGCCCAATGCCGGCAAATCGACCTTGATTTCAAAAATCAGCGCCGCCCGGCCCAAGATCGCCGACTATCCCTTCACCACCCTCATCCCCAACCTGGGCGTGGTGGATTTCAAGAACAAGAGTTTAATCGTGGCCGACATTCCAGGCATTCTGGAAGGCGCCCACCAGGGCGAAGGCATGGGCCTGGAATTTTTACGGCACATCGAGCGGACCAGGGTCCTGCTTTTCGTCATCGATGTGTCGCCTTTCAGCTCCCTGCCCCCCATGAAAAGTTATGAAGTCCTGGAAAACGAACTGAAAATGCACCATGCGCGGCTGCTGCAAAAAAAACTGGTTGTGGCCGCCAACAAGATTGATCTGACTGCTGAAAACAGGACCCGGATCGACGTCTTGCGAAATTATTGCAGAAAGCGTAAAATCCCCTACGTGGAAATATCGGCGCTTAGAGGGATCAACCTGGAAAAATTGAAAAAAACCATTTTCGCATTTCATGAGCCAGATTAAAACAGGATTGCTGGGCGGAACCTTCAATCCGGTTCACCGCGGGCATATCGAACTGGGCCTGAAGATCAAAGCCGCCTTCAACCTGGACAGGATACTTTATATTCTTTCCGCCCAACCGCCGCACAAAAAGCGGCAGGCCTTGCCGGCGGCGGAACTGCGCCTGGCCATGCTCAAAGCCGCTCTGCTTCCCCACCCCGGTTTGTTGCCCTGCGACATGGAACTGCACCGCCAGGGAGATTCCTGGACCATCGATACCATCCGCGAACTGAAAGCCGCGCAGCCGGACGAACACTTCTTTTTTATCACCGGCAGCGAGGGATTTTTAAAGATCCGCACCTGGAAAGAATACCGCCGGGTCCTGCAGGAAGTGTTTTTCATCATCGTTTTGCGCCGGGGCGGCCATCGACAGAAAGTGGAGAAACTGCTGCGCGAGGAAAATATCCCCTTGGGCCGTGAAAGCGAAAACTCGGCCCCACCCCCAGCCGCATTCCTGCACGCCTATGTGTCGGACTACCTGGAACTCTCGGCCACAGCCATCAGAAAAAAAATGTCCCATGGCCAGGATATTTCTCCCTATGTGGAAAAAAACGTGCAAAAGATCATGGAGGAAATAAAACTATATGAAGAAGGATGAATTCAGCCTGATCCTGGAAGATCTGCACAAACGCCGCATTCCGGGCGAGATCAAGAAAACCGTGCAGATCCTTCTGGACAAGAAAGCGGAAAAGATCACGGTCCTAAAGTTGAAGGGGATCAGCGAAATGACCGATTACCTGGTTATTTGCAGCGGCAACTCCGCTCGCCAGAACAAGGCATTGGCCGACGCCGTCAAGGAGAACCTCAAGAAAGATCTCCAGCTTCAACCGCTGGGCAGCGAAGGTGAAAGGCTGTCCGAATGGATTCTGGTCGACTACGTCGATTTCATCATCAACATTTTCTCGGCAGACTGGCGGAAAAAGTTTTCACTGGAAAAGCTGTGGATGGATGCCAAACGTTACGATTTTTCCCCTGATTTCTAACCTGCCGGACCCAAAATCGCTGGCCGTGAAGGCCGCGATCGAAAAAGTCGCCGGGCTGGATACGCCCGTCCTCTTGTGGGGCGAAACCGGCAGCGGCAAGGATTTCTGGGCGGCCGTCCTGGCCGGCAGCAGCCCCTTCCAACCGTTGCTCAATCTGGGCTGCGGCGATGTGCCCGAAACACTCTTGGAAAGCGAATGGTTCGGTTACCAGAAAGGGGCTTTTTCCGGTGCCGACCGTGACTTTTTGGGGAAATGGCGCCAGGCCGGGAACGGCACGATCTTCCTCAACCAGATCGATCTCTTGAGTTTGCATATGCAAGCCAAGCTTTTGCGCGTCATCGAAAGAAAAAAGATATTCCCCCTGGGCTGCAATCAGGAAGCCGACATCGCGGCCCGTTTCCTGTTCTCGGCCGACAGCACCATCGAGGAAAAAGTTCGCCGCGGCGAGTTTCGTGCCGACCTCTATTACCGGATCTCCACGGTCAGCATTTTCATCCCGCCCCTGCGCGAACGCAAAAAAGATATCCTGCCGCTGCTGAACTATTTCTGTACTGAAAAAGGGGTGAAAATTCAACTCGGCGAGGAAGCCCGGCAAAAGCTGCTGCAATACCCCTGGCCCGGCAACATTCGTGAACTCGAAAACTTCGTGAACGGCCTGGCCGTGCGCGACTGCATTCTGGACGAAAAAGGCGTTTGGACCCTTCTGGACCGGCCGCGCCCCATTCTGGACCTCATCCAGTCGGGCGAGCGTTCACTGGCCGAGGTGGAAGCCGAGTATACCGCCTACCTGTTGCGCAAATACAAGAACAAGAGCCGGGTGGCGCGCATCCTTAACATCTCGCGCAAATCATTGTACAACAAGCTGAAAAAGCATGAAGAACATTGAATTGATCTGCAGCGGCGAATTAAAATTCAAGGGCCTGCAAGAACTTGAAAAAAAATATTTACAAAACATTAATTATTATGTAAAATTCAGCATAAAAAAATTGAAGGAGACAAAAAACAAAGAGGAAGCTTTCGTGAGGGAGAAGGAAGGTATCATGTTTGCTGAGGAAATTCGCGAAAAAGATTTTGTCATTGCCCTGGACAGGGAGGGCAAGAAAATGGACTCGCTGCAGTTTGCTCGGTTTTTGGGGCAAAAAATCTCTTATCACCCCGGCCGCCTGGTCTTTCTGATCGGCGGCTTTGCCGGTTTTGCCCCGGCCCTGGCCGCGAAGTTCAATCAAAAAATATCATTTTCCGATATGACCTTCGCTCACGACATATTCCGCATCGTTTTTTTGGAACAGGTCTACCGGGCAGTGACCATAATAAATGGCGGCAAATATCACCGCTAGGAGATAAAAATGAAAAATGAACAGAACCCTAAAATAAGAAAAAGACTCCAGGCCCTGCGTGATGAAATTCTGAAAGTGATCGAGTGGCGGGATACGTCCAACGGCGGCGGTGGCGCCATGGACGAGATCGACCAGGCCAACGAATTGATCGAAAAGGAAATGGGCTTTGTCATGTCCAACAACATGCGGGCCAACCTGAAGGAAGTGGAGGAAGCCCTGGAGCGCATCGAAAGAAACCATTACGGCAAATGCCTGCACTGCGGCCAGGAAATATCCTCCAAGCGCCTGGAAGTCCTGCCCTTTGCCCGCTTCTGCGTCCCCTGCCAAGAAAAATTGGAGAGCAAAAGCCGGTAAAAGCCTTATAACTCCAGGACCAGGCCCAGCCGCAAACTGCGCGGCAGCTGCAGTTCGTTGGCCAGGCGGCTGCTGCCGGAAAAAACATTTTCTGACAATTCGAGGCCAAAATCCAGAAGATTGAACAATTCAAGTTCCAGACGGCCTTTTTTACCGAACAAAGAAATCTCATAACCGAATTTAAAATTGAAATCCCAAAGGCAATCCTCTCTTGGACCGCCTTTTTTGCCATATTTATCCTCAGCCTTGATGGTCTGGTAGGTGATGATCCATTGGTCATTTTTCTTAAAAGCATTGATAAAAGCGAACGGATTACCGTCACGATATTTGATGCTGGCACTCAGAAATAAACGCCGTGATAAATAGTAACCAAAAAAAATCTTGCTGACGAAAGCCCGATCGCCGTCGACACGCCCATAGCCATTGATCCAGGCATTCGGAAAAGCCTGGCTTTCGGAAATGATACCGATATCATTGGCGGTTGGACCGTTACCAAAAGCAGTATAGCCCATGCCTATATGGGCCAGGAAAGAAAATGAAAAAAACCAGCGCTGAAGTTTTTGTCCTTGCAATTGAATAAGCAACTGGGCATAAAACGGATCTTTGTCAAAGGCGGCATTATCCAGTTTAAAAGCGCTGAACGGGCGGTCGAAAAAATAGTAATTCTGGCCGGCAACCTCTTCGTAATAGCCATAATTATCGGAGAAATATGTCCATATGGGTTGGCGGATTTTTTTGTAGAGTCCCTTGATGTTAAGGTTGAAATTGGCTGAGAGCCGAGTGTTCAGCTGCAGCAGGATGCGCTCCCGTTGAGGCGGTTGCAAATTCGGAGAAAGGAAATGGCTGGGACCGCCGACCTGACCGAATAAAGCGCCTTTTTCCTGGTTCTGGAAGCGGCCGTCGCTGTTGTCATCATTCCAGTAAAAAATGGACGCTCCGGGACGCTGGTCTTCCAGGAAATCGCTGACATTGGCTCGCAATTCATAAGGCAGAATGCCATAAGATAATGAAATCCTGGTTTTGATATTAGCGAACCAAGTGATACCAAGTTCGCCACCTGGTTGGGAAAAACGGCTATTATTGCGCGCCGTCCCAAATACAAGCTCCTGATATTGGAAAAATAGCCGGGCATTAAGGGTGATTTTCCTAGCCATCGTTATTGCCAACTCAGCTCCACCTGTTCCCAGAAATCGTTGATTGCGGTATTCAGCGCCTTTCTGCCATTCGATAACCTGGTAAGGCTGGTTGGAGAAATACAGGGCGTTGCTTGACCCGGTTTGTTCGGCCGCTGATAAAAGAACGGCTGATAGGTTCAGGAAAGGTTCAAATTCGACTTTTTCCCCCAGTAAAGAAAAAGAATACTTTTGATCGATAACTAAAGCCAGGGTATTTGCCCCAAAATCACCCCACTTCTCAAAAGGATAAAATCCCTGCCCATCAATGTCTTGCAAATCCTTGCCGGCGTCCAGAACCGTTGGTGTCCGTCTTTCCCATTCCAGCTGCCAGGAAAATCTAAAATTTAACGGCCGGCCCTGCCAGGAAACCCCGGCAAACCAGGTTTTTTTATCCAAATCATAGGTTTCCTGGGGGTAGCGCCCTTCCTCAGCAAATAAACGGTCGCGCCGGATGCCATTCACCGCCAGGGACAAATCAAGCACTCCCCGGGCATATGCTCTTTGCCAGCGGGATAGAAGCTGCAGCAGGTTGCCTTTTTCAGCAAACTGGGCATCACGGAAATTGAAATCGTTGAAGCGGCGTTCCTGATTGAAATAACTCAGGCCCAGCAAAAAGGAAGAATGCGGCGATTTCGTTTCCCAAGAGTAATCAAACGCTTGATTTCCGGAAATTTGCCGGCGGCCGCTGTACAGGTTATCGGCTCTGAGACTGGCATGGTTGCCGATAGCCATTTTCCCCAGTGCCGTATAGCCGCCCATATTGGGAAAGACAGAAGAAACCATCAGCCGTGAACGGGTTACAACCGGGGAGCGCAGACGGAAATGAAATCCATAGTCGCGGTGCTGGGGAGTTTCGCTTTGCAAAGCCATAGAGTCAATGGTCAGAAAGGGCAGCTGGAAAGCCGGGGCACCGTCATCCAGGGCCGAGTTGATCGAAAAACCGTTAAAAAACCAGTTGAACTGAGAATAAGAATCGCCTTCAAAATAAACCTTGGGAAAATCAAGTTGGGCGAAACCATTGCTTTCCTCGATCAGGAAAGTAGCGTCCGGAGCCAAGTTTTCAAAAAAATTCGGATAAAAATATCCGCCCGGCAAGCGCTCGAGCATGAAACTTGAGATGATGAACTCGTTATCATCATCTGTGTCCTGACCAAAGACCGGCAAAGCGGCAATCCATATCAGGAACAAAAATAAAATGAAAATCCGGGTTTTGGCGGTCATTCGTGAAATATACCATTAAATCGGGGATTCGTAAACCAAGCAAACTCATTCCAATCCCATATAGGAATCTTAAAAGCAAGCTCACCCGCAACCCTTCTCTTTGGCTATCGTAGGGGCACGGCGCGCCGTGCCCCTAGATTCCCATCTCTTCGCAAAAGAAGGGGCCGGAGGATGAATTGATCCCGGGCAGATACTGCCATGAATTATTTGATCTCGTAGCTGAAGACCAGGCCGATGCCGCCGGGGGAAAGGGCTGGAGACCACTGCAGGCGCTTGTTTTGGTTGCGCACCACCATCTTGCCCACGGCGTAACCTATCACCGCTCCCAGGAAGACATCGGACAGCCAGTGGGCGTCCTCGGTCACCCGCGACAAACCGGCCAGGGTGGCCAGACTGTAGCAGGTTATCGGCACCCAGCGGTGATCTTTATAATTTTCGGCGATCACCGTAGCCAGCCCCCAGGCGGAAACGGTATGCCCGGAGAAAAAAGAGTCATAATGCGAAAAAGAGCCCTGGCTGTAGCGTTTGAAAATAGCCGCGGGCCCGTACCAGTAATCCAGGCCGTTTTCGACTTCGGGGCGCTGGCGCCCGGCCAGGTGCTTGACGACCTGAACCAGGAGGCCGGTGTGCAGCAGCGTTTCCCAAGCCATCAACCCGGTATCCCGGGCTTTTTGGTCCTTGAGCAGCACACCGCCAAGAAAGAACAGGCCGGCGATGCCGCAGTCCACGCCCCAATCGCCCAGCATGGTGACCGTGGGGCTCACCTTGTCCACCCAGGGATTCCGGCTCTGGTACAGTTTGAAATTTTCATAAATGCCTTCGTCGTTGGCCACCAGCAACCCGGCTCCGACCAGCACGGTTGAAAAGACCACAAGGTTCTCCCAGTCCAGGTGAAAGGGAGCCGACCACATTTCCGCTTCATCCTTGAAAAAACCGGAGACATAGGTGCTGATTTTTTTTTTGGCTGCAGTATTCTCGGCCACGGTTTTTTCAGCTTCTTCGCTTTCGCCCACCTGGGAAAAAATTGCCTGGCCGGAAAAAAAACATACGAGCAGCAAAGCTGCTGCGCTTTTTCTCAGTTTCACGTGTCTGTCTCCAAATTGAAATAGGGAAACGGATTGAAAAGATATTCTACTACAGCCGCCGGCGGAAGTAAATCATCACGGCGCCGACCGCAGTGGCGGTGAAGCGAAACTTTTCAAGCACGAATCCCGACCTTGCGGTCTTGACAAAATGTCGGTTTTAACTTATAAAGTAAGGTATCATGCCGAAGTGGTGGAATTGGTAGACACGCCAGTTTCAGGTACTGGTGAGCTTTACGCTTGCGGGGGTTCGAGTCCCCCCTTCGGCATGTCTTTTCATTTCCGCGCGGCGATACTTATCGGATCCGGCAAATGACAACCAGAAGTCAGAAAAACCAACCATGAACAAAGGAAGAATTGCGGTTTTCTTATCGGGCCGGGGCAGCAATTTCACGGCCATGCTACGCGCTTCCCGGGACATCAGAGCCAACTTTTCAGTGCGCTTGGTCATTTGTGACCACCAGAACGCTCGGGGACTGAAAAAAGCCACCAATTTCGGCATCCCAGCCTATCATATCAATCCCAGGCAATTTCCCGACAAGGCCGCTTACGAAGAAGAGATCTGCGCATATTTGCAACGCGAAAACATAGAGTTGATCTGCCTGGCCGGCTATATGCGCCTAATCGGCCCCGTGCTGCTCGACAAATATCCCGGGCGCATCATGAACATCCATCCCGCCCTTTTGCCATCCTTCCCCGGCCTGTGCGCCCAGGAACAGGCGTTGCGCTACGGCGTCAAGGTCAGCGGCTGCACGGTCCATTTCGTCGATGCCGGGATCGACAGCGGTCCGGTCATCGTCCAGAAAGCGGTCGCGGTCCGCGAAGGCGACACGCAAGAAACCCTCAGCCGGAGAATACTGCGCCAGGAACACCGCCTTTATCCCTGGGCCGTCCACCAATTTTTCGCAGGCCGCTTGCAAATACTGGGCCGAACCGTTATCATAAAATAAAATGAAACCGAGAATCGCCGCTTGCCTGCTGCTGGCCCTGGCCGCTTTTGCCGCCGCAGCCGATTTTTCACTGAACAAAGCCAAGAGGATCGACAGTTTCCTGTCGCGCATCGCCGCCCGCAGCCAGCCCGCCCTTTTCCTGAAAAAAACTGCCTTCAGCGAAAGCGAATTGAATTCATACCTGAACTTGATATACGTCAAAAAATACGCTCAGGAAGTGACCTTCATCGAGCTGCACCTGAAGGACAAGAACCTGGTCAACGGCACTCTCAAGGTCAAGCTGGCCGGCGAAAAATACGCTGCCGTACCCCAGTTCCTGCGCGACGTGGAGGTAAGTTTCAGCGGCAAATTCGAATGCAGTAATTATCACATGCGCTTCGCTTTTTCGGAAATGGTCATCAACGGCAGCCGCTTTTCTCCCGCTGTCCTCGATGAGGCGTTCAATGCAGCCCAATTCAACTCCAAGACCAAGAAGTCGATCTTCGATTGGTTTACCCTGCTGCCGGGCTTGAAAAACGTGCAGTGCTCCACTAAAACCATCTATTTCTACTATTGACCATCACGCCAGACACCCCGGTTGAAAAACTCAAGGGGATCGGCCCCAGTTACGCCGCTATCCTGCGCCGCCGCGGCATGGCCACGGCCGCAGAGCTGCTGCTGTATTTTCCCGAAACCTACCTGGATTTATCTAAAATCGAGGCATCCCCCTTACCCGGCCGGGAAGGGCTCTACGCCTTCACCGTCGGCCGCGTCCGGGTGAGCCGCAATTTCAGGAAAAGATCCTCCTTGCTCACGGCCCAGGGCCAGATCGGCGGACGCCCGGTAACCCTGGTCTTTTTCAACCAACCCTACCTGCTGGAAACCCTGCGCCGGCAAGAACCGGCCTACGTTTTCGGCCGTATCGAAGAACGCCAGGACAGGTGGCAGATGGTCAATCCGCTGCTGGCGCCGGAAAACCGCGTTGGCGGTATTCTTCCCCGTTACCGGCCACTGGCCGCGCTGAAAGCCGGAACCATACGCAAGATCATTGCCGGCATACTCGCCTCCTGGCAGGATGAAGGGGAAACACTGCCCGACCTGGTCCTGCAGCGGCATGACTTTCCCGGACGAACAACGGCCCTGCGCGCCATCCACCAGCCTCAGGCTCTGAACCGGGATAAAATCGATAAAATGAAGGAGCGCTTCATTTACGGCGAATTGCTCATTTTCCAACTCGAACTGCAATTCGTCCGCGCATGTTTCCACGGCCGCCGGCGGCTGCACCGTTACCTCTTCCACAACGACCTGCGCCGCTCTATCGACCGCCGCCTGCCGTTCCCGCTCAGCGAAGAACAGGTCGCGGCTTTCAGCGAGATCGTCAACGACCTGCGATCGCCCCGGACCATGCAGCGCCTGCTGCAGGGCGAGGTCGGCAGCGGCAAGACCATCGTGGCCTTCCTGGCTTTGCTGCTGGCCCGCGAGAACGGTCACCAGGGAGCGTTACTGGCCCCGACCGAGATCCTGGCCCGCCAGCATTACCGGAACGCCTGCTCCTTTTTCGGCAGCGACGGTATCGCCCTGCTGACCGGCGGCTGCGAACCCCGAGCCAGAAAGGAGATCCGCGCCCGCCTGGCCTGCGGCGAAATATCCCTGGTTTTCGGCACCCACGCCCTGATCAGCGAAAGCATCGTTTTCAAAAACCTGGCCCTGGTGGTCATCGATGAACAGCACCGCTTCGGCGTGGCCCAGCGGGCCGCCTTGTTTTTCAAAAGCCGGGCCGCCGACCTGCTGGTCACCACCGCCACCCCCATTCCCCGCACCATGCTGCTGGCCCTGTACAACGACCTGGCCGTATCCACCTTAAAAAAACCTCTATCCGGGCGGCTGCCGGTCTGTACTACTATTGTTCATGCCGCGAACCGCGACAAATTCTACCGGCGGCTGAAAGGGGAACTGGAAAGCGGGCGCAAGGGCTATGTCATCCTGCCGTTGATCGAAAAATCAGAGCATTATCCCGACTTGCGTTCACTCCAGGAAGAAGCGGCGGCAGGCAAAACCCGCTGGCCCGGCATCCCCCAGGCCGTGCTTTCAGGAAAAAGCACCGCGGAGCAAAAGGAACGGGCATTAAAGCAATTTGCCAAAGGTGGCGTCCGCCTGCTGCTGGCCACGACCGTGGTCGAGGTGGGCATCGATTTTCCCGACGCCACCATCATGGTCATTGAAAATGCCGACCGCTACGGCCTGGCGCAGCTGCACCAGCTGCGCGGCCGGGTGGGACGCGGGACAGAGCAGTCGCATTGTTTCCTGATCGAGTCGCCGCGACCGACCGAAAACGGCAAGCTGCGCCTGCAAGCCGTCGCCGCCCACCACGACGGCTTCAAGATCGCTGAGATGGACCTGGAACTTCGCGGCGGCGGCGTGATCGCCGGCCTGGAGCAGGCCGGGGAGCTGGATTTCAAGCTGGCGGACGTCAAGAAGGATTACCGGCTTTTGCAGGAAGCGCAAACCGACGCCCGCCGGCTTTTGCATAACCCGGAATTGCAGAACGACGATGTTAAAAATTATTTGTCGGCACTGGCCAAAAAAATCGGGGAACTCAGTTTCAGTTGAGCAAGGAAAGTCAGGCCCTCAGGTTGGGTCAGAAATAAGAAAAACAATAGAATCTCGAAAATGAAATATTTGCAGGAAAATCTGAATGCGTGAAACTCATCCCCTACCCCTTCTCTTAGCAAGAGAAGGGGAATAGGAAGTCTTCTTGACCCCCTCTCTTAAAAAAAGAGAGGGGGAACGGGGGTGAGTTTACTGAGTAGGATCAGAAATATGAATTTGTCTCGCGCCACTCAGTTTTTCTCACCCTTCCAGGTCGGCGCCGATCTGGCGGCAGATGATGACGGCGGGTTTCTCTTCCTGGCTAAGGCTATCCTTGATGCGCCGGAACTCTCGCCGCATTTCTTCCCGCAGCCGGGGATCGTCCAGGATCTTTTTGGTTTCCTCATAAATGCGCCCGGTCCGGCACTCTTTTTGTATCAGCTCGGTCGCAACCTGGCGCCCAGCCAGGATATTGACAATGGAATATAGACCGATCTTGACAAAGCGCCTGCCCAGCAGGTAGGTCAGGCGGTTGACGCGGTACACGGCGACAAAAGGGACCCCGAGCAAGGCCGCCTCCAGGTTGGAAGTGCCGCAAGTGGTGATGACCGCGTCGGCGGCGTTGAGCAGGTCGAAGCCCTGTTCCTGGTCCAGGACGCGGATATCCGGGTCGACCGCGGCCAGTTGCTCCTGGTGAATATTCTGCGCTTTCTGCAGAAACACTTTCAGGGGAAATTCCTTTTGCAGGCGGCGCACGGCTCCCATGATCTCGGGCAGCAGCGTGCGCACCTCGGCCTCGCGGCTGCCCGGCAGCAGCGCCAGCAGGATGTCGCCGGCGGCCACGCCGTGGCGGCGGCGGAATTCCTCTCGCGGTTCGCTGACCCGCACCTCGGCCAGGAGCGGATGGCCGGTATAGGTGAAGGTCACCTTTTCCATTTCGTAAATGGGCACTTCAAAAGGAAAAATGATGAACAGCCGGCTCACCCAGCGGCGGATCTGCTCGACCCGGCCGTATCGCCAGGCCCAGACCGTGGGGCTGATGTAGTAATAAACCGGGATACCGGCCCGGCGCAGGCGGCGGGCCAAGCGCAGGTTGAAGTCGGGATAGTCGATCAGCAGGGCGGCGTCGGCTTTGCGTTCCCGCGCCCGGCGCAGGACCAGGTTCAGCACCCGCCGGATGCGCAAGAGGTGGGCCGCGACCTCGACGATGCCCACCACCGACAGCGAGCGGTTGTGCACCAGGTTTTCAAAGCCGTTGGCGGCCAGGCGGTCGCCGCCAATTCCCCAGAAATGGAAGTGGTCGCCCCGGGCCTGAAATTCCTTCAGGACCTGCACGGCGTAGGTTTCGGCCGAATTTTCGGCCGCCACCAGCAGGATGTTCTTCACTGGCCGCCCTCGTACTGCAGCTCGGGCATTTTCTCGTTTTCCTTTTCACCCAGGTAAAAAGCCCATTCATTGTATTTCTTTTTGCCGCGATATTCGCGGAAAGCCGTTTCCGGGGAAGTGGAGCATACGCCCACAAGCACGGCCCGGCTGAAATAGGCCTGGGCCAGGTGGGCCGGGACCACGAGGTATTTGGCCTCGCCGCCGGTAGTATCCTTGAAAACCATGTCCCAACGACCGTCGGCGCTGACCGGATCGGGATAGAGCCGGCGCAGGAATTTTTCCAGGTGCAGGATTTCGAAATTCTGCGGGTAGAGGTTGTTGTGGCTTTTGACGTAAAAGCCGATGGCGCTGACGTACTGGCGGGCGCGGAAGATCAGCTCCTCCTCGGCCTCGCGCTGCATCATGGTCTGCCAGAGCGGCACGGCCATGAGCATGAACACGCTCAGCACCGCCACGGCGATCATCAGCACGATCATGACGTAGCCGGCGCGGCCGGCAAAAGGCCGTTTTTTCACCGCCGCCCCCTACCAATCGGCATAGGGCGTGCCGTCCATGGAGGTGGCCTTGGACAGGCATTTGACGTCGATAATGCCCTGGTCGGCCTCGGGATCGAATTCCTCGTCCTCCAGGGGCTCGGTCCGGATCAACTCCCATTCACTGCTTTTGCTGATGGGATCAAAGGGGACCTCGCGCAGGTAGCGCGCCGTGACCAGGTCGTCAAGACTGGCCGGATACTTTTTCTTGTCGAAATAATACTTGTTGATGGCGTCCCGCAACTGGAACAGGTTCTCCTTCAGGACCGCCTCCTTGGCCCGCAAAACCGAATACTTGTACTGCGGCACCATGATCGCCACCAAGATGCCGATCAGGGTGACCACGATCAGCAGCTCGATCAGGGTAAAGCCTTTTTTCGCCATGTCTTGATTATAACAGAATTTTTGTTTATTAAAAATATTTGTTCCCTCAGGGCAGGCCTGCCCGCTGGCTGCGAGGCTTGGATTTCGTCTATGGCGTTCCAACGTCGAACTTCGAGCCCTGCTTTTTGGTTTTCGCTGTTCCCCGGAACCCAGGTTACTTGTTCTTCTGCCGATAGGCCTCGAACAGCATGATGGCCGCCGCGGCCGACACGTTGAGCGATTCCACGGCCGGCGAATGGGGAATGGCCAGAAGCTGGTCGGCATTTTTTTTCAGCAGGGCCGAGACCCCCTTGCTTTCGTTTCCCAATATCACGGCGGTTCTGCCCTTGAAATCAAAGTCATAAAAATTTATGCCGGCGCGCTGGTCGGCCGCCACCACCCAGAAACCGGCTTTTTTCAATTTCTCGATATCCATGGCCAGGTTGCGCGACTGGACCAGGCTCACTTTCCCCAGGGTCCCGGCCGAGGTCTTCCAGACGGTGTCGTTGACCGGGGCCGAGCCGCGGATGGAGACCAGAATCCCGTCGGCTTCCACGGCGGCGGCGCTGCGCACGATGGCCCCCAGGTTGCCGGTATCCTCGATGCCGTCCAGGATCACGACCAGGCCGGTTTTGACCGCGGCCAGCAGCGAATCGAGGGAAACAAAACCGACGGGCGCGATCTCGGCCCATACGCCCTGGTTCCTGACGCCGGCCTTGCGGTCGACGGCTTCAGCCGGGACGAGCTGAAAGATCACGCCGCGCCGGCGGCACAACTCGATCACGGTGCGCATCTTCGCGTCCTGGCGCGAGCGGTTGAGCAGAACCTTGTTGATCGGCGCTCCGTCCCTCAGGGCTTCGATCAGGGCATGCAGCGAGGTGAGGGCGGCCATCAGCGGTAGTCCATGGCCACGCGGAAGCCCAGCACGTTCAGGCGCCGCTCCGGACGCTCGCTGCTGCGGTTGGCGGAACGGATCAGCTCCAATCCGTCTCTCCAGGAACCGCCGCGTACCACCCGGTCTTTGCCCGCGGCCGGACCTTGCGGGTCGCGGCCGGCCGCTGCCTGGTAATAGCCGGGGTCGTACCAGTCGGCCATCCATTCCCAGACGTTCCCGGCCATGTCCAGGATGCCGTAAGGCGATTCTCCTAAAGCAAACGAGCCGACCGGGGCGGTGAAGGCAAAACCGTCCGCCTTGCCCTTCATGTTGACCTGGTTTGCGCTTGGAGAGCTCCTGCCCCAGGGATACTTTTCGCGGGCGGCTTTCTCCCATTCGGCCTCGCGCGGCAGGCGGAAGTTGCGGCCGGTTTTTTGCGCCAGCCAGCGGCAGTAGCTGTCCGCGTCGTCCCAGGAAACATTGATCACCGGCCGGCTGCCCCGGCCCCAACCCTCATCGCTTGGCAGGCTGCGCCCGGTTTCACGACAGAATAAATCGAACTGCTCAAAAGTCACTTCGGTTTTTCCCAGCCAGAAATCGCTGATGAATATCTTGTGGGCCGGATGTTCGTCGGCGTCGCCTTCCCCCCTGGGAGAACCGATGGTAAAATTGCCCTGGCGGACCTGTACCATAACCGTGCCGTTGAAAAAAACCCGCTCCAGGAAGCCTTTTTTATTGGCAGCTGCGGCCTCGGCGCGCGATCTTTCATCCTGAATCCCACCGGCAACGCTTTGCGCCTGGGCAATTTCAGCAAGCGGCTTTTCAACGGGCGCCCCGGGCCGGACACCGGTCCCAGCGGCAGCCGGCAGGGTGTCGGTCTTCTTGGCCGGCTCCGGTTCGCCTCCAGGCAAAAGGCCGTCCGGGCCGGACGTGTCAACCGCAGCTTGATCGGGAGCGACATCGCGGCCCGCGGTCCCGCTGTTTTCCTGGGCGGCTGCCGGCCGGGAAATCTCACCGCCTTCAGGGGAAGGAAGAACATTCGTTCGCCTCCCGGGCCAGAAGACAAAAAGGGCGGCGGCCAGCAATCCGACCAGCAACGCCGTCAAAAACAACAGCGGTTTCCGGCGGCGGCGCGGCGCGGAAAAAACCGTGTTCCCGGCAACTTCCAAAAGCTGCGTATCATGGTCGTAAAAATTGCTTTCCCTGACCGTGGCGCCTTGCGGAACGGCCAAAGCGTATTTTTTCAAGTCGGCAAGCAGTTCGCCGCAGCTGTGATACCGGGCGTCGGCGTCGCGAGCCAGAGCCTTTTTGACCACGCCTTCCAGGCCGGCCGGCAGCTGCTTGTTGAAATCGCTGAGCGGGGGAAGTTCGGCGTGCATGATCTTGTAAATGACGGTGGTAATGCTCTCGCCTGCGAAGGGATTGTGCTGGGTCAACAGCTCGTACAAGATGGCTCCCAGGGAAAAAATGTCAGAACGGTTGTCCACCTTTTTTCCGGCAATCTGCTCGGGGGACATGTAGCGCGGTGTCCCCATGAGCATGCCGGTCTGGGTCATGGTCGAGGCGGCGGTACGGGCGATGCCGAAATCGACGATGGAGACCTTGAGGTCCCGCCCGACCAGGATGTTAGCCGGCTTGATGTCGCGGTGGACGATCCCCTTCCCATGGGCGTAATCCAGGGCCGAGCCGATCTGGCTGAACAAATGGGTGATCTCTTGCAGTGTGAATTTCCTTTCCTGCTGCAGCAGTTGCTCCAGGCTGCAGCCGTCGATGAACTCCATGGCAATATAGATCAGCCCCTCGTGTTCGCCGACATCGTAAATGGTAACGATATTGGCATGGGAGAGATTGCCGGCCGCCTGGGCTTCGCGCAGGAAGCGCTTGAGCGCGTCTTCCCTGCCGCTCTCCCCCCTCAGGATATCGAGGCGGACGGTTTTGACGGCCACGGAACGGCCGATCACGGGATCCAGGCCGCGGTAGACCACCCCCATGCCGCCCTTGCCGATTTCGCCGCTTATCGTGTATTTGCCGATTTTATCCATCATGTCAACACCCGGGGAAATTTTAAATCAAGATAGGCCAGATTGCAAGCCCCGGCCGAACCGACCCGGCCATGCCGAAATTTGCAAAAAGGGGCATTGTATTGATTTTGCAGGCAAAGTATTCTATATTAATGAAAGAGAAAATGCAGCCGCTTATGACAAATTTTCTCAAAGGTCGGGGGCAATCATGCAAAGCACTTATGATCCGCAATTGATTTATGATGTTTTTGACCGTTACGGTTTCGCCATCCTGCGCATCGATCAATTCGACCGCGGCAACTACGCCACGATCAGGGCTGAGTTAAGATACGAAAAGCTCTCGACCGATTCCCTGTTGGAGATCACCACCAAGCTCAAATCACTGGAATTAAATGAAAACCTGGAAGTCGATATCATCAATATCGATATGAACCATAAAACCATGCGCCTGAACATCATGACCAAGGAGGAAGAGAGCACGGTCGCCCTCACTTGACTGGAGCTGGGAGCAATATCGACCTGCTGATGTACAAAAGCAAGAAAAACGGCAAGAACCGGATCAGCTGTTCCTGAAAACCCGAAAAACCCGGTCCTTACAATTTAGAACTTGAACACCAGGGCCAGGGAGGGGGAGAAGAGCACTTGAGCTGTTTTTCTAAAAATGTAGAGAGCCTGAAAATCAAAAACAATCCCCAGTGAACGGTTCAGCATCGCCTGCAGGCCGATGCCGCCGGCAGCCAGGGGCGAAAGCGTTTTTTGGGGACGGGCGATGATGATTTTGCTGCCCAGATTGGACAGATATTCCTTTTCCTCCGCCATAAGATTTTCCATGCCGCCACCAAGGGAAACATACAATCCCAATCGTTTGGAAAAATCAAAATACTTGTAAAGATTGAAGACAGCGGTAAGATTTTTAGGCGCATCAACCGGAATTGTTTCTTCATCGGAAGGGTCGCGCAAATCGATTGAAGCGGAAAGACCGTAACGGACATCCAGACCTATGGCAAAAGAACGGGAAGTGAAAACAGCGAAGCTGAAACCAACGACCGGGCTCTGATAAGCAGGAGTAGTGGGAAAATCATTGCTTCCGGCCACATAATCGCTATCCGCGCCATTGATTCCGAACATATTCAAGCCGCCGCGCAGGCAGAATTGTTTCTTAAGGAAACTTTTCTTGGCCGGTTGCTGATAGGCCATGAGTTGCGCATTGGCAAGCAGCAGCATGCAAACTATCGTGAAAATGATGGGAGTATTTTTTTTCATGGTTTTTCTCCTTGATTTTTGCTCTTTACCACTGCTTGCGCTTGACATTCTGCACAGTAATCTTGACCACTTGCGCGTCTTCGGCAATGCCGTCCGACACTTTGAAGAGGACGTTGAAAATCCCGGACTGGGTGTGGGTGGGCGTCCAGGAAAAAGTGCCGTTGGCAGCGTCCAAAACGGCCCCGTCCGGCAGACCGGCTGCCATAAATTCCAGCGGGTCGCCGTCACTGTCACTGGCGCTCAGCGTAAAAGCCAGGGTCTTTCCTTCTTCGCCTGAGCAGTCGGGAATGCTCTGCAGCACAGGCGCCGCATTGTTCAGGATCGGCTTGATCATGCGCAGCACTTGGGTGCCCATGCCGGAGGTTCCCATTTTGATGCGGAAAAACCCGCTTTCTCCCCAGGCCGTCCCCCAGGAATTTTTGCAGATCCAGTATCTCTCGACATGGTTGTAGCCGACGATGACCACGAAATGGCCGCCCTGGTAAGAGGAACCGGCCGTGGGCTGGTACACGCCGCTGCGGTAATGGTAGAAATCAGAATACACGGCCATCCAGCTGGTGACCGGACCGCTTTGCAGCGCCGTTTCGATGCCGCTGGTCGAAGTGGAAACCCAACTCCAGGAAGTGATTCTCACTACCCGTGCCGCCCAGCCGGCGCAGGGACTGCACGAAGTTTTGCGGTCCGAGTAGGGATAGCAGCTCTCATTGGGGATACCGGTGCTCTTGATGTAATTGGCCGCCTTGTATTCATAACCGCCGAGGACGCAGTCGCCGGCATTGCTGCAGGAAAGCAGCATTTGTTCAGAAAGATCGATATCCTGGCTCATGTGCTTGCTGATTTTGACCATGGCTTCCAGCAGGGCGGTGGTGGCAAAGGCCCAGCAGCTGCCGCAGCTGCCCTGGTCCTTGACGGAAGTGATCCAGTTGCCGCCATTGTTGCGCCAATCCAGCCATGCCGGCAAAGCCCCATGCTCGGGGAAACTCTCAGCGGGTATCTGGACCGGCACTTCGCTCAAGCGGCCGCCCAAACGCTGCTGCTTTTGTTCGCGGTCGAGCAGCGACAGCGGCGTCACCTCCGCCTGCCAGGAGAGTTTCTCGGCGGCGATGGCATCCTGAACCGCCTTGACTTCCCGGTTCTCGCTCACTGCGGACGCCGTCAGGGCGAAAAGAATTCCCAGAAAACAAAAAACAAGCAGACCAGCGAGCCATATCCTTCTTTTCATCATTTCAGTCCTCCTGATCGTAAACTGTTATTTTAAGTCATTGGCAGGCGATGTCAAGAAATCAAATTGTTTCCATTCCCGCAACAAGGAAACGGGGTCGCGGATATTTCCTGATTTTTAAATCAATCGCCCGGCGATATTTTATTATTTGTCCAGCACACTGCGGATTTTCTTGAGCAGAGTCGACGGGTTCAGCGGTTTCTGGAGCAGCTGGACGCCGGGATCGGCGATGCCCTTGCCGGCGATGATATCGGCGGTATAGCCGCTCATGAAGACCACCTTGATATCGCCCTTGATTTTTTGGAGCGCGGCGTACGTTTCGCGGCCGTTCATCTTGGGCATGATCAGGTCGCATAAGACCAGCTGGACCTGGTCCCGCTGCCGCTGGAACACGGTCTGGGCTTCGATCCCGTTTGCCGCTTCCAGCACGGTGTAGCCGAATTCCTCGAGCATGGAACGGGTCACCTGGCGGACGGCAGCATCGTCCTCGATCAGGAGAATGGTTTCGCTCCCGGCCGGGATTTTTTCCTGCTTGCGGCGCGCTGTTTTTTTTACGGTTTGCGCCTTCAAGGGCAGATAGATGCTGAAAGTGGTCCCCGCTCCGCTTGTACTGGCCATGTGGATGAAGCCGTTGTGCTTTTTGACGATGCCGTAAACCATGGCCATTCCGAGCCCGGTCCCCTTGCCCACTTCCTTGGTGGTGAAGAAGGGCTCGAAGATGTGCGCCTGGACATCCATGGTCATGCCCGAGCCGCTGTCGGTAACCGTTACGACGGCATAGGATCCGGCGGGAATCTCGGCGCGTGTCTCCGTTAAAACGACGGCATCGGTGCGGATGGTCAGCTTGCCTCCCCGGGGCATGGCGTCGCGGCTATTGTTGGCCAGGTTCATCAGCAGCTGCTCGATCTGGCGGACATCGGCGTCCACCACCAGGGTCTGGCTGGCCAGGTCGAGGTGGAAATCGATATCCTCCCCGATCAGCCGCGCCAGGATCTTGTGGAAACCGTAAATGGTGTCATTGATGTCAAGCGGACGCAATTCGATCTCCTGCTTGCGGCTGAAAGCCAGAAGGCTGCTGGTCAGGTTCACCGCCCGCTCGGTGGCGGAGAGGATGCGCTCGATGTATTCTTTAAACGGATCATCGGCTTTCAGCTTCATTTGCAAAAGGGAAGTGTAGCCGACGATGGTCGAAAGGATATTATTGAAATCATGGGCTACGCCTCCGGCCAGGATGCCGATGGCTTCCATTTTCTGCGCCTGGCGCAACTGCTCTTCCAGTTTTTTGCGTTCGGAAATGTCGCGTACCAGGGCCAGTAAAAAGTCTCCGGCGACCAGTTGGATATGGTTCAGTCTGACCTCGGCATCGAACTGAGCACCATCGAAGCGGACATGCCGCCATTCAAAAAATTGCGAGCCTCCGGTCAGGGCCGCCGTGTTTTTCTCCTTGCCTATAACCAGCGAATCTCTGCCGTCGGGCTGCTGGGCTGGATGAAATCGCGATATGGGCAGACCGATCATTTGTTCACGGCCACAACCGAACACCTCCAGTGTTTTGGAGTTGCAGTCAATGATCCGGTCCCCATGCAGAAGGAAAATGGCATCACCGGCCGATTCAAAAAGCGTCCGGTAACGCCGCTCGCTCTCCAGCAGTTTTTCCTCTCCCTGCTTGCGGTCGGTAATGTCCAGAGCGGTGAACGTCACTCCGGCGGATTGATCCAACGGATTGATCGGAGTGGAGCTCAACAGCACATCGATGATGCGACCATCCTTGCACTGCCAGCGCGTTTCCACCGTCCCCGTGCCTCGTTCAGCGATCTGCCGGTACTTTTTCTTTCCCACATATTCAAAATCGGCATCACTGACGTAGAGAACCCGCGAGCTTTTGCCGATCAGTTCTTCCTGAGTCCAGCCGATCATTTCGCAAATCCGGCTATTGACTAATGTTAAAACCCGGTTGTTCACCACGCCAATCCCGGTCGGAGCAGCGCGAAAAATACTGCTGAGCAAATTCTCACGTGCCTGCAATTCACCCTCCGACTGTTTGCGCTTGGTGATGTCAAGCATGGAGACGAGGCGCGCTTGGCGTCCAAGATAGTTGATCTCCCTGCCATGGGTCTCGGCTGAAAGCAATGAACCGTCCGGCTTGATAATTTCGACTTCGTAAGTTTCGGTGGAGTGATTGCTCATATGGGCGAACACACGTTTTCGCGATTCCGCTGTAAATGAAATGATCTCCAGGCCATTCTTCCCAATCAGCTGGTCAGAGTTTGCGTAGCCTGTAAGTTCTGCGAATGCCTGGTTCGCGTCCAGGATGATGCCATCCGCCTGGATCACAATTCCTTCCGAGGTGAGCGAAGACAGCTGTTTGAATCGCTCATCGCTGCTGCGCAGCTCGGTTTCAGCCAGCTGCCGTTCCCGCAATTCGCTGCGGGCCCTGACCAGGGATTCCCTTATGGAGCGCCAGGACAGGTTCTGCAGCAGGTGCACGATCAGCAGGTAAAACGAGTTGACCAGCCAGAAGCGGACGGGGTCGGACGAAGCCACCGGAGCCGCCAGGGCGATGGCCAGTGTCGAAGCGCTGCAAAGCGCCGCCGTGATGATCCCCGGCCACCTGCCCAGCACCATGCCGGCGATGAAAACAACGATGAAATAGCCGTAGGCGGCCCGCGTCCCCAGGCCGATCCTCGTCCAGGCGAATACGCCGACCAGCAGCCACAAGTTCAACACCAGCAGGAAGGAAGCCAGACGGACATGGCCGCGCCTGGCAAGTTCCAGCAACATGACGCTGACCGCGAAAGTGGCACAAAACAACACAAACCAGCGCACGGTTATTTTCGGGTCCAGGGCGACCTGCAGGAGCTGCAGCAAAACCGCGAACACGAAGAATGCCCTTACGATGACAAAAATCTGCCGGGCCGCCAGGTTCTTGTCCGGATCGGCAAAGTCCGGCACACTGAAAAAATAGCCCGCTTCGAGTCTTTTGCCAAACCCCATGCAGGCATTATAAGGGAGGGGCGCGGAATTTGCAATTTGTGCGTGAAGTACCATAAAAATATTTCCCGGTATATAATATCATCAGAAATGGAGTGCAGTCGCCATTTATTGCGGAGGTACCGCCCATGAAAATGGTTCTCGGGGGAATTTTACTGTATTTGTTTCTTTGTGCCTCGCCGGCCTGCCGGAACAACGACGACAGCAACGAGCCGGAATTACCTGCCACGGTATTTGAACTGGTTTACGCCACCTACTGGGGAGGTTCGCCCCAGGCCAACAAAGGCAACGCCATCAGCGTGGACAAGGACGGCTACATCTATCTGGCCGGCGAGACCCAGAGCCCTTCCTTCATCCTGAAAAACCCGGTCATCGACAAGACTTTTTCGACCACGGGTTTCGTCAGCAAGTTCGCCCCGGACGGGCAGTCGCTGGTCTATTCCACCTTTCTCGGCGACCCCCAGGGCTACAACTTCTGCACGGCCATGGCCGTCGATGACCAGGGCAACGCCATCGCCGGCGGACTGGCCGGCGGCCAGGAATTCCCCCTGAAAAATCCGCTCTACGGAACCTTCAGCCAACCCTGGCAATGTGGATTCCTGAGCAGCATCGCCCCCCAGGGCTCGACGCTGAACTTCTCCACGTTCATCCTCCAGGAGCGCGTCGTCGCCCTGGCCCTTGACGATGAACAGGACATCTATTTGGCCACCATGGACAACACCATCCTGAAGGTCTCGGCCGACGGCGGCCGTTTGCTGTATGAGTGCAAAATCCTAGCCGAGATGGACGACACCTCGATCGAGGATATGGCTGTCGACAGCGAAGGAGCCCTGATCGTGGCCGGCTGGACATCCGACCTCGGCTTTCCTTCCCTCAATCCCATTCCGGCGGCGAGCGGCGGCTTATGCGATGCCTTCATCCTCAAATTAAACCCCGCCGGCAACGCCATCGAATTCGCCACCCGGCTGGGCGGGGCGGAGAACGATTTCGCCTTAGGCGTCGCCCTCGGCGCCGACGGCTCGATCTATGCCTGCGGATCCACCGCTTCCGCCGATTTTCCATTGAAAAATGCCATCGACACCGTTTATGGTGAAAAAACGGATGCTTTTGCCGCCAGGATCGACCCGGTCAACAGCACCCTGGTCTATTCAACCTACCTGGGCGGCGGCGGTGAAGACAGGGCCACGGCCATGGCGTTGAATGCCGCCGGCGAGGCATACCTCTCCGGCTGGACCACCAGCCCCGACTTCCCGGTGCGCGGCGCCCTCCAGGATCACCTGGGCGGGGTCAAAGACGCATTTGTCACCAAGTTGAGCGCCGGCGGTGAGAAGATCCTGCTGTCGACCTACTATGGCGGCTCGACCAGCGATCCATACGTTGGCGAGAGCGGCACGGGCGCCGACTGGAGCAACGGCCTGAGCCGGGGCTCGGATGGGAAGATTTACATCACCGGCGAGACCTACGCCAATGATCTCCCCCTGATGCATCCACTGGTCGACAATAACTATTTTTCCAAGGCCTTCATTGCCGTGTTGCGCGAAAAACAGCTCGAATAGCGGCGGCAACGAAAAAAACCGGCTGCTCCTTGAAATTGTTAAAACTATCTGTTATGTTATGGAAATCACCCAGTCCGGATCAGCTCTGAAATAGAATACTTGGCGCGGAGGGCAGAATGAAATTTAGGAAAAAAATCGTTCTTGAGTTGATCGAATTGATGGACAAGCACCAGCTCGTCGAGCTTTCCATCCGCAACTGGTTCACCAGCGTCGAAATCAAGCGTGGCCATTCCCACTCGCGCCAGGCGACTGCTGCTGTTGACAGCGACAAGACAGCCGCCTGGACAGGATTGCCACCTGCGCAAGCGGACCCGCCCCCGGCGGCGCTGCTCACCCCGGAACCGGAAAGCGCCGATAAAACAGAGAGCGAAAAATATTTCCAGGTCCAGGCGCCGTTGGTCGGGACATTCTACCGGGCTCCGGCCCCAGACGCCGAACCATTTGTCGAGATCGGCGACTCTGTCAAGGCCGGCGACATCCTCTGCATCATCGAAGCCATGAAGAACATGAACGAAATCCAAACCGACATCGACGGCATTATCCGCGAAATTTGCGTTGAAAACAGCGCTTTGGTCGAGTTCGGCCAAACCATGTTCAAGATCGAAGAAAACGCGGGAGATTCATGATCGAAAAAATCCTGGTTGCCAACCGTGGAGAAATCGCCATACGGATCATCCGTGCCGCCCAGGATCTGGGCATCAAGACGGTGGCTGTTTTTTCCGAAGCTGACCGCGACGCGCTCTTCGTAAAGTATGCCGACCAGGCGATCTGCATCGGTCCCGCCCCGGCCAGCGAAAGCTACCTCTTCTACCAGAATATCCTTGCCGCCACGCTCTCATCCAAGGCCGATGCCCTTCATCCGGGATACGGATTTCTCGCCGAAAATCCCCTCTTCGCCGAGGCTTGCCGGACCCTGAATATCAAGTTCATCGGTCCCCACCCGCTGGCCATCCGCAAAATGGGCGACAAGGCCACCGCCAAGAAAATGATGCGGCAGGCCGGAGTGCCGGTCGTGCCCGGCTCACCCGGAATCCTTCACTCTTCGGGGGAAGCCTTGACTGTCGCCGGACAATTCGGCTACCCGGTAGTCCTTAAAGCCACCGCCGGCGGCGGCGGCAAGGGCATGCGCATCGTCAACGAGGAAAGTGAAATCGAAAATGCCTTTGCCACCGCGGCCAATGAAGCGCAGCAGGCTTTCGGCGATTCGGGCCTCTACATGGAAAAATTCATCCTCAATCCCAAGCATATTGAAATCCAACTGCTGGGGGACAAGCATGGCCACCTGGTCCACCTTTTCGAACGCGACTGTTCGCTGCAGCGCCGCTACCAGAAATTGCTGGAAGAAGCCCCCTGCCCGATTCTCAACGACGACTTGCGCTTGCGCATGGGCGAAGCCGCGGTCCAGGCCGCCCGGGCAGTGAAATATGACTCGGTGGGAACGGTGGAATTCATCTTCGACCAGGAAAGCCAGCAGTTTTATTTCATCGAGATGAACACCCGCATCCAGGTAGAACATCCAGTGACCGAGCAGATCACCGGCATTGACCTCATCAAGAACCAGATCCAGGTGGCCGACGGGAAAAAACTGGACTTTGCCCAGAAGGACATACAAAAAACCGGTCATGCCATCGAATGCCGCATCAATGCCGAGGATTATCAAAACAACTTTCTGCCCGACACCGGCACCATCAGCCAATATATCGTACCCGGCGGTCCGGGCGTGCGCGTCGACTCCGGCGTCTTTCCCGGCTACGCCATCCCACCCTACTACGACTCGATGCTGGCCAAGCTCATCGTTTGGGGCAACAGCCGCCGCGAAGCCATCGCTACCATGAAACGGGCCTTGAGGGAATTCATCATCGGCGGAGTGAAAACCACCATCCCTTTTCACCAGCAGATCCTGGGCAGCGAGGCCTTCCTGCGCGGCAACTATACGACGAATTCTATTCAAGAATTTTTCCTTTAAAAGGTGAATGCATGCTTGCCAAATTATTTGTCAAATGCCTGAATTGCAATACCACCCATTTCATTTCCTTTCTACGCCACGCCCACTATGTCTGTTCCAAGTGCGGCTGGCACTTTCGCATCGAAGCTCCGAACCGGATTAAAAGAATATGCGATCGCGGAACTTTTTTTGAACTGGACGCCGATTTGCAGAGCGCCGATCCGCTGGATTTTCCCCAGTACAGTCAGAAAATCGCCGCAGCCATGGCCGCCACCTCGCTGAACGAAGCCGTGCTCACCGGCGTCGGCAAGATCAACGACCATCGGACCGCTCTGGCCGTCTTCGAACCGCGTTTCCTGATGGCCTCAATGGGATCGGTGGTCGGCGAGAAGATCACCCGCCTGATCGAATACGCGACCGACCATTTCCTTCCGGCGGTATTCATCATCTGCTCGGGCGGAGCGCGCATGCAGGAGGGGATCTATTCCCTGATGCAGATGGCCAAGACGGCGGCGGCTATCAAGCGATTCCATGAGCGGCGCTTGCTGCTGGTCACGGTTTTGGTCGACCCGACCACGGGGGGGGTTACCGCTTCCTTTGCCATGCTGGGAGACATCATCATCGGCGAGACCAAAGCCCTGATTGGTTTCGCCGGGCCCCGGGTCATTCAGCAGACCATCGGCCAGGTCCTGCCCCCGGGGTTCCAGACCGCGGAATTCCTGCTGGAGCATGGCATGCTGGACCTGGTCGTTCAGCGCAAAAACCTCAAGCCGGTACTGACTACCATTTTGCGCATCCATGAACAAAGGCCATACGACCAAGGAGGCGAAGCCCATGTCTGAAAACCGCCGAGATAAGGACCTGCACGAAGCCCGGCAGTTGACATCCGCCATCGACATCGTCAAACTGGCCCGACACCCCAAGCGCCCCACTACCCTGGATTATTTCCAATACTTGTGCCGCGATTTCATCGAGTTCCATGGCGACCGGCGTTTTGCCGACGACAAGGCCATCGTCGGCGGCATTGCTCTTTTTTCGAACCTGGCGGTGACCGTCATCGGCCATCAGAAGGGGCGCAACGTCAAGGAAAACATTCGCCGCCATTTCGGCATGGCCCACCCCGAAGGCTACCGCAAGGCCCTGCGCTTAATGGAGCAGGCGGAGAGGTTCGGCCGCCCGGTGCTCATCCTGATCGATACTCCCGGCGCCTACCCCGGCATCGGAGCCGAGGAGAGGGGCCAAGCCGAGGCCATCGCCTACAACCTTTACCGCATGTCCAGCCTGCGCGTACCCATCCTGGCCGTGGTCACCGGTGAGGGGGGCTCGGGCGGCGCTTTGGGCATCGGCGTCGCCGACAGGATTTTCATGCTGACCAATACCATTTATTCGGTCATTTCCCCGGAAGGCTGCGCATCCATCCTCTGGAAGGACGCCGCCAAGGCCCCGGCCGCGGCCACGGCGCTGAAACTGACCGCCGCGGACCTGTTCCAGAAAGGCATCATCGACGGCATCATCGAGGAACCCGAGCCGGGAGCACATGAAAATCCAGAAGCAACCGCCGCAGCCATGAAGACGGTACTGGCCGCCGCCCTGGAAGAGCTGCTCGATTGCGACATGGAGACCCTTCTCAACCGACGCTACCAGAAATACCGCCGCATGGGCGTTTTTGTCAATCCATAGCGGTCGCTCCGCCAACCTTCTTTAAGCGGATCCCCAGCGGCCGGGATGGACGGATCGCTAATTTCATGAAAAGTACCGGCCTGGCCGGGATCTATAAAAATTAATTTTTTTTGAACCAACTACTATGTTTTATCGTATACTAGGCATGAACAAGATCATGGCAGAAGAAACAGACAACAAGGTCACCCAGTTGCGCAAGGGTATACTGGAACTGGCCGTCCTGGCCGTCCTGTACCGCCAAACCCATTACGGCTACTCGCTGGTCCGCAGCCTGGCAAACCCGGACGCGGTCGAAATCAAGGAGGGCACCGTCTACCCCATCCTCTCCCGCTTGAACCGCGAAGGGCTGGTGCGTTCCGATTGGGTGGAATCCAGCCAGGGGCCGCCGCGCAAATACTACGAATTGACCACGGCCGGCCGGGCCGTATGCGAGTCACTGCAAACTGAGTTCCGGCGCCTGGTGCTGCTGGTGGAAAGCGCCGCCGCTGAGCCGCAACCGCAGCCAGACCCGCCAAGCAATAAAAAAATCGTGATCAGGAGGAAGAAAAATGAATAACCATTTCCCGCCGGCAGCGGAAAAGATCGTCGCCGATTACCTGGAAAAGCTAAAATCACAATTGAAGGGCATGAACGAAAAGGACCAACAGGAGATACTGGCCGAGATCCGCTCGCATATTTACGAATCCTTCAGCAGCGACAGTGAGGGCGACGAGATCGACCGCTCCTTGCGCGTGCTGAAAAAGCTGGGCGACCCGGCCGAAGTGGTCTCCAGCCGGGTGGGAGCAAGCATCACCCGTTTGGGCAAGCAAAAAAAATCGCTTCTCTATATCCTGGCCGGTTTTCTGATCATCTTTTTCGCCGCGCCTCTGGGCATGGGCGGCCTGGGATTGGTCGCCGGCCTGCTGGCCTTCCTGGCCGGGCTGCTGATCGCCTATTTCGCCACGGCCGTGGTTTTTGTGATCAGCGGTTTTCTCTGTGCCCTGGTCGGCCTGATCACCATCATCTCCCCGGACCTCTTCCTGGAGATCAACCGCTGGGCCGGGGAAGCCATCTTTCAATTCGGCCCCTTCCAGAACCATCCCCAGGTGGCCGGCGTGCTCACCCTGATCATTGCCATGATGCTGGCCGCCCTGGGCCTGCTCATGCTCTGGTCGAGCAAACACATCTGGCGCGGCCTGCGCTTCTTGTTCAACCTGGTCATGGACAAGATCCACTCCCTGTTTGCCCGCGGCCGCAAGCTCGTCCAGGATGATCAATCAGGAAAATCATGATTTCTGAATAAAAACCTGGCGATTTTTATTAAAAAAATCGCGCCAGCTCAAGAAGGACGCTGAGCGGATATGGTAAAATCTCTCCGGCTGCCTTGCAAGGCAAGGCCGGGAGAAAACCATGATCAAGATCGCCCTGCTCCGCCTGGATTCGGGAAGGCATGACAAGGTCCGCTTTGAAAAAGACCGTAGGGAATTCCTGGCTCTTCTGAGTGAGGAATTCACGCTTCTCGAGACCCATCCCGGAGATCAGGCCGAAGCCGATCTGCAGGTCGTATTCGTCGCTTCCGGGGGGAGCGAGCAGAAATTCGTTCAGATCTACCCTGCCCTGGCCAAACCGGTCATCCTGCTGGCCGACGGCAAGCACAATTCCCTGCCCGCCGCCCTGGAAATTTCCAGCTGGGTGCGCCAGCAGGGAGAGGCGGCCGAGATCGTGCACGGCGACGGCAGTCTAATGGTCGGGCGCTTGCGGCGGCTCGCCGATTTTCAAAGGACACGCCGGGCCCTGGCCGGGCGCATCGGCATCATCGGCGAACCGTCGGACTGGCTGATCGCTTCCATCGTTGACCGCGCCGCCGTCAAAGCTCTCTGGGGAACGGAATTCATCGACATCGCCCTTGACGAAGTGTCCGGGCACATGGCAGATGAGGCGGAAGTCGCGACCCTCGCCCGTGAATGGATCGGGCAAGCGAAAAAACTGGATGGGGTGGACGAAGCGGCGCTGCAGGCGGCCGCCTGCTTGGTTCCGGCCTTAAAAGCGGTATATGCCCGCCACGACTTGCGGGCCGCCACCTTGCGCTGCTTCAGCCTGATCGAGCGGCTGCAAACCAGCGGCTGCCTGGCGTTGTCCCGACTCAACGACGAGGGGATGATTTGCGGCTGCGAAGGCGATGTGCCGGCGGTATTTTCCATGCTCCTGCTGTTCGTCCTGACCGGGGAGATCCCCTTCATGGCCAACCCGGCCACCATCGACCGCAAGCACAACCAACTGATCCTGGCCCACTGCACGGTGCCGCGGCGTGCCGTCAGCACTTACCGTCTGCAAACCCATTTCGAAACGGGATTGGGCGTTGCCCTCAGCGGCGACTTCCCCCCCGGTCCGGCCACGGTGTTTAAAGTGGGAAATCCCGATTTGGGGAGTTACTTCGTATCGGCTGCCGACGTTCTGCCCGGCCGCCCCGAACCCGGCCTGTGCCGCACCCAGGTACGCCTGCGTCTTCAGGAACCGGTCGAGTATTTCCTGAAGGCACCGCTGGCCAACCACCATTTGCTTATTCGCGGTGATCACGTGAACTTGATAAATGATTTCATGAGTTACTCTGGAGCCAACAAAGTAGTGATTGGTAAATAGTGATTCGTGATTGGCAGCCGCATTCCCGAGAAACTCAGTTTTTCTTTTTTCCTAACCAATCACCAATCACTATTCACTGAGTTCAGTGAAATAGATACTTGCCCCTGCGATCCACCGAGATTCTGGGCGGACGGCGATTTTTTTCAAAGAGATCGTACCCCTCTTTCAGGTTCAGCCAAAAATCCATCAGGCCGGGATGGCGCCACGCCTGTCGTTCCAGTTGCAAAAGGCTCCCTTGCAGGCGGCAGGGGAAAATATGGACCGGGATGCGTGCCTGGCCGGCATCGCGGGCGTCGACGGCCGCCAGGTAGACCTCCTCGATCGGACCTTCCCGCAAAGGGACGCAGCCGATGGTCACGCACGAGCCGTGGATGAAGATATCGCCGCCGGGGCGGCGGCGGTCGCTCAGGATGCGGTCCGAAGCATTGGGGTAGTTGACGCGCAGCGACAGGTGGAAATGGCTCCAGGGGTTGAAGGCGCTGATGAAATAAAACCCTTCCGGCACCTGCAGGTCGCCCTCGCGGCGCTTGGGGCCGACCGTGCCCGAGGCGGCGCAGACGGGGTAGAGTTGGACCAGTGTGAAGGGGCTGTTTTTATCGTTCCTGGCCCACAACTCCAATTCCTCCTCCAGCTTGAAAACGCGCAGCAAGACCTCTTTAGCCGGATAGTCCAGGCCGGCTTTCCGGAACAGGGCTTCGAGCCGGGGTTGCGCCTGGCTGCGGGCCCGGCGCACCCGGAAAAAACGGTTCTGCTCGAAACGGAACGACTCGCCGGCCTGAGCCGCTGGCAAACAGACCAGGACTAAGAGGAGCGTCCCCGTCATCCAGGCGACCTGCCGCTTCACACCTCACCGCCATGCCGGTCCATGGCTTCCATTGTAGCACGAAACGTACTGAGGATGCCAAGCATTTTTTTTGAGATATTTTTGAAATTCTCATATTTAACTATTAAAAATATTTCAGGAGGAAACCATGAACTGCAAAAAAGTTTTGGTTTTAATTATGACAATTGGAACGATGGCTTTGGCCTCGTTCGGCCAAACCCCCAACATCAAAATCAGAAGCATGCGCGAGATCGGCTGGGAAAACACATTTGTACCTCAGGAATTTACGGCCGGGGACACGGTGACCATCAATTACTCGCTTATCAACGACAGCGCCTTTTCTGCCGGAGCCTTCAACGTGGGCTTGCGCGTTGGCGGCACCATCGTCGCCCGCAATTCCTATCCCGAACTGGTCAATGGCGGCGAAGCCAGCGGTCACTTCGCCTGGATCGCAACTTGCGGTGAGCCGGTGCAGGTCGTCGCCGACTGTGACGGAGCCGTGGCTGAAAGCAACGAGGGCGACAACGTCATGACCGATCCCGGTCTGGCCTGTAGCCAGCCCAACCTGATGTTTTTTCGCAACCTCAGTTGCAGCAGCGGCACCAGCACGGCCAAGGCCGGCCTGCCGTATGAATTCCGTGCCACCATGCACGCCGACCTGGTCGGGGCGCGCGACGTGCGCGTCACCGGCGGCGTGGTAGGGGGAGCCCGTCTGTACGACCACACTTTCGCCGAACTCGCCGCCGAAGCGCTCCAGGACGTGAGCTTCGTCTGGGAAGTGCCCGAGGGAGCCCACAGAGTTTACTTTGATTTTGATCCGGACAATACCGTTAGCGAAAGCAACGAAAGAGACAACCGCCAGGAGTTGGCGATCACCGCTGTGGTCAGCACGCCGGCCACCGAGCCTTACGATATCCGCACCAGCATCAACAAAGCGCAATCTTTTGGATTAACAAGAATAAGCCGCATCGAAGTCAAACAAGGCAAACCCCTGACCATTCGCGGTGAAGTAAGCGGAACCACCGGCGCCGTCCGCGACATCAAGATCACGGCCTGGGTGCAGTCCGGCAAGACGCGCACGCAACTGTATGAACAGGATTTCAGTTCCATCGCCAGTCTGACCGTTCCCTTCAGTTTCCCTTGGACGCCGGCGGTCGTGGGTGAAAACACCCTTGTTGTCAAAGCCGAATTGGGCCCGCACGCGGTGGGAGCCGGCGTGGTGGACAGCAATCCGCGCAACAACACCGCCATGGTGCGCGTGACCGTGCTCGAAGTCAGGCCGCGGCTGCGCTGACGACCGTTTTTAAAGCACCAGGGCGTAGCCGATCTTCAGAAAGAAGGTGCGGCTGGCGCGCGTGAGGTCGATGTTGGCCGTGCCGATGCCGCTGTCGGTGTAGCCCAGGAAGAGCACGGTCTGCGGATTGATCTTGTAGGAAAAAAGCAACTGGGTGAAGAGCCCCTTTTCGCGGGCCTCCACCGGGAAATTGTAGAGGCTGGGATTGTACCTGATATCGGAATACTGGACGATGGCGCGCAGGAAGCAGCGGACGTTGAAATTGTAGACCAGCCGCGCCTGCGAAAGGTTGGCCAGGTAGACGCGGTCGCCCTTCAGGGTCAGGTTTTCGTAGATGTGGTTGAAATTGAGGTTCAGGTGGCGGCCCAAGGCGATCTCCAGCGAGGGGTTGAGCAGCAGTGAACTGGCGGCTCGGGCGTTGGCGTAATCGATGGCGTCGCCCGCCTCCCAGTAGAGCCAGTACCACAACCCGCTGCGCGGTTTCATTTCCAGGTAGCCGGAGTTGAAGGTGCGCTCGATCTCCATTCCCTGGTAGAGTATTTTCTCACTGAGCAGAAAGACCTGCAGGACCGATTGCAGTGGACCGTTGTAGCCCACGCCGATCTGGCCTTGGATGTCGGTCTGATTGCCTTCATGGTCGGTGACGCGGCTGCCTAAAACCTGGAAAGCGAGGCGGTCGAACCAGCCACCGGGCTTGCCCCAGATCACCGGATGGATGTTCAGGATCAAACGCCGCGTATCCACGCGCGGCATGAAGCCGAAGTCGGCGCGGAAATCACTGCCCAGGTCCTCATAGGACAGGGCGTAAATCAGGTTGCGGCTGTCGTGGCGGAGATTCCCGTACAGGGCGTAGCCGGAGAAGGAGTCCGCATCCTGACCCCGGGCCAAGGCCGTGGCTTCGGGATAGGCGGTCCGCGAAGCAAGGGCCTGCCAGGAGAACGTCTTGCTGCGGCTCAGGCGCAGGAAACCGTCGGCGCCGATCACGTGGTTGGAATACTCGTCGCCCACCCGACCCGTATACAGGAAACCGATGGTGGAATTGCGTCCCACATCGCGGCGGAAACGGAAGACGCCGCCCCAGACATTGGCGTCCAGGGAGGTCGTGCCCGTCCCCTGGTTGGCCGGAAAAAGCAGGTTGTTGATGCGGTCCTGGGTGATGAAAACGCCGACGGCGTTGGCCCCGATCTTGCCGGTCACCTTGCCGCCCAGGAGCGGGTCGGCCACGGTGCGGGTGAAGACCATTTCCAGCGGCGTCAGGAAAAAATCGCCGCCCTCGAGGAAAAAGGGGCGCTTTTCCGGGTAGCGCAGGGCGAAACGGGTGTTGACGTCAAGCTGGGCCGCGTCGGCCTCGACCTGCGAGAAGTCGGGATTGATCGTGGCATTGAGCATCAGGTTGGGGGTCACGCCCCAGCGGGCGCTGATGCCGGGATCGATCTTGACCTTGCCGGTTTGCAGCTCCCCGCCTGGAAATTCGTCCATGCTCATGGCGTCACTGCGCTGCACGGTCAGGGTCGGGTCGAATTCCATGTTCCGGCCCGGGCTGATGTTTTGAAAGCCGCTGATCTTGTTGAACTGACAAAGGATGCAGTTGCGGTCGCGGTCGCGCACGTGGGTGCTTATGCGGTGGCGGACGTTGCGCGGCCAGGAGCGGTCGGCTTCAAATCCCCAGGTCTGCTCCATGCCGCCCTTGGCGAAGCGCAATTGGTTGAAGGGGATGGCCACCTCCACCGTGTAACCGAAGTCGGTGATCTTCCCGGCCGAGGCCCAGATGGCGTCCCATGAGAAATCCTCATATCCTTCCAGTTCGCTGAAGTTGGCGTCGGCCTGCACGCCCAGGGGATTGACGCGGAACTGGAAGGCGCGGCGCTCATCGTTGAACGTGTCGAGCATGAAACTGACATGGTCGTCCATGATGAAGGTGTCCATGGCGTCGCGGTCCATCAGGTGGGCACGTATTTTTTGCGGTTCGGGGTCGAAGCAGCGGAAAGCGATATAAATTTTCGATTGATCGTAGGTGACCAGCACTTCAGTCTTGACCGGGGCCGGAATATTTTCACCTGGGGTCCATTCATACAGGATCTCCAGCATGCCTGCCTTCTTCCAAGCCTTTTCGTCGAGATGGCCGTCGATCCTGATTTGTGATGCAGCCGGGGTGATGACGACGTTCCTGGCCGGCGGATAGTCCTTTTTGGCAACCGCGGCCTGCTCCTGGGCCGCCAGGGGCATTGTGCCCAGTAAAAATAAAACGAACGCCGAACCAAGCAAAAAAAAACGTAACCATTCATTCCTCTTCATATCCACCTCCACAGGATCACGCCCAATCGCATGATCATTTTTTCAAACGTTTTTTTATACGTGATTTCACCGTGAAAGTTTGCCTGGGGATATTGCGCTTTCTTTTTTTCTCAATATTTCCCGGGAATGCAAACTGCGGGGCTTTTCCCAACATCCTCTTCAGACTAAATCCCGTCCGCATTCCGGTCCGCCATAGGCGGAAAGCAACTTCGCCCATTTTTGGTTAAATGGGCTGCGTACGCCGCTGAAGGGGAACGTCGGAAGCGCCCCAACTGCATATCCTGAAAAACAATAGAGTGACGCCAGTTTTGATCGTCTTGACAGAAAGGCCGCTTCCGGTTATAATGAAAGCAATTGAGCCCGTGGCCCCCAAGGGGGTTTGACAGGGAAAAAGTGAAATGATGGTAAGCCCCCGGGCCGCATCCCGCCAGCGAGACCAAACCTCGACCCGGATTGCCATTCCTTCCTGATTCGCTGCGAGGCGGGTTCAAAATCAAACATAGGAAATATGATGAATATCCATGAAAAAAATACGTCCGCCAGGCAGTCCGAACGGCCGTTCAAAAAAAACCAGCCGGACCACAGACCCCCCCTGTCCCGCCAGTGGGAAGCCGCCGGCGTGTTTGCGACCCTGCTGCCCGAACTCAAGCGCGCAGTCGCCGAGGAGGGATACGCCACTCCAACTCCCATCCAGACCCAGGCCATCCCCCATTTGCTTGCCGGCCGCGACCTGATCGGCTGCGCCCAGACCGGCACGGGGAAAACCGCCGCTTTCATCCTGCCTATTTTGCAGTACCTGGTTTTGAACAAACGGCAGCCGGCGCGCGGCCGCTCGCGCGTCCTGATCCTGACACCGACCCGGGAACTGGCGGCCCAGATCAATGAAAGCGCCTCCACTTACGGCCGCCATCTGCGTTTCAACCATGCCGTCATTTTCGGAGGCGTCGGCCAGCTTCCCCAGGTCCAGGCTTTGGGCCGCGGGCTCGACATCCTGGTGGCGACACCGGGACGGCTGCTCGATCTCATGCAACAGGGCCATATCAGTCTGGACGCGATCGAAATTTTTGTTTTGGACGAAGCCGACCGCATGCTCGACATGGGTTTTTTCCCGGACATCAAGAAAGTCATTGCCAAGCTGCCGCGCCAGCGCCAGTCGCTGTTTTTCTCAGCCACCATGGAACCCGAAGTGGTGGCCCTGGCCCGCACCCTGGTCCATGAAGCCGTGCACGTGACCATCGCCCACGAAGCGCCGGCCGTCGAACGCATCGTGCAGCGGGTGATGTTCGTTGACAAAAACAACAAGGACGCCCTGTTGACCAGACTGCTGGACGACTCGCGCTGGGACCGCGTCATCGTTTTCACCCAGATGAAGCACATGGCCAACAAGGTGGTAAAAAAACTCAGCGGCGCCGGCATCACCACCGCCGCCATCCACGGCAACAAGAGCCAGGGCGCGCGCACCGAGGCGCTGGCCAGCTTCAAGAGCGGCCGCATCCGCGTGCTGGTCGCCACCGATATCGCCGCCCGCGGGCTGGACGTGGATGGCATTTCCCATGTCATCAACTATGACCTGCCCGTGGAACCCGAAGTATACATCCACCGCATCGGCCGTACAGCCCGGGCCGGGGCCGGCGGCGACGCCGTTTCGTTCTGCTCTGCCAGTGAACGCGATTTTCTGCGCAGCATCGAGAAGCTGATCCGCGTCGGGGTTCCGGTCGATACCGCCCACAACTACCATTCCGAAACCGCCTGCCGGGCCACCGGCGCCGATGCCCGTCCGGCTGCCAAGACGCCGCGGGGCGGTAACGGCAGCCACAACCGCCGCTGCGGCCCGCGCCAATCCGCCGGTCCCTCGCGCCCCTCTTATTTCAAACAGGGAAGGGCAAACTATCGCTGAGCGATTTTTAAAATGCTTGCTTTTCCCGGGCACTTGCCATTTTCATTGCTTTCCGATCTATAAAAACTGTCCCTGCCAACTCTAGGGATAACGAATTTTTAAAAATGGTGCTGCCGGCCCCGGGTCAGCTGCGGTCATTGTATTTTTTTTGCCGCACTGCTATAAATCAGGCATGGCCAAGAAACTCGCCTATGAACGCTACCTCTGGTTCCACGAACGCCTGCGCGGCAAAAAATACCCCAAGCTCGGCGACCTGGCCGATCGCTTCGAGATCTCGCGCCGCCAGGCGGCCCGCGAGATCGAATTCATGCGCCTCTTCCTTGAGGCGCCGATCGAGTATTCCGGCGGGCACAACGGCTACTACTACAGCAGCGAAAATTTCGAATTCCCCTGCTTTTGGGTGACCGAAGAGGAGATCGTCTCGCTGATCGTCGCCCGGCGTCTGGCCGCGGCCATGCCCGACCGCGACCTGAAGAAAAAGCTCGACTCGTTTTTAGAAAAGATCGGCAAGAACATCGACCTGGACCTGCCGCGGCTCGAAAGCAGGATCTCCTTGAAAAACGTCAGGTACTGCCGGGTCGAAGCCGCGATTTTTTCGGCCGTGCTGCTGGCCTTGAGCCGGGAGAGGCAACTGGCCATCACGTATGCCTCGGGTTATACGGATGAGACCAGCCAACGGACGGTCGATCCCCTGCACCTGCTCCTTTACATGGGCAACTGGCACCTCATCGCCTGGTGCCGCCAGAAGCGGGGCATGCGCGATTTCCTCCTCTCCAGGATGCACGGGGCCGAAGTACTAGCTGAAAAAGCGGAAAAGCACGCGGCCGCACTGGAAGTAAAGGAGAAGATCGAAAGGCGCTACGGCATATTTTTCGACGGCCCGGCCACCCCGGTGGTGCTGCGCTTCTGTCCCGGCAGCGCCCGCACAGTCCGCGACCAGGTCTGGTTTCCCGGCCAGGTGAGCGAGATCCAGGAGGACGGCAGCCTGATTTTGAAATTCCCGGTGGCCGATTTCCGCGAGATCATCCGCGACCTCCTCCCTTTCGCTGCCGACGTCGAGGTGCTGGAGCCCCCGGCACTGCGGCAACTGATCTCCGAGACCATCGCCCGCATGGCGGGAATGTACCGGAAAAAATAGTTGCCCCGCCTAACGCGGGTCGCGGAATTCCTTGGTCGAAAGAGGCAGGGCATTTGCCTGGATCCGGGTATCGGCCGGCAGCGGGCTTGCCTGCGGCCGCAGGATCGGGGTGAAGACCAGGGAACAATATGCTTGAAATTCGACGATCTTATCCTTTGGCAGCGGGGCCACGCTCGGCGACTGCAGCCGCAGCGGGTTGAGATAGCGCCCGGACTTGAGCAGTCCGTAGTGCAGGTGCGGCCCGGTGGAAAGGCCGGTGCTGCCGACCGTGCCGATCACCTGCCCCTGATCGACCCGCAGTCCCACCCGCAAACCGCCGGCGAAACGGTTGAGGTGGTAGTAATGGCTGGCAAAGCCGTTGGCGTGGCGGATGGTCACATAATTGCCCCGGCCGCCGTCGCGGCCGCGCCCGCTCACCACTCCCGAGGCCGTGGTCCGCACCGGCGTGCCGTAGGGGGCGGCGAAATCGGTGCCGTTGTGCTGCCGCGAATAGCGCAGTATCGGGTGGCGGCGCATGCCGAAACGCGAAGTAACGCGAACGAACGGCAGCGGGCTGCGCAAAAACATGCGCCGAGTCGAGCGGCCGTCGGGATGGTAATAACCCATGCCGCCGCCCGGAGACGGGTAGCGCACGACACGGATGCTCTTGCCGTGGTTGAGCAGTTCGGCGGCCAGGATGTCGCCGTAAGCGGCCAGCTTGCCGTCGAGATATTTTTTCTCCAGCAGCACGGCCAGGGTGTCGCCGGGCTGGATGTCGCGGTTGAAATCGACGTCATATTCGAACATTCGTGAAAGCGGTTCGAACAACTCCATCATTTCGCCGCTGGCCAGGGTTGCATCATACAGGGAATTTTCTATCCTGATGCACACGGTCTCCTGACGCGTCTCGTAGGGCACGGCGGCGACGCGGCCGCGGAACCCGCCGCCGGAGTCGCGCCAGGCCTCTAAAAAGGAGTCGCGGTCGATGGGATAGATCAGGTTGCGCAGCAGGCCTTTTTCGAAAAAAAACGTCAGCACCTGGCCGCTGCGGATCCTGGCCAGGTCGTAGAACGGACGGACATCGGCGATCAGCCGCGCTGCTTCACGCCCATCCATGCCTCCCCGTTCCAACACGCCGGCGCAGAAATCGCCGGGGTTGATATTCACTTGGACTTCCTGGGCTTCGGACAGGGTCAGGTCACGGAACGAGCCCGGGACTTCGCCGACGGTTTTGCGGAAAGAGAAATAGCGCCCGGCCAGGAAGGCGACCAGCAGGAGAAAAGGAATGATCAACAGGACGATGCGCCGGGTACGGAGCAGCGAGGATCTCGATCGAGCCATCATGCTGCCATTGTACCCCGATGCGCGCCTGAAAGCAACAGCCCCGTTGCAATCCAGGGCGCGCTGTTTTAAAATATCAATGGGAAAATCATATTGGCCGGGAACTTTCCATTGACCCGAAAAAGCACGGAGGCGCATATATGACAAAAGACAACGCATTCGGCAATGAGTTCGAACGCATCCTGGTCGGATTGCTGGCCGTCGTGAGCGGACTGCTGCTGATCTATCTGGCCGTCCAGGGCCCGCTCTTGCTAGGCGCCATCCACTACAAGTCCGCCGCTGTCATCAACAACCAGATCATCGGTCAGGATGTCGTCAACCTCTTCCTGCTCAGCTTGATCTCGCTCGCCGGCGGCTTAAACAAAGAAGTCAAGCACCGTGAAAGAAGACCATGTACCCTTTTCCACTTTTAAAATCAAGCGTTCGCCAGAAGATGTGCAGGAGGAAATTGTGATATGATTGGATCATGAGAAATCTCAGTTGCGCCTTTCCTGGTCCATTTCAAGGAAACAAACGATGAAAAAAAGATTCAATGTACTCATCCTGGCCTTTGCAGCCGTTTCATGTTTTGCGAATACCTCCAACCCGACCAAAAAGAAAGCTCTGGACCCGCATTTGAGCCTGGAAAGGATTTTCGATAGTCAGGAATTTACTCCGGAACATTTCGGTCCTGCCCGCTGGATGAAGGACGGTGTATCCTACACGACATTGGAAAGTTCGGGGAGCGTTAAGGGTGCGAAAGACATTATCCTTTACAGCGCAGTCTCTGGCAAAAGAAAAATTCTTGTTCCCGCTCATAAGCTTATTCCTAAGGACGCCGCAACCCCCCTGACCATCGAGGACTATAATTGGTCAATGGATGGGAAGCTTCTGATTGTCTTCACTAACAGCAAGCGAGTGTGGAGGCGGAATACCAGGGGTGATTTCTGGATCCTGGACCTGGTTTCCGGAAAGTTCAGGAAGCTTGGGGCGGATTTCGAATTATCGACTCTGCAGTTCGCCAAAATATCTCCTTCGGGACAGCAAGCGGCTTATGTCCAAAAAAATGACCTCTATAGCGAGGACATCGCCAGCGGAAAAATCGTGCGACTGACCTTTGACGGTTCCGAGACCATGATCAACGGCACCGGCGACTGGGTATATGAAGAAGAACTGGACATCCGGGACGGGTTCAGATGGAGTCCGGACGGGAAGTTCATCTCCTTCTGGCAATTTGACAGTTCGGGGATCAAGGACTACTTCCTGATCAACAACACGGACTCCCGCTATCCCGGCGTCATGTCCATCAAATACCCCAAAGTCGGCGAGATGAATTCGGCCTGCCGGGTCGGCATTGTCGACGCCTTGGGCAGCCCCGTGGTCTGGCTTAAGGTTGCGGGTGATGCACGTGACAACTACATTGCCCGCATGTTCTGGACCGAGGACTCCCAAGAGCTTGTCATCGAGCACCTCAACCGTCTGCAGAACACCAACCAGGTCCTGTGTGGCAACGCTTTGACGGGAAATGTCCGGCCGGTTTTTGTTGACCGCGATGAAGCCTGGGTTGATGTTGTGAATGATTTCCGCTGGCTGGAAAACGGCAGCGATTTCACCTGGCTGAGCGAGCGGGATGGATGGCGGCATGTCTACATCGTCTCCCGAGCCGATGGCCGCGCCCGGCTGGTGACGCCCGGCGCTTTCGACGTAATCAGCGTGGAAATGATCGATGCCAAAGGCGGCTGGTTGTATTACATGGCTTCTCCCGACAACCCCACCCAGCGCTATCTTTTCCGGACCAGGCTGGACGGCCAAGGAAAAGCCGAAAGACTAACACCTTATAACCAGCCCGGTAGCCACTCGTACCAGGTATCTCCCAACGGTGCATGGGCTATCCATAGCTATTCGACATTCGATTCGCCTGCGGTTACCGATCTGGTGCGACTTCCCCAACATACTTCCGTCAGGATACTTGCGTCCAACCAAGCGCTCATTGAGACGATCCGCGCCCTCGAACGCAAGCCAACAAAATTTTTCCGCGTGGACATCGGCAACGGCATCCTTCTCGACGGCTGGAGTATCAAGCCCCCGGATTTCGATCCCGCAAAGGCCTATCCTCTTTTTATCCATATATATGGCGAACCGGCCGGCCAGACCGTCCTCGACCGCTGGGGAAGAAAGACCTATCTCTGGCATCTTATGCTGGCCCAGCAGGGTTACATAGTCGTGAGCATCGACCCGCGCGGCACGCCGGCTCCGCGCGGCCGTGAATGGCGGAAGTGCGTCTACCGCAAAGTGGGCATCATTGCCCCGGCCGATCATGCTGCAGCAGTTAAGGCGCTCATGGTTCAAAAACCATATCTGGATTCCTCGCGTGTCGGAATCTGGGGCTGGAGCGGCGGCGGCCAGATGACCCTCAATGCCATGTTCAAGTATCCCGATCTCTACAAAACCGGCATGGCCGTAGCCTTTGTCAGCGATCAGCGTCTCTATGATACCATCTACCAGGAACGATTCATGGGGCTGCCCAAGGACAACGAGGAAGGCTACAGGGAGGGTTCACCCATCAACTTCGCCAAGGATCTCAAGGGAAACCTGCTCATCGTCCACGGCACCGGCGATGACAACGTTCACTACCAGAACTTCGAACAGCTGGTCAACGAGCTCATTGCCAACAATAAACTGTTCACCATGATGGCCTACCCCAACCGTTCACACGGTATCTATGAAGGAAAGGGAACAACGCTCCACCTTTACGAAACACTCACCAATTTCCTGAACCTGCATATGCCTCCGGGACCCAGAACAACGAAGTGATCTCCCCGCGAATCACTTTTTTTTGTTTGACTTATATTTTGAAATTCCATTAAAATACCTTCATGACCAACTTGATTTTTCCACTGGTTTACCAGCAAGCAGAGCATGTTATTTTTAAGTAGTGAAGAAATAGCTCGGCTTGCCGACCGCAGTGAATTGATCACTGTGGTAGAGGCGGCTTTTCGTATCCAAGCTTCCGGTGATTTTCAGATGCCAGTTAGAACCCAGGTAGAATACAAAGGCAAAACATTGCTCTCCATGCCCTGTTTTACCGACTCTTGCTTTGGTGCCAAACTTGTTTCAATTGTACCTGAAAATCTGCAAAAGAAATTGCCGTCATTATTTGGCATTGTCGTTTTGAACGATGGCGACACGGGAGAGCCTCTGGCCATACTGAACGGGGCAAAAATCACCGCTTTGCGCACGGCGGCCGTCGGCGCCCTGAGCATCAAATATTTGGCCGCAACCGCTGTCTCCCACCTCGGCGTCATCGGGGCCGGCGTGCAGGGTTACAACCAAACCATGTTCGCCTGCAGCGTGCACCAATTCACCGATGTTTATCTATACGATCACAATGAAAAAGCACTCCATATACTTGGCGAAAAATTGACCGCTGAACTGCCCGGCGTCACAATCATAAGCGCAGAATCGCCATCGGCTGTTCTCCGGCAATCCGAAGTTGTCATTACCGCAACCAATAGCGAACAGCCCCTTTTCCCGAACGACCGCACTCTGTTTCAAAACAGGCATTTCGTTGGCATCGGTTCCTATAAGCCGGAGATGCGGGAATATCCGGAAGCCCTGTTCAGAAACCTCAAATATTTGTTGCTCGACACGGAACATGCACGGCAGGAAACGGGTGACGTTATCACGCCTCTCGAAAAGGGCTGGATTGCGGAAAAACAGATTTTGCCATTTAACCTGGTCATTAGCGGAAAGATCGTTGATGTGGCCAATGAATACAACGTGACTTTTTTCAAATCGGTAGGCATGGCCCTCTTTGACATCGTTGTTGCTGATTTTATCTACAACAAAGCCAGGGAAAAAGGCT
Organism: Patescibacteria group bacterium; assembly: GCA_035528155.1. Lineage (GTDB taxonomy): Bacteria > Acidobacteriota > Aminicenantia > UBA2199 > UBA2199 > UBA2199. The sequence goes on along the minus strand of DATKZA010000121.1, from coordinate 14,695 downwards.
GCGGCTTTGAGATAAATCTGTAATTCCCGTGCGTAACACAAATCGTGTGGCCAGTTGGTTACTGCTTGGTGGTATGGCATACTGCAAACATGAGAAAAAAGTATCTGAGCATTTTTAATGATGTCATCGGACCGGTCATGCGCGGTCCATCAAGCTCCCATTGCGCCGGTTCATTGCGCATTGGCCGCATGCTGAGAAACCTGCTGAATGATGTTATCCATGAAGTGCTCATCGAGTATGACCCCAAAGGTTCGCTGGTAACAACCCATGAAAGTCAAGGTACGGACATGGGATTGTACAGTGGATTTCTGGATTATGATACTGACGATGAAAGGATATTGAAGTACAAGGAGGAGATAAAGAAAGCCGGGATCAAAATCCGGGTCAACCATGTTGCCTATGGGGCCGAACACCCCAATACCTATCGGATCACGCTCAAGAACAACAAATGCACCCATCAGGTGACAGCCTTGTCTCTTGGCGGCGGCATGATCGAGATTGTCGAAATTGACGGAGCCGCAGTCAGCATGCAGGGCGATTTTTGGGAAACACTGGTCTTCGTGCCGGCCGCTGAAGAACATTTGGTTGGTGAATTTGCCGCTTGGCTGGAAGCGGAAGAGATATCGCTGAAAAACTGCCGCCAGCCCTTCATTCATATCTCAACCACAAAACCCATTGATACTATGGCCATAAACAAAATTAAAAGTCATGCTTCGGTAGCTCGTGTCGCTGTCTTAAAACCGGTTTTGCCAGTAATATCACGCCGGGACATCCAAGTCCCTTTTCGCAACTGTGGGGAAATGATCCGTTTCAATAAGGATAAGAACCTGCAGCTTTGGGAATTGGCCATGGCTTATGAAATGGCGCGCGGAAACATTTCGGCTGCGGAAGTTTTTGAAAAAATGGCGGTGATTGTACGCATCATGGCTGATTCCATAGATACCGGTTTGCGGGGAACCGAGTATGCGGACAGGATACTGCCGGCCCAATCTTTGTTGTTTAAAGAAAAAATGATCCAGGGGAAATTACTGGATGACCCGGTTTTGAACCGCATCATTCTCTATGTGTCAGCGGTAATGGAAATGAAGAGTTCGCTGGGGGTGATTGTGGCGGCGCCAACGGCCGGAGCCTGCGGTACTTTGCCGGGCACAATCATTGGAGCCGGCCGCTTATTGGCAGCGACAGAAGGAGAAATCATCAAGGCCATGCTGGCCGCGGGATTGATCGGTGTGTTCATCGCCGATCAATCGACCTTTGCTGCTGAGGACGCAGGCTGCCAGGCCGAATGCGGTTCGGCTTCGGGAATGGCCGCGGCGGGCCTGGTTCACCTGGCCGGAGGAAATTTGCAACAGGCGCTGGCAGCGGCATCGCTGGCTTTGCAAAACTCGTTTGGCATGACCTGCGACCCGATCGCCAACCGCGTCGAGGCGCCATGCCTGGGCAAAAACGTCATGGCCGCGGCCAATGCCCTGGCGTGCACCAATATGGCACTCGCCGGTTACCAGCATCTGATCCCTTTGGACGAGGTTCTGCAGGCATTTGACCGGGTCGGCAGAAGCTTGCCCCGCGAGCTTCGCTGCACCGCTTTGGGTGGATTATCGTTGACAAAAACCGCTCAAAAAATCCAGGACTCATTGTTGCAAAAATAAAACAAACTTGAAATTTATTCTTCCATTTGTTTGGCTTTTATTTTAAAATTGCTAAGATTACCTTATGAATAAAATCGAATTTTCTTTACGTAACCAGCGTATCTCCGCTACGTTTGAATCCTGCCGTATTTTTCCCATGGACCGGTAAACCATGGCTATAATTCTAAAAACAGTCCTCGGTCTGATGACAACTCTTTTTGGTTATTTTTACCTGACCGATGTCGGCAAGAATCAAAAAACATTTTCCGACAAACCATGGCCCGGACTTTTGGGCACCGGGCTCATTACCAACTTTTTCGATACCCTGGGGATCGGAAGTTTTGCCCAGCAGACCGCCATTTTCAAGTTTTTTAATCTGGTTGACGACCGGATCATTCCCGGGACGATGAATGTCGGCGACACCATCCCCACGGTAACCCAGGCATTCATTTTTATGACCGCGGTCAGAGTCGAACCGATCACTCTGGTCTCGATGTCGATCGCCGCTCCGCTCGGGGCTGTACTTGGCGCCGGCGTGGTGGCTAGGATGTCGCGCCCCAAGATTCAACTCGGAATGGGCATCGGCCTCCTGGTAGTGGCCCTGATCATTTTGGCCGGATTGCTGGGATTCATGCCATTGGGCGGCGAGGCGATCGGCCTGCGCGGCTGGAAGCTGGTTTTCACTGTAATCATGAGCTTCATTCTCGGCGCCCTGCAAACCATCGGCATTGGCTTTTACGCCCCATGCATGGCCATGGTCTACGCCTTGGGCATGCACCCGCTGACAGCCTTTCCGATCATGATGACAGCTACGGCCATGCTGATGGCCGCCGGCAGTGCCCGCTTCGTCAAGGAGAATGCCTACGATCGCAAGGCTGCGATCGCGCTGACGATCGCCGGCACTGTGGGAGTGTTTATAGCCGCCTTCATTGTCAAATCCTTGCCTTTGACCGTTCTCAAATGGGTGGTCTGCGCTGTCGTTCTATATACATCGATCTGGATGTTCCTGTCCGCCAGACGAAAATAATTGGACTTAAATTTGTTTTTGCCAATCCATTAGAGATTTCTCTTTGTCAGAAAGTAAATATGGCGGAGGGAGTGGGATGGCACGAGCGGTCCGTTCGGGCCCGCTCGCTGGCGACCTTGATATTGCCTCGCTTCTTCGTGTAGGGGCGGATCGCGATCCGCCCTCTCTCAGGCATCGTCCAAAATCTTGCTATATTGAAAGGATTGTTCTGAGGGGGTGGGGTGAGCTCGCTTCGTTCGCAGATCCCACCCCTGAGAGTGTTTTTAAAAACTAGAGTTTTTGGAAACGTAGGTTTGTAGGTTATTAAAAGTTCAACTAAACGGAGGGGGTGGGGTTCGAACCCACGATGGGGGTTACCCCCCATAACGATTTTCGAGACCGTCCCGTTCAACCGCTCCGGCACCCCTCCGCGCCTGGAAAAAGCCGGATAACAGGGCCGAGGCGGGCCCTGAGAGCAGCCCGGCTTCGACCGCGATCCGGTGGTTAAATACATGCTTCACATTGTCAAATACGCCGCTGGAAAAGATCCCGTTCTTGGGATCGTCCGCGCCATAATGCAGCCTGGCGATCCGGGCCTGGACCATGGCTCCGTAACACATCAAACAGGGCTCGAGCGTCACATACATCTCGGCGCCGTTCAGCCGGTAGCTCTCCGTTTTTTTTCCGGCCCGGCGCAAGGCCACGATCTCGGCATGGGCGCTGGGATCGCAGCTTGCGATCGGGGCGTTGCCGCCGCGGCCGATAACCCGCCCCTCGCGCACAAGCACCGCGCCCACGGGCACCTCGCCGCGCTTCTCAGCGGCAACGGCCTGGGCCAGGGCTTTTTTCATGAAATGAACGGTATCTTTTTCCATGGTGTTTGCAGCCGGAAAATGAAAAAAACGCACCTGGAGGGATTCGAACCCCCAACCCTTTGATCCGTAGTCAAAAGCTCTATCCATTGAGCTACAGGTGCATCAGGGACGTATATTACCATAAAAAACGGCATACGGCAAACGGATGGGGGGATGACGCAGCACTTGAAAAATGCGACCGACTCATATAAAATGTGCAATTGCCTCAAATGGAAGCGATCAAGCGATTTTTCAGCGGATTCTTGCACCGGCACCAGGACAAGCTTTGGTGGTTTCACAGTTCCTACTCCCTGCTCCTGGGTGTGGGCGTGATGTGGCTGGGCACCAAAAATTTCACCTACCTGCGCCTTGCCATTTTCCACATCGCTTTTATCTGGCTGAGCAGCCTGGCCCTGCCTCTGCTGGCCCGCCTGCGCAGCATGCCGGAACGCTGGCAGCGGCGCCTGCGCCTGCTGATCAACTATTTCCAGCGCAATTTTTACCAGCAGCTGCTGTTTTTCATTCTGCCCATCTATTATTTAAGCGCCACCTGGGGAGCGGGCAACATGCTGTTCGTGCTGCTGCTTGCCGTTTCAGCGCTGCTGGCCACCATGGATATCATCTACGACCGCTACCTGACCGTAAAAAAGTGGCTGCCGGCCGTGTTTTTCGCCTTCAACCTGTTCGCCTGCATCAACGTCATGCTGCCCGTGGTGTGGAATTTTAGAAATTTCTTCGCCCTGCGCGTAAGCGCCCTGCTGGCCCTGGTCGGATTCGCTTCCTTCAGCTTGGCCCAGCGCGGAGTGAAAACCCGCGACCGGCTGCTGAGCATACTGGCCGCTGCATTGCTTTTGGCCGGGATAAGCGAGATCGGCCGACCGCTGATCCCGCCGGCGCCGCTGCGTCTTCTTGAAAGCGGTTTCGGCCTGGGTTGGGATGAACAGAACAACCGGCTCAGCGAACGCTTGAGCGAACTCCCCGGCGGCGGCCCTATAAAGATATTCGCCCTGAGCGCAATTGGGGCCCCGCTCGGCTTGAAGGACCGGGTCAGCCACCGCTGGTATCTGGATGGACAACTGGTTTACGCTTCACCTTTGATCAATCTCAGCGGCGGCCGCGAAAACGGGTTCCGCCTCTGGACTTTCCGCACCTTGAAAAATATCCGCGCCGCTTCGATCCTGCGCGTCGACGTGCGCACCGCCGCCGGCCAGTTGATCGGGCGCTCGCGCCTGCGTGCGGCCAAAGGCCTTCCGGGCCCGCCGATCAGGAAATAACGATCACTTGCTTTCGGCAGCCAGGGTCAGCTGGCACCAAAAGACATAATGCTTGGGGCCGCGCAGGCTGGGCAGACCGCTGCCGCCGCGCTCCTGCGCTTCGGGATCGAGATCCAGGCTTTCAATACTGTGCTCGCTGCCACCTTCATAGCCACCGTCCTGAATCAGCGCCTTGCGCATTTCCTTTGTGGAGCCGCCCCAATCGAATCCCACCATTACGGTTTTGCCCGGGGCGAGATTCAGCCCGTTGCCCAGGCCGATGGGTATCCTGAATTCGAAAGCCAACCGCCCGAATGCGGACAGGGCGGTAAATTCCGGCAAAGGCGGCTGCTTGAAGATCATGCCGGTCTGGTCCTTATTGTCGCCATCGATCGCGACGAACTGGTTGACCAGATAGGCGGGCTTGGCCAGGATCTCTTTTTTCCTTTCTTCAGGCAAGGGACCGCTTTTCTTCTCTAGAACCGAGATCAATTCGGCGGCGGCAAGCGACTTTTTCTCAAAGCGCAGCCCCAGCTTCTTTTTCTTTTTGCCCTGGTCATTGAACCAGAGGGTGAATCCGGTCTGGGCCAGGGAACTCAGGAATTTCTGTTCCTTGAAAATGAAGACCAAATGCAGATTATCCGCATCATTGCAGAAGGCGTAATCGACCTGAACCGATTTTTCCGATTGGAACAACGGCGCCATCCAGTCGCCGATATCGCCATCGATCTGGATAGGCGTTTTCTGCCAGCGGCTTTCAACCGTCACGGTCTTGGCCGCAGCGATGATCGAAAAAATCCCAAACACCAGCCAGAAAACATATTTTTTTCTTCTCAATTGGACCTCCGCATACAAGCCGATTGTAGCACAAAAACCACATGCCGACAAAGTCCGTCGGTTGACCGGCAGGCGTTTTTTTGCTACCATTGAAACCCCATGAAAAAGAAAATATCATTTGCCGTCTGCCTGCTGTTCGCATTGCTGCGCCCTGTCTGGCCCCAGTTCGGCGGACAGGAGGCGGTGCAGCCGCGGATCGTCGCCAGGGTCGCGCCGGCATCAGGAACAGTCGATTTCCGCTTCCAGGTCCCGGCCGGCTATCACATCACCGATCTGAAAAACAATTTTTTCACCATCACGCTCAAAAAAAATGATTTCGTGGAAGTGGTCAAAACTATCTTTCCGGCCGGCGTTCCTTTCGGGGACGAAAGTGTCTTCAAGGGAGAGTTCAGCGTCCGCGTCCTTCTGAAAAACCTGAAACCCATCAAAAATCCGCTCAAACTTGATTTTGATGTCTCGTTTCAAATTTGCCAGGAATATCCGGAAGAGTTGTGCTATCCTCCGGACCAGAGCCGGGTCCAGGTCGGTGTCGGGCCCGATTTTTCCCCTGCTGGGACGGCGACCGCAACGGCCGCCAGCGCTACAACGGCTGCCGATCCCGCCGCCGCTCAAAAAAACGAACCGCTGCCACGCCGCTTGGAAGATCTCATCCGCGGCCAGCTCAGCCGGGCATCCCTGCTGCTGTTTATCCTGGTTTTCGCGGCCGGCTTCCTGGCCAGCCTGACGCCTTGTGTCTACCCGGTCATTCCCATTATCATGGGCTACGTGGGCGGCCGCAGCGGTGGACGAAAATGGAAAGGTTTCACCCTATCCCTGTTTTTCGTCCTGGGATTGACATTGGTTTATTCACTGCTGGGAGTGGTTGCCGCCAAGACCGGCTCACTGATCGGCATCTCTTTTCAAAACCCCATTGTGGTCACGGCCATCGCCGCCATTTTCATCATCATGGGACTGAGCCTGGCCGGGCTGTTTTCCATCCCGGTACCGGCCTGGATATCGTCCAAGGTGTCGAGCAGCCATAAAAGCGACATTGCCGGCGCCCTGATCGTGGGCGGGATTTCCGCCGTTATCGCCGCCCCCTGCGTCGGACCGGTGCTCATCGCTTTGCTGTCCTGGATCAGCCAGTCAGGGAATGTCTTCCTCGGTTTTTGGCTGACTTTCGTTTTCTCCCTGGGCATGAGCGTTATTTTTCTTGTGGCCGGGACATTTTCCGGGGCCATCTCCGCCTTGCCCCGCGGCGGCAAATGGATGAGCACCGTGAAATATTTTTTCTCGGCCCTGCTCATCGCCGGCGGTATCTTTTTCCTGGCCAACATTCTCAAGCCCTGGTTGACGCTGCTGCTTTGGGGAACGTATCTCATTGCCCTGGCCGTGGCTCTCGGTCTGTTCCGGCCCCAGGCTGAGGGAGGCGTTGCCCAGGTCCTGGCCAGGACCGCCGTTGTCCTGGTTTTTTTGTGCGGCGCCATCCTGTTTTACCAGGGACTTTCCAAACGATTCTTCCCCGCCGCTGCTACAGGCGCGGCGCAGGCAAAAGAAACGTTGCCCTGGCTTGACGATCTGCCCCAAGCCAAACAAAGGGCCCGATTGGAAAACAAACGGCTTTTGATCGACGCCTGGGCCGAATGGTGCGCGGCCTGCCGCGAATTGGACGAAAAGACCTTCAGCCGCGACGATGTCCGCGCCGCCCTTGCTGATACCATTCTGGTCAAGCTGGACTTCACCCGCAAGAGCGAAAAAAACGATCATTTAAAAAAAGAACTGGGCATCATCGGCATGCCCACGGTCATTTTTCTTGATTCCCTGGGCGTTGAAAGGGGGCGTTTTTCCGGTTTTCTCGGTCCTGAAGACTTCCTCGGCCTGCTGCGCGGTTTCTGAAATTTTTTCTAAAAACGGAAACCCACCCGGCCGCTTAGGCGCAGGCCGCCCAGGATGATATCGGTTTCCTTTTCGGCGAAGCGGGCCGTGGTCCAGACGCCGGAATAAGAAACAGAGATGCCAAGAAAAACCTTTTCCCGCAGGAAATAGCGCAGGCCGGTCCCCGCCTCGAAACCCAACCCTGATTTGCTGGCCGTTTCGCCCATGGCTTTTTCCCTGAAGCCGGCCAGAAGCAAGGCGGCAAACAGATCGGCCTGCAGGCGGCGGCCGCGCCGGGTTTCCCAACCCGCCCCCAAAGTGAGGAAATTCTGGCTGGCCTTGGACTTGTCTTCCAGGATAGGCACCGTACCATTGGCGGAAAAGAAACTGTAGCCAAGCCAGAAATAGAAATTTTTATACAAATTGTAACCGGCTCTGATTTCCGGGCTGAATTGCACTCGACCGTATATATCTGAAAAGTGACTGTCACCGGGAAACAGGGCCGCAAAACCGGCGCTGGCAAAAAACCGTTCGCCGCCAGCGGGCAGGAACTGGCATATTGACAGGAACAGGACGATGACAAGAATTTTCTTCATTTCAGCACCTCAAATGCTCTGTTCATTGGACAGGGCGATGACTTCGCCCTGGGCGTTCCGGGCCTGGATCACGTAGGTGTACAACACCCCTTGGTCAAGGTATTTGTCATAGTAGGAATAGCCGCCGTTCTGGATCTCGCTGCCGGCGATCTCCTTGCGGGCCTCGAAGCTGCCGTAGAGGGTTTTGCGGTAAATCGTGTAGGTCTCGCCGCTGATCATTGATCCCGGGTCCTTCTCCACGCTGAAATACACTTCCGCGAAATCCCTGTTCACTACCCAAACGCTGGCCTGCTGGCGTGAAACCATCATGGTTAGAATCACACTCTGTGAAAGCGCGCGGGCCAGATTTAGACGGGCCCCGGTTTTCATCTTGTTTTCCAGTGACTCCAGGCGGTCGGCGCCGGAATAGAGCCGGCTTATGCGTTTGGCAAGATCGTCGCTGGGAAATTGCGCAGCCAGCAGCCCCAGCGCGCCGGATACGTGCGGGGCGGCCATGGAGGTGCCGTCAATGATCCCATAATTCGCCAGGCGATTGACCAGGGTAACCTGGTGCACGCCCCGGGCTTTGATCTGCAGACCGTCTTCACGGGACAGTGATATGACCGGGATCCAGCTCCCGGCATTGCCCAGGGTTCCCGAAAAGTTTCCCGGTTCATTGTTGTAGATGGCAACGGCCGCGGCCCCGGCGTTTTGGGCGTTAACCGTTTTTTCCTTGAAAGTGTTGTCGCCGCGCTCGATCAGGGCGATATTGCCGTTGACCCCAGCCGGGAAATAGCTCGCGCTCAATCCGCGGCCGCAGTCATAGATGGGGCGGGCCAGGCCTGATGAAGAAGTCATCCCGGAAAACTCCAGGGGATTGGCGTCGAAAACGTCACTTCCCGACTTCAGCCAGGCTTCCAATCCCTTGCCGGCCGGCACCGTGGAGAGAATGCCCACTCCAGGGGCGGCCAAGTCGACCTCTTGGGCCCCGTAATTCGAAAACGAGGCCAGTTGGTCGTTGCTGTCGGTGGCGGCCACGGCGATGATATTGGGCAGGTCGTATCCGGCCGGATAAAAAAAGTCGGTATCATTGTCTTTGCCATCATTGCCCGCGGCGCAGACCATGGCGATACCCTGGCTGCCCGCGGCGGCGATGGCGTCTTTTTGCAGCACATTTTCTCCGCCGCCGCCGAAAGAAGCGTTGATGGCCACCAGGTTGACGCCGTAATCCCGCTTCATCAAAACGGCATATTCGATGGCCTCGATGGAATCGGAATCGTAAAAGTACATGTCGGGCCGGAAAGATTTCAAAGCCATGATGCGGACGTTCCAGGCGATGCCGCAGACGCCGATGCCGTTGTTGCCGGTTGCGGCCATGGTCCCGGCCACATGGGTGCCGTGGTCGTCGATATCCATGGGGTCGCTGTCGTTTTTGCCGGAGTTGTCGGAGGCGAAGTCATAACCGTAGACATCATCGCGAAAGCCGTTGCCGTCGTCGTCGATGCCGTTGCCCGGGATTTCTCCGGGGTTGTGCCACATGTTGGCCGCCAGGTCCTCATGGCGGTAATCGACCCCGGTATCCAGGACGGCGAGCACCACTCCGGGCGAACCCACGGTTTTTTCCCAGGCCGCCGGAGCGTTGATCTTGCTCATACCCCAGAGCTTGGCGTATTTGGGGTCATTTGGCAAACGCTGCAGGCGGCGGCGGTAATTGGGGGAAACGGCTTCCACCTGGGGATTGGCCTGCAGGGCGGCCAGCAATTCCCGGGTAGAACGGCGCGCCGAACGCATAAGCAAAAACGGCCGCTGGCGTATCTGCGAAAGGATACGAAACTCGCGCATGCCGTCCACGGACAGGTCGGCGGCCATGACCTCAGCGGCGGCCAGGGTGGTCCCGGATTTGAATTTGACCAGCACCTCCCCTTCCGCATATTGAGGTTCATTGCTGCGGCTGTCAACCGCCGCTTGCCAATCGTTTTTTTCAATAGCCGGGCTGGTCACGATCCCCAGGACGCCCAATATCAATGCCAAAAGAAAAAATATCGGCCAGTGCCGTTTTCCGCGTCCGTTCATGCACGCCTCCTCTCAATTTCCAAGCGAAACCAACAGGACAAGATTAGCAATCTTTGCCGGGAATGTCAACCAAAAAGGGAATATATACTCAACCTGACTATATGGCCGGAGCGGCCAGCTTTTAGCGGCGAGAAGGCCACTGCCGTTGACTTTTTTTTAACGATTGATTATAGTGGGCTCCGTGAGGAGCCATGGCCGGAAACAATCCCGCGAACAGCGGCAGCGATTCAGATTATTGCCCAAGGCAGGGGTGATCGACAGTGGACCGCATCAGCCGTTTTAAAAAAGAAATGCTCGACCTCTATTCCGAGGTCAACCTCCATCTGCTGCTGGAAAAGATCACCGCCGGCATCCGCGGCTATTTGGCCTGCGAAGAAGCATCCATATTCATATACAACAGCGAAAAGGAAGAATTGATCTTTGAAACGGCCACCGGGGAAAAGGCCAGCGAGTTGAAGAAGATCGTTCTTAAAAAGGGCCAGGGAGTGGCCGGCTGGATCGCGGCCAAACGCCGCGGAGTGATGATCGATGACTGCAGCCGCGACCGACGCCACACGGCCGCGGTGGACAAGAAAACCAATTTTCAGACCCGCTCTCTGCTTGGCGTGCCGGTGCTCATGGCAGGGCGTTTGCTCGGAGTCCTGGAGGCGGTGAATAAAAAAAAGGGGAAATTCTCCCGGGCCGACCTGCGCCTTTTGGCCAAAATGGCCGCCTTCCTGGCCATCCCGCTGCAAAACGCCGTTCTCATCCGCCAGATGCTGGAAAACGAAAAAATTGAGAAGGAGCTGCAGATCGCCCGCACCATCCAGCAGTCGTTCCTGCAGCAGGATCCCGTTATTTTCCCCGGCCTGGACATCGCTTTTCTGAATATACCATCATCCAAGGTGGGCGGAGATTATTATGAGATCATGCCCCTGAACGAACAGCAGATCGTTTTCAGCATCAACGACGTCGCCGGCCACGGCATTCCCGCCTCCCTGCTGATGGCAGTCTTCCGCAGCAGCTTCGTCCATCACCTGCGCTACAGCGGCGACATCACCGCCACCATCGGCTACTTGAACAGCCTGCTGGCCGAAACCACCGACGCCAACCTGTATGTGACCTCCTTCACCTGCAGGATCGATGCGGCGGCAGGCGTCCTGGAATACATCAACGCCGGCCACCCGCCGCCGCTGGTCGTACGCGGCAGTGACATCCTGCTTCTTGACACCGGCGCCATGGCCGTGGGCATGTTCCCCGACTGTGACTATCCCGTCACACGCTTCCGCTTGCAGAAGGACGACATACTGGTTTTTTACACCGACGGCGTGGTCGAAGCCGGCAATGAAGAGGACGAAGAATATTCCCGGGAGCGGCTGGCGGCCGCGGTGGTGGAGCGGCGTCTCCTGCCGGCTGCGGCACTGCAGACTGCCCTGATCGAAGATCTCAATGATTTTTGCCGTCGCGGTGAATTTAGCGACGACGTCACGTTGATGATCGTCAAATACCAAGGTCAGTGTTAGTGAGAGTGTCAGAAAGAAAGGGCATGAAATAAAAAACACTCCGTTTACGGTATACGGTATACGGTTGACGGTATACGGTAAGAAATATAAATTCCAAAATCCAAGCACAAAATTCCAAATAAGCACCAAGCACCAATTATCCAATGACCAAAACGAAGAATAATTGCACTGACAGCGCCTTTGTTTAGGACATTGGAATTTGGAACTTGGAATTTACTTGGAATTTGTGATTTGGAATTTTTTTCAGCAGGGAACCTTGTCTTTTCTTTCACGTTACGCGTCACGCGTTACTTGTCACGATGGCCCGTTCTAGCTCCTATGCGTTGAAACGGAAATGAACGATCTCCCCGTCCTGGACGACGTACTCTTTTCCTTCCAGGCGCAACAGCCCCTTTTCCTTGGCTTTGCTAAAACCGTCGCATTCGAGGAATGCCTGCCAGGCGATCACTTCGGCCCTGATAAAACCTTTCTGGATGTCGCTGTGGATCTTGCCTGAGGCAAAGAAGGCACTGGATCCATTTTCAATGGTCCAGGCTTTGGTCTCGTCCTTGCCTACTGTGAAAAACGACATAAGGTTCATCAGCCCGTAACTGGTCTTGATGAAATCGTCACGCAGGTAGCGGTAATCGGCCAGACCATATTCCTGCTGGAATAGCGGCCTGTCCGCAACAGCCAATTCGAGAAGTTCCTGCTCGATCTTGCCGGCGAACAGCACGGTGCACTTTTTATGCTGCACCGGGGTGGCCAGAGCGGCGTAGGTCTTCATGGTGTTTTCGTCGGCGTTGACCAGATTGAGCAGGGGCTTGGCCGAAAGAAACTTGAATCCACGCACGAGCAGGTCCTCTTTTTCCGTAAAGGGATATTCACGTAACGGGCTTCCCGTTTCCAAAAAAACTTTCAGCTTTTGCAGCAGGTCGAACTCTTCCTGCAGCTCCCTGGCCTTCATTTTCCTTATATCTCCGGCCAGTTTTTCCAAACGCTTTTCGATGGTCAGGAAATCGGTGGTTTTCAACTCGTCTTCCATGGCGGCCATGTCGCGGGCCGGATCGATCCCCCCCTGGGCATGGACGATCTCGGCGTCATGAAAGGCCCGCACCAGGTGTATGAGGCCGTCGGCCCGGCGCAACAGGTCGATAAAAGTCGAACTCTTCACTTCGCCCAGGGAGATGGCGCCGGCATCCAAAAATTCTATCTTGGCGTACACCGGCGGCGTCGCAAAAAAATCGGCCAGCTTCTTTAAGCGCGCATCGGGGACGTCAACGATGGCCTTGTGAAACTCGTTGCTGGCCGTAGAGAATTTTGATATCTTTTCCTTTTTCTCGGTAAGCAGGTTGAAGAGCAGGGTCTTGCCGGTTTTGGCATAGCCGAATATGGTGAGGATCATAAAGGCATTATACCCCAATGGGCCGGCAACGCAAATCACTGAACGGCTGCTGGGTCCTGCTCACCAGTCCCTCAGCAACCTTGATACACTTTTTGAAAGTCTTGAACTGGGTTGACCAGCGTCGTAATGAGTTTGAACATTGACTGAGTGCAACTTATGGCGTAGGGTGTAACGTCTAAGGAAAGGGGAAACGAAAAAACCCCATCCACAAAAATGAAGAAGTTTTGCTTTGTCCTGTCGATTGCCGGCCACGCCCTGGCGATCCTTTTTATCATGAATGCCGACGTTCCGATCAAAATGTTTCCCCGGCTGGCAAGGGTGATCGACATCGAAATAGCGTCCCCAGCTCCCCTTTTTACCGTGACCGGCACACCGACAGAACCGCTATGGAACGATAATAATCAACTCGCAATTCAAAACGGCGGCAGCGGCAATGATAGGGGGGCAGCCCCGGTGAGCGCAAGCGAGGGGACATTCGTCAAAGGTGCCAATGGTTTGCCGTTCCCGGCCCAGGCTAAGTTTAGTTTGAAGCAGGCGCTCCCGGGGGAGTTCACCCTGTTGCCGGCAAGCAGGGGCCCAAGGCAGCCGGTTGGGTTCAAGGGGCCAAGCGGATCACCGCGTCTGGGGAAATATTCGGCCGCCGTCTACAATCCTGGCGTCACAATGGGCGGAACCGCCGTCGCTGGCGGACCCGCAACTATCCCGTTCGATATCAAGGAGAAGGAGGTCGCCGCTTGGACGGAAGCCGCCCTGGCCCGGATCGAACGCAACTGGATCATACCGCCCATGGCTCGTCTGGCCTTTGCCGGCCAGGTGCAAATCACCCTGACCATCAAAAAGAACGGCTCGCAGCAGGCGCTGGTTATGGATGCTTCGTCGCTGCCGGAATCGCTCGCCCAATCGGCGCTGCAAGCCGTCCATGCCAGCCTGCCGCTGCCGCCGCTGCCGGAAAATGTCGCCGGGCAGACATTCGCTTTCACATTTGTTTTTGTCTACAATGGCTAATTTGCTGTTTGTGCTCTTATTGCTTCCATTTCCAGCCGCACTGCCCGGCGCCGACGAAATCCCCATGCCCCCGATCGGGGCCATCGACCTGAATGCCGACATGCTGCTGAGCAGACCCGCCCTGGCAGCGGCCGACACCCTGGCCTTGCTGGTGGAAGCAAACCGGGATGCCTATTACAAATTGAGCGAAGGCAGTGAAATTTTGGCAACCGGCAAGCTACTCCAGGGAAGCAATTCCCTGCTGTTTGCCCGGCCGGGATTGTTCGCCGACAGCCAGTCGCTGTTTCTGTTATTCGACCTGCTCGAAAACGGCGTATCTTTTCAAAAAAGAATAAACATTACCCTGACGGTTGACAGGGAATCGGAAATGGACCGTCGGGAAAAAACAGGACTATCCGGCTCGTTTACGCTGGGAATGTTCCACGGTGGCCGCCTGATCGGATTCAGGAAAAAAAGCATGGCTGAACTCCTGAACCTGAAGACCGGCCTGGTGATCCCGGTAGCGGATCCGGGAATCAGCGGCTCCGCTATCCGCAACCAGCCTGCCAGCCAGGGGATTTCCCTGTTGGGACTGGGCATGGCCTTGGCCAAGTTCATGGCGGTCAAAAAGACACGTTCCCAGATAGAAGCACACGCGATCGAACAGCAGAAAAAACGGTTGACTATGAGCTTCATTCGTAATAAGAGGGAAGTCCGGATCGTGATCGAATTGCGCGTCGAGTAG
>DATKZA010000120.1:0-10647 GCA_035528155.1 Patescibacteria group bacterium | reverse complement strand
GGGCTTCTGCTATATTTTCTCTCTATCTGCACCGAAAATTCAGCAAGTATAGTTCAAAAGGAGCGATCCATGGGCAACCGGGCAGTTTACGACGTGGGCATCATCGGCGGCGGTATCGTCGGCCTGGCCACGGCCATGGCTTTGGTCAAATCCGGGGTGACCTCGGTGGCGGTGTTGGAAGCGGAAGATCGTCTGGCCGCCCACCAGACCGGCAACAACAGCGGCGTGATCCATTCGGGGCTGTATTATAAACCGGGTTCCCTGAAGGCCAGGAATTGCGTGGCCGGGCGGGAAGCCCTCTACCGCTTCTGCCAGGAGAACGGTATCGCCCATCAGGCCTGCGGCAAACTGGTTGTGGCCACCAGAGAGGATGAGATCCCCGCTCTGAACGAACTGGAAAAAAAAGGGATGGCCAACGGTCTGAAAGGGCTGCGGCGTTTGGCTGCGTTTGAGTTGAAAGAATACGAACCCCATGTGGCCGGCATCGCCGGTCTGTGGGTCAAGGAAACCGGGATCGTTGATTACCGGCAGGTGTGCGAGAAATTTGCCGAGATCATCACTGCCGGCGGCGGCGACATCCATTTGAATTTCCGGGTGAGGAAAGTGAAGAAGAGCGGCCAGGAGCTGATATTACGCTCCGGCAGCGGTGAAATCCGTTGCCGAAACCTGGTCAACTGCGCCGGGCTCCATTCCGACCGCGTGGCCCGTTTGTGCGGTGTCAAACCGGGCTTGCAGATCATCCCTTTTCGAGGTGAATATTATAAATTGATCCCTGAACGTTACGATCTGGTCCGCAACCTGATCTATCCGGTCCCCGATCCCCGCTTTCCCTTTTTGGGAGTCCATTTCACCCGCATGATCGCCGGCGGCGTGGAAGCAGGACCCAACGCAGTTCTGGCTTTCAAACGGCTCGGTTATAAAAAATCAAGTTTTTCTTTACGTGACGCCGTGCAATTCGCTCATTATCCGGGATTCTGGGCCATGGGTTTCAAATTCTGGAAAATGGGCCTTGGTGAATTTCACCGTTCTTTTTCCAAAAAAGCTTTCGTCAAGGCCTTGAGGCGCTTGATCCCCGAGATCCAGTCTGCCGATCTGGAGCCGGGCGGAGCCGGAGTGCGTGCCCAGGCGCTGGAAGCCAACGGCTTTCTGGTCGACGATTTCCGCATCAAGGAGGCCGAAGCCATGGTCCATGTCCTGAACGCGCCTTCGCCTGCAGCCACTGCCTCCATCAGTATCGGTGAGTCGATCGCCGCCATTGCCTTTAAAAACTTCGCTTTGAACCGCTAAGCCTTGGAACTGTATTTTTTCAAATCGTAAGGAGGGACCATGAAATATCCTGTTGAACACATCCGGGGCCAATTCCCGGCCCTGGCGTCGGGAGCGGTCTTTTTTGACGGCCCGGGGGGCACCCAGGTGCCGCAGGCGGTCATAGATGCCGTCGCCGGGTATTACCGCCAAGCCAACGCCAATGAGCACGGCCTTTTCCCCACCTCGCGACTCAATGACAGCATCATTGCCCAGGCGCGCCAGGCCATGGCCGATTTCATAAATGCCCGTTCCAGCGCCGAAATCGTTTTCGGTGCCAATATGACCACCCTGACACTGCACTTGGCCCGCTCTCTGGGCCGGACCTTGAGCCCGGGCGACGAAATCGTGGTCACGCGCCTGGATCATGACGCCAATATCGCTCCCTGGCTTTTTCTGCAGGAAAACGGAGCCCTGATCCGCTGGCTGGAAATCGATTCTGAGAATTGCACCCTAAAATTGGAAAGATTGGAAGAAATCATCAATGAGAAAACCCGAATCGTTGCCGTGGGCTACGCTTCCAATGCATTCGGCACCATCAACGATGTAGAGAAGATTGTCGCTGCGGCCAAAAAGGTCGGTGCCCTGACTTTTGTCGACGCCGTCCACTATGCGCCGCACCGCGCCATCGATGTCCAACTTTTGGATTGTGATTTCCTGGCCTGCTCGCCCTACAAGTTTTATGGGCCGCACTCCGGTGTTTTGTACGGAAAACTGGAAATGCTGGCGCGTCTTCAGCCTTATAAAGTAAGACCTGCCAGCAACCAGCCGCCCGACTGTTTTGAAACCGGCACCAAGAACCACGAGGGCATAGCCGGGGTGGGGGCGGCCATCGATTTTCTTGCCGCTTTGGGCCGCGATTTCGGCCCGGACCATGCCCCGGGGCTTGATGAAGCCTACGCTGCGGGCCGTAAGCGCTGGCTCAAGCAGGCCTTGACTGCCATCATGGCCCATGAGACCCGACTCTTTTCCCGACTGCTGGAAGGATTGCTGGCGCTTCCCGGGCTGCGCGTCTACGGCATCACCGATCCCGAGCGTTTTGCCGAGCGTACGCCCACGGCCTGTTTCACGCTGCCGGGGCTGACGCCGGCCATTATCGCCGAAAAGCTGGGAGCGTCAGGGATATATGTCTGGGACGGCAACTACTACGCCTGGGAGCCCATGAAATTCCTGGGCCTCGAGGAAATGGGCGGCGCGGTGCGGGCCGGGCTTTGCCTGTATAATACCGACGAGGAAGTGGATCATTTTATCAGAACCCTGCAGGAAATCGCCGCCGCTAGATGAGCGGGCGCTCTTTTCATTGACAGCGGCGGGCACTTTAACTATAATTTCCCATTACGAAGACTGCCGGAAAGAAATGGATTCCGAGCGAAACGATTCGTAATTTAAAGGAGGCAGGAATATGGCATTGAGACCACAACTGAAGTTTTTAAGCGCGGAACTGTTGGAAAGAATCGTGGCCGAAGCCAGGGATATCCTCTGCCAGCTGGGGACCAAGGTCCAGAATCCCCGTGTGCTCGAAATGCTGGCCGAGCACGGAGCCAAAGTCGATTTTGAAAAAAAACAGGTGCTTTATACGAATTCCCTGCTGGACCGTTGCCTGAAATCGGTCCCTTCGCAATTCAAACTTTTCGACGTTTTGGGCAATGAGACCCACGATTTTTCCGGAAGCAAGGTCCATTTCACTCCCGGCTCGGCCGCCCTGCATATTCTGGACTACCAGAGCCAGAAGATCCGCAAACCCGACACGACCGATTATGTCCGCTACGTGCAGCTGCTTTCCGGTCTTTCCCATATCTCTTCGCAAAGCACGGCCTTCATACCGGCCGACGTGGACGAACGTGTTTCCGACAGCTACCGGCTTTTTTTAAGCCTGCTCTACGGCGAAAAGCCCGTGATCACCGGCACCTTCACCATCGAATCCTTCCAGGTGATGAGGGACCTGCAGCTGGCCGTGCGCGGTGGCGAAAAGGAACTGCGCACAAAACCGCTGACTGTTTTTTCCTGCTGTCCGACCTCACCGCTGAAGTGGAGCGAGATCACCTCGCAGAACGTGATCGACTGCGCTGCCTGCGGCATCCCGGTGGAATTCATCTCCATGCCGCTCTCAGGTTTCATGGCCCCGGTGACCCTGGTGGGAACCCTGGTGCAGCACACCGCCGAAACCCTCAGCGGTATCGTCATCAGCCAGATCAGCAGTCCCGGCGCGCCGGTTTTGTACGGCGGCTCGCCGGCGGTATTCGACATGCGCTATGAGACCACGCCCATGGGCGCGGTGGAGACCCAGATGATCGATTGCGCTTATAACGAGATCGGCAAGTATCTCGGCCTGCCCACCCAGGCCTACATCTCCTTGAGCGACGCCAAGCTGCTCGATGCCCAGGCCGGTTTGGAAACCGCCATGGGCGCTACCCTGGCCGCCCTTTCCGGGATCAACAACATTTCCGGACCAGGCATGCTTGATTTTGAAAGCTGCCAGAGTTTGGAAAAGCTGGTCCTGGACAATGAGATTTGCGGCATGACCCTGCGCCTGGTGCGGGGCATCGAGCCCAAGGAAGACTTCCCGGCCCGGCCCATTTTCGAGGAACTGCTGCGCGAACAGCACCTGCTGATTTCCCCGCACACCCGCCGCCATTTAAAAAGCGAACATTATTTCCCCGGCCCGATTATTGACCGGGCTAATCTCTCCCGTTGGCGCGAAGAGGGAAGCCTGACCCTGGGGCAGCGGGCCCACCAGGAAGTGGAAAAACTGACCGCGGCCTGGCGTCCATCACGCCTGGCTGCCGAGCGAAAAAAAGAGCTGTGCTCTCTGATGGAAAAGGAAGCGCAGCGTTGGGGCATGAAAAAACTCCCATCCCGCCCGGTTGAAGCATGATCGATTTTCCGCTTTCATGCCTGCAACCCCAGGAAGCGGCCGTATATACCGCTTTGGGTCTGAAAAGCGGCAGCCGGCCTTCGTCGCGCTCATCAGTTTTGCTGCAGCAAGCGCTGGAGTTGTTCAAGACCTGCAGTGAACCACTGGGGTTAAGTGAAGCCATCGGTAAAGATGAATTTGCCGACGTATTTTCCGGCCAGGGACGGAATGCCCCAGACCCGCCGCTGCAAAAGATATTTCCCCGAGCAGACAGCTTGCTCCTTTTCGCATTCACCCTTGGCCCACGGATCAGCGAAGAAATCAAGCGCTTGTTCGCAAGTGATGATTTTGCCCTGGGTTCGGTATTGGACGCCGTGGCTTCCCTGGCCGCCGACCAGGCCGGGCGCGTTGCCGAGGAGTGGGTTGAACGTCAGGCCGCCGGGCAAAAAAACGGCGCATTGCCCAGGGCGTTTTTGTACAGCCCCGGCTACTGCGGTTGGCACATCAGCGCTCAGGAAAAACTTTTTGCCCGCCTGCGCCCGGAAAAGATCGGCATCACCCTGAATGAAAGTTTCCTGATGACTCCCCTGAAATCGATCTCCGGGGTGCTGGTGGCCGGACCGGCGGTGATCCATCAATTTTCCGAAGTGTATCCATTTTGCGCCCATTGCAAAAGTCCGACCTGCCGGGAAAGAGGAATGGCGCGGTCGGCATAAAAATGCGGAGGAATGTCATGAAAATTTTAAAACAGATTGCGCAATGCCTGGAAATCGGAGACAATGCCGGTGTTCCGCCTTTGGTGCACCAAGCATTGGCTGAGGGTATTGTTCCAAAAACCATCCTTGATGAAGGATTGATCGCGGGCATGAACACGGTAGGTGAAAAATTCCGCGTGCATGAAATCTTTTTACCCGATGTACTGCTGGCGGCCAAAGCCATGTATGCCGGCATGGATGTGCTTAAGCCCCTTCTCCTCAACGCAGGCGTTTCCAGCCGCGGCCGGGTGGTGATCGGATCGGTACAGGGCGATCTGCACGATATCGGCAAGAACCTGGTTGGCATCATGCTGAAAGGCGCAGGTTTTGAAGTAATCGATTTGGGCAATGACGTGGCCGCCGAAAAATTTGTAGCTGAGGCCAAGAGCCATGACGCCTGCGTTATCGGCATGTCGGCGCTGCTGACCACCACCATGCCGGTGATGAAAGAGGTAGTGGATCTGTTGAAAAAGGAAAGCCTTTCCGGAAAAATCAAAACCATTATCGGCGGTGCCCCGGTTTCGCAAAACTACGCTGGCGAGATCGGCGCCGATGCCTACGGTTATGATTGCGCCCAGGCGGTCGCGGGCGTAAAAACACTGACCGCAGCATTTCAATAAATGGAAGCCATCACCTCCCGGATCAGTCGTGGCCAAGTCCTGCAGGCCGATGGGGCTATCGGGTCCCTGCTCATGACGCGAGGCCTGCCCAGAGGGGCCCCCCCTGAGGGGGTCAACCTGGCACACCCTGAAATTCTGGAAGAGATCGCCCGTCTCTACCTTGAGGCCGGCGCCGAGATCATCCAGACCAACACTTTCGGCGCTTCACCGTTGAAGCTGGCCAATTACGGTCTTGCCGAGCAAGCGTTAGCCATTAATGAAAACGCCGTGCTAGCGGTGCGGCGGGCGGTCGGTGAACAGGCCTACCTATCGGCCTCCTGCGGGCCGAGCGGCAGGATCCTGCAGCCTTACGGGGATACGGATGCGGAAACGATACTCGCCAGTTTTCTAACGCAAATGCGTGCCTTGATCGGCGCCGGGGCCGACATCATCTGCGTGGAGACCATGTCCGACATCAATGAGGCACAGCTTGCCATCCAGGCGGCACGCAGTGTTTCCCCATCCATTCCAGTCATGGCCACCATGACCTTTGAAGCCACGGCGCGGGGATTTTTCACCATCATGGGCGTTACGATCGAGAAAGCCTGCCGGGAACTCGAAAAGGCGGGGGCAGATCTGATCGGCTCCAACTGCGGCAACGGCAGTTTGCAGATGGTAGCCATCGCCAAAGAATTCAGAAAATTTACCGGGCTGCCGCTGCTGATCCAGGCCAATGCCGGTGTTCCGGAATTGCGCTCCGGCCAGGTGTACTATCCGGAAACTCCGGAATACATGGCCGAAATGTGCCGGGAACTGATCAGGGCCGGAGTGGCGGTGATCGGAGGCTGCTGCGGCACCACCCCCGAACATACCCGGGCCATGCGCAAAGTTGTGGATGAAGAAATGCAAAATCGGCAGGGCATCCCCGAGAATTAGATGTGGGGGAAAGCCGGAGCGAACCGGCACTTAGCGGTGAATAACGCGGCTCAGTATGGGTCTTTTTATAGTGATTGCTCCGGATGGGCACATCTCCTGGCAGCAAAAACAGCGTATGCAGCGCTCATAGTCATAAAGCGGATGGGGATTTTTGTCGCCCGGTTGGCGCCGCACGGCCTTGAGTTCCAAAGGACATACCTCCGTGCAGACCTCGCAGTTATTGCAAAGAGAACCATCGATGAACGGCCGCGGCGTAATCCATTTTTTTAAGTAATAGGGGAAAGCGCGGTCGAAGGGCACCGCCGACTGGCGGATGACCTTGAAATCTGAAGCGACCAGGTGGGAAAGTTCATCGCCGCAAATTTCGATCTCTTCATCAGCGAATGTTCCCAGGCCGCTTGCTGAGGCGGCTTTCATGGTCGGAACATATGGAGCCGGCAGGCGGATCAGCTTGCAGAAAACCGCATCAAGGGCAACCGGATCGCTGGAAAGCACCAGGACCTTCATTTTTCTAGGTGAGCCCGAACCCGGACCGTTGCCCTCCATGGCCATGATGCCGTCGAGAACGTACAAGCGCGGCTTAAGGTAGCGGTTGATGTCGACCAACATGGAAGCAAAATGTTCGTTCCGCGGCATCTTGACATGATATTCCCCTTTGCGTATCCCCGGGACACAGCCGAACTGGTTTTTGACGGCACCGGTGATGCGCATGAATCCGTGCGTTTTCATCTTGGCCAGGCTGATGATCCCGTCGGTTTCCAAAGCACCTTTGGCCAGGATCAGCTGTTTGGCGATCAAGGCTTCTTTGAATGAGACCTGGACCGGGGTATTGAAATCGGCCTGTTCCATGCCGAGTTCCCCGGCCACTGCCGCCAGCCCTGATTTGGCGGCTGCGTCTCGAGCGTTGACGAATCCGGGAGAATCGCCGAAACTGACCCGGGAGCCGTTTTCCTGGCAAAGCAGGCCCATGGCTTTGAGCACGGAAGGGTGGGTGGTGACGCATTTTTCCGGAGCGGCACCGTTCAGGATGTTGGGTTTGAGCAGGATCCTCTCACCCGGGCGGGCAAAACGGGTGATGCCGCCCAGGAGGTCGATGCCTTTGCGCAGCGCCCGCGAAACAAGTTCCTCACTGTAATCCGGGCATTCGATCAGGGCGACCTTCGCCTTGACAAGCGGGCTGTTTTTGGCTGCCCTCATTCAAAGATCTGATGCACGGGAGGGCCGGTCTCGCTTTTGTTGCCTTTTATGTCCACGGCCGCGATCGCGTATATGTAAAGCTGTCCTTTGACAATTTGCCTGTCCCGGTAGAAATTTTCGCTCACGGCGGCGTCCAGAAGCTTGAAATCCTCATTTTTGGATAACTTGCGGTAAACGATGTAGTGGTCCAAATCGCGGTCGCGCACGGCTTCCCAAGTCAGGAAAATATGGTCCTTGGCGGTGAAAACGACCAGGTTGGCGGGAATATCGGGGGGGAAAGTGTCAAGGACTTTGGTTTTTACCTGGTTGGAAGGAGCGCTTTCGATCCGTTCGGAAAGGATGCTGGTAACCTGGTATTCGTACTCGCCGTCGGTGCCGGTGTCGTAGTCCTCATAGTATTCTCCGATCACCGTTTTGGAGTTGATGGCTTGGAAAACGCCCTGATTTTTACCTTGACGAATTCTGCGGTAAACCGTGTAACCTGCAAGCGTGCTCAACGGCTGGTTTTCACTGTCGGTTTGCGGTCGGCTCCAGTTCAAAACCACGACTTTGCCTTCGCGGCCGAACTTCAGGTCCTGGATGGCCCCGGGGGGGGTGCGCGTCATGATCTTTTCAATGGAACCCAATGCCGATCTCGATCGACCGTATTGATAGGTCAAAGCGAAGGAGTGCTCCCTGTCTTTGAGCAGTTTGGCTTTGAAGGGCCGCGCGTAGGAGTAGGTGCCGTCGCCGCGGTCGGAGATTTCGCTGATCTTTGCTTTGACCAGCAGTTCGCTCTTCTTCAGGAAGGTATCCGGAACGAAGGATTTGGCCAAATGGTAGATGTAGATGTTGCGCACCTGGGCCGGCAGCATGGACGTCTTGCCGTCGGAAAGCAGCGCCGGGAATTTCCAGCTGAGTTCGATCTGGTTGCCGATCTGGCGGACCTGCAGACCAACCGCGGCCAGGGGAAGTTTTTCTGGTTCGAGGACCAGGGGGCCCTTTTTGCCGCAGTAGGAAAAAAGCAGGATCAACGTCAAAAGTTTCATAATATTTTTTTTCATTTTATTTTAAAGGATGTACTTGCTTAGATCGCTGTCCTTGATGATGCTTTTTACTTTTTTGTTCACATACTCGCTGTCGATCTTGACCTGGCCGTGCTCCAGGTCGGAGGCCTCGTAAGAAATGTCTTCCATGACTTTTTCCATGATCGTGTGCAGGCGGCGGGCGCCGATGTTTTCCTGAGATGTATTGATCTCCACGGCCATGGTGGCGATCTCCTCGATGGCGTCGGCGCTGAAAAGGATCTCCAGTCCTTCGGTGCCCAGCAGGTTCTGGTACTGCTTGACCAGGGCGTTCTTCGGTTCGGTGAGAATGCGTATAAAATCGGCCTTGCTCAGCGATTCGAGTTCTACCCGGATGGGAAAACGCCCCTGGAGTTCGGGGATCATGTCCGCGGGCTTGGCGACGTGGAAGGCTCCGGCGCCGATGAAAAGGATATGGTCGGTTTTGACCATGCCGTATTTGGTGTTGACCGTAGTCCCTTCGATGACCGGTAAAAGGTCGCGCTGCACTCCTTCCCTGGAAACCATGGGGCCGTAGCTGCTGCTTTCACGGCCGGCGATCTTGTCGATCTCATCGAGAAACACGATGCCCATCTGCTCGGTTCGGCCG
This sequence comes from Patescibacteria group bacterium, assembly GCA_035528155.1. Lineage (GTDB taxonomy): Bacteria > Acidobacteriota > Aminicenantia > UBA2199 > UBA2199 > UBA2199. Next base: position 1,348 of record DATKZA010000120.1, on the reverse strand, counting down.
ACAGCGATCTTGGCTACCTGGTCCATGTCCAGCAGCCGGTTCTGTTCTTCCATAAGCATGTAATCGAAAGCTTCACCAAGCGTCATTTTGCGCTTTTTGGGGCCTTTTGATCCCATCAGGTTGGGCATCATTTCGCTGATCTGGATGCCGATCTCCTCAACCCCGGAGGCGGAAAATATCTCAAAAGGGGTGAAGGAATTGGACTTGACATCCACTTCGATGATGCGGTCGTTCAATTTGCCTTCGCGCAGCATTTTGCGAAATTTTTCCTTGCTTTCCGCAAAATTCTCGGCTTCATTCTCGTTTTCAGCGGCCGGCCCCTTGGAAGCCTTTGGCGGGGGCAAGAGGATGGACAGTATTTTTTCCTCGGTGTTGCGCCGGGCTTTTTCGTTGTTTTCGGCCATCTTCTCGGCCTTGACCAAATCAACGGCGATGCGCACCAGGTCGCGGACGATCGATTCCACGTCGCGGCCTACGTAGCCGACCTCGGTGAATTTCGACGCTTCGACCTTCAGGAATGGGGAGCGGGTCAGCTTGGCCAAGCGGCGGGCGATCTCGGTTTTACCTACCCCGGTGGGGCCGATCATCAGGATGTTTTTAGGAATGATGTCTTCGGCGATTTCGACGGGCAGCTTCTGGCGGCGGAAACGGTTGCGCAGGGCGATGCTTACGGCCTTCTTGGCATTGTTCTGACCGATGATGTACTTGTCCAACTCGCGCACGATCTCTTTGGGAGTCAGATCTTCGCCTTTACTGATGATGGCTTTGCTCATTTTACAATTCCTCGATGGTAAAGTTTTTGTTGGTGTAAATGCAGATGTCGGAAGCGATATCCAGGGATTTTTCGACGATGGTGCGGGCGTCGAGCTGGGTGTCGCGGCTCAGGGCCAGGGCGGCGGCCAAGGCATAGGGGCCTCCCGAGCCGATGGCCAGGACGTTCTCGTCGGGTTCGATGATATCACCCGTGCCCGACAGGATGTACATCTTTTCCTCGTTGGCCACGATGAGCATGGCCTCCAGGCGGCGCAGGATCTTGTCGGTGCGCCACTCTTTGGACAGTTCTACGGCGGCGCGCGATATATTGCCGTTGTATTCCTCCAGTTTGGCTTCAAAGCGTTGGAACAGGGAAAATGCGTCGGATGTGGCCCCGGCGAATCCGGCCAGGATTTTTTCGTTGTACAAACGGCGAATTTTTTTTGCTTTGTGTTTTAAAACGGTAGTTTGAAAAGTCACCTGGCCGTCGGCGCCCATGACCAACTTGTTCTGGTGACGGACGCACAGCACGGTCGTGGCATGCATTTTATCTTTCATCCATCAATTTTATATCTTTTGCCCATGCAAGTCAACG
>DATKZA010000119.1:0-10962 GCA_035528155.1 Patescibacteria group bacterium | reverse complement strand
GAGTATATGGCAAGTCTTATTGGCAGAAAAAGGTAAATAGGTGAGGGGTAATAGGTGATGGGTGATGGGTAGGAAAAACTTGCCAATTTCTTTCTTAACCTATAACCTCTAACCTATGACCTATAACCTAGAAATAATGTTCGAGGTTGAAAGAACTGACGAAAACCGTGACGAGTGACGAGAATTCGCAATACATCAAATCCAGTTTTCAACTCATCGCCCTGCCCCCTTCTCTTGAGAAAAGAGGGGGGCAGGGGTGAGTTTGAGCGTTCGATTTTTTATTCCCCCTCGCCTTTAGGAGAGGGGTGCGGGGGTGAGGCCGGATTTGTCCGCGATATTTTTTTGCTGTGATGGATCAGCAACGCTACTGGAATTCCGCCATTATGAAAAAGTATCTTTTCTTCATGTGGCAAGCCCAGCGCCTTTTCCAGCTCCAGGCCCGGAACGATAATGGCATAGCCGCAGCCTGAAAAATCGCGGCGGATCTTGTCGCCGATGCGGCGGTACATGCTGGCGATATCCGTTTCCCGCCCCAGGCGGGTGCCATAGGGCGGGTTCAGTACCAGGAGAACTCCAGCAGGGTTAGTCTCGGGTGGGCGCAGTTGAAAAAAATCGGCCTGGCCGATTTCGACCAGCTGGTCAAGTCCGGCGAGTTTCAGGTTGCGCCGGGTCGTGTCCACGGCTTTTTCAGAAATGTCGGAACATAGAATTCGTTTGCTGCCGGCCGGCACGCGGCTTTTCATTTCCGTTTCCAGCCGCTCTCGCAAATGTTGGTAATGGGCGGGACGGAAAGCGGGCCATTTCTGAAAGGCGAAAACGCGGCCTGAGTTGACGGGACGCCCGGAAAAGATCAAACCGGCTTCCAGGGAGAAAGTGCCCGAACCGCAAAAGGGATCCAACAAAACCTGATAATGTTCAATGGCCGCCGCGCGCAGGATGCAGCAGGCCAGGGTCTCTCGCAGCGGCGCCTGCTCCACGAACTTCCCGTAGCCGCGCCGGTACAAAAGTTCTCCGCTCGAGTCCAGGCTTACCTGGCAGCGGTTCTCATCGAGGCGGATGAAGACATGCTGGCATTGCGCCGCGTCGTTTTCCAGGGTCTTGGAAAAATCGGCATGCCGGCCGTACAAGTCCAGACGGCCTCTGATCGCCTGCGCGGCCTCCTCTTCCAGCTTGCCCTCGTGCCACAGCCGCGATCGTGCCGAGCTGATCGCGAAGCGGACCCGGTCCTTGTCCATGATATGCAGCTCCCAGGGGAACGCCTCTATTTTGGAACGGAACTCTCCGAAGCCGGTCGCTTTGAAATGATGCAGGCGCAGCAGCAGGCGGCTCACGGTGCCGGCGCCCAGGTTCACCCGGAAGGCATCATCGAGCCTGCCATGGAATTCGACGCCGCCGATCGCGCCGGACTTGATTTCGCCAATACCCAGCCCGCGCAGCTCCCGGCCGGCCGTTTCTTCGAAACCGGGCTGGACCACGGCGAAAAAATCGTGGTTTTTGCCCTGCACATGATCCTTGACGCGCCGGGCCAGCGCTTTTTCGTTGACTTGCCCGCCTGGCACCGTCATGGTTTGACCTTCCAGCCCTTGCCGCGGAAAATATTTTCCATGGCGGTTTTTCTGAAGCGGGCCCGGCATTCAACCCATTGTTTTTCAATGGATCGATAATAGGCCTGGGCCTGTTCGAGGTCGGGGAAATGGACCAGGAAAACCTCGCCATCCTCGAAAGCCGGCGCCGAATAGAATTCAAAGCGGCTGTTGTCCTTGCCGTTGCCGCCCTGGAAGGCGAGGGGAAAAGGGATGTCCTGGATATCCCCGACCTGGACGCTTTTTTTCTCATGGCGCCACTTGCGTTCGAATATTTCTTCTTTCAAGCGGGCATTGTAGTGGTTTGCCGCGGCGGCCCAGTCGGGGAATGACTCTCCCTGCAGGAGAAACCCCGGCGCTTCACCGCTGGGCAGGCGGATCTCAGCGGCTTCGATCCGGTGAAATTGCCCCTGGTCCAGTTCCAGATAGGGTTTGCCCTTGACATATTCCAGCGGGATCTCCATTTCCTTGATCTGCAGCTGTTTGGGCCAGCGGGCCGATTTCAGTTTTTGCAACCAGCGATGGGGGAGCAGATGGTGGAGATCGATGCGTTGCAGGGCGGGATGGAACTGGAAAAAGAAGCGCAGGTCATCGATCTTCAAGCTGCGGCGCAACTGGCGGTATAAATAATCGCGCAGGCAGAGCTCAAAGGGCGGCAGTTTTTCGTTCAGGGCGCCTGACGCTTCAGCGAACCAAGCCCGGTTCTTTTCGATTTCAGCGCGGCAGGACAGATGCTCAAAATTTTTTTCAAACCATTCCAGAGCCAGCGTCAATATGGCGTGTTTTTCATCGGACCGGGTCCAATCGGGCTCGACCGTCATGGTCTTGATCAGGCGGGCCCCGAAAAAAATTTCTTCGCTGACGCTGAGCTTGTCTTCCTGCAAAAGGATGCGCCGCCGTTTTTCATAACTGAAGGGCTTGAGCTCTGCCAACTGCAGGAAAGAAAGTTCCGAGCAGAAGGTGATCAGGGGGAGATACTTTTCTTCCTTGTTGCCGGTTTTTTGGTCTTCACGGTTGATGATCAGGTCGAAGGGCAGTCCGGCCACCATTTCCGGCTTGGTTTGGTTCAGGATCGAGGTGCGTTCGATCTGCCGTTCTTCGCCTTCGCGCCAATAGACGCCATCGCCCTTGAAATACACGCCGTCGCAAAAGCCCGACAGGATGGCCCGGAAAAGATGTTTTTGCTCGGGCGCGGTCAGCGGGCCCTTGACCGGTTGGACGGCAAGCCGCTTCTTGAGTTCGGCGTATATTTCCCGGGCCAGGGCGACTTTCTTGGCCGCTAGCAGACGGGCGTTGTGCTTCTGGTCTTCCCAGAGGTCGAGCTGGTTGAGCAGGTCGGATTTGAATGGGGAATTGGCATAGAATTCTCCGGCAAATTCTTTGCTGACGACGCCGCGGGTCTCGAAAATGGCGATGACTTTCAAGGCCCGGTCCGTGACCCGCCGGCCGCCCTTTTCGGCTTCCAGAAGCAGCCGGGCACCGCGCACCGATAGTGGAAGTTCGGCCATGCGCCGTCCGTCTGCTGTCACCTTGTTCTCCGGGGTAAGGGCGCCGAAAATTTTCAGACTCTGGATGGCTTTGAGGATCAGGCTGCGGTTGGGACGGTGAAAAAAGTTGAATTCCAGGGGCCAGAGCCCCCACTTGCACATGCGCAGCACCACGCTCTCCAGGTTGAGTCGGCGGATCTCCGGTTCCGGGTAATCCAGGCGGTCGTCCATGCCCCGTTCCGAGCAGAGGATGTAAAGCCCTTTTTTTACGCGGCCGGCCCGGCCGGCCCGCTGCCGGCATTCCGAGGTGGAGATCTCGGTGGGGTAAAGACCCTCGATGCCGCTGACCAGGCGTACTTCCTTTTTGACGCCGCTGTCGATGACCGCGTCGATGTCATCGATAGTCAGGCTGGTCTGGGCGATGTCTGTGGCCACCACCGCCTTGGGCAGGGGATAATTCCTGAAAACCTTGGCCTGCTCGGTGATCGAGAGCTCAGCATGCAGGGGCAGGATGACCGCTTTCTGGTTGTCGTGATCCAGCAATTCCTTCAGGTTGCGGATGGTCTCGTCGATCTCCTGTTTCCCGGGCTGGAAAAGCAGGACGTTGTGTCCCGCTTCGAGCAGGTTGGCGGCGTCGGGAAGAAGGAAACAAGGATGGCGCCGCTGGCAATCGACCGGGAAGCCGCGGCCGGGAACGGTAATCACCGGCGCCTGGTTCAAAAAAGTCGAAATCTGCCTGGCCTTGAGCGTGGCGCTCATGATGACCGCGCGTTTGCCGCTCAGCTTAAAAAAACCGCTGTCCAGGTTTTTCCTGACCAGGCCGATGAGCACTTCCTGGTTAAGATTCCATTCGTGTATCTCGTCCAGGATCAGCACATCGTATTCGCGGTTGCCCTGAATCTCGCGAACCATCTGCACGCCGTCGGTCAGGTAGAGCAATGAGGTGGCCGCGGAGCGATTGCCGTCCAGGCCGGTCTGGTAGCCGATCTCACGCCCCCAGGGCACGCTGCAGGAGCGGGCCACGTAGTTGGAAAGGGCGCGGGCGGCGATGCGCCGCGGTTGGGTGACGTGAACCTTCTTGCCCGCTTGCCATAGCCACCAGGGGACGCGGGTTGATTTGCCGGCCCCGGTTTCGGCGGTCAGGATCACGACCGGGTTGGCGGCGATGGCGCCCATGATCTCGTCGCGGTAGCCGTCCACGGGTAATTTATCCAGAAACTGCATGAATAATTATAGCATAGATTTTCGCGGCTGATCCCGGCAGAAACAGATGGCTTGCTCGGAAGAGAAATATTAATGGTAATGCAATTTTTTATGTTATAATGTGGCGAATCAAATTTAGGAGAAAAACAATATGGAAGTAAAAGGCTTGAACAAACCGGTGAAATTGAAGGCTGATCTGGCGGCGTTTGTCGGTAAAAGTGAACTGCCGCGTTTGGAGATCACGAAAAAACTCTGGGACCACATCAAAGCGAACAAACTGCAAGCGAAAACCGTCAACGGCAGGCCGGAAGGCGCCGGGAAATTCATTGTTGCCGATGAAAAGCTTTTAAAGCTTTTTAGGAATACCAAAGTCACCAGCAAGTCCAGCGGCAAAGTGACTGACTTTACCGGCCTGCAAAGCGGACAGACCATCGACATGATGCAGCTCGCTCAAGTGGTCAGTGCCAATATTGAGTAATAAAAATATTTAATTCGCAGCACGCCGAAAAAACGCTCTGACCTCTGAGAGTTTCAGAAATGTGGGTATTTTCTGCTTGCCTCTGGGCGAAAAGCGGGTTACAATCGTATATTGTTCTTAAGGAAGACCCATGAAAATCAAAATGCTTCTGATCCTGTTGTTGTCGTTGTTGTTTTCCGGCGCCCTGCAGCCCGACGCACCCGGCCAGCAACGGGAAAAAGTTCTGAGCCAGTTGATCGGCAACTGGCTGACCAACTGGCATTACAGCGGTAAGAAGATCGATGACGATTTTTCGGCGAAAAGTTTCGCCCAATATACCAAGTATTTGGACAATGGCAAGAGTTTCCTGATCCAGGCCGACCTGGAAACCCTCAAGGCCTACACGTTCAAGATAGACGATGAATTGCGCAGCGGGGATTTTTCCCTGCCGCGGCTGGGCAAGCAGCTTTTGCGTCAGCGCGTGATCCAGGTTCGTGATATCTGCCTTGAGATATTGAGCAAACCTTTTGATTTTACCAGGGATGATCGGATCGAACTCGATGCCGACAAAAGGGAAACCAGCCGCGACCTTGCCCAACTGCGGGAATGGTGGGAAAAGTGGTTGAAATACCTCACGCTGACCCAGTATCTCAATCTGCAAAAAACCGCGGCCGGACAAAAGAATGGCAGCGCAAAAGCAAGCAGTCCCTTTGTCGCGGCTCTGGAAATTCGGGCGCGGCAAGCGGTGCAAAAGAGCGTGCTGCGACTTTTCAGCCGCCTGCTCCAGGAAAGGTCGGATGATATGCAGTCGCTGTTCTTCAATTCTCTGATCGCCATATTTGATCCGCACAGTCAGTATTTTCCGCCCCGGGACAAGGAAGATTTTGATATTGAGATGTCGGGCACCCTGGAGGGCATCGGGGCCCTGCTGGGCGAAGACGACGGTTTCATCAAGATTTTCGATGTCATTCCCGGCAGTCCTGCCTGGATCCAGAACCTGCTCAAGGTCGAAGACCTCATCCTCAAGGTCGGCCAGGGCGACGAGGAGCCCGTCGATATCGTGGGCATGAGTGTCAGTGATGCCGCCCGGTTGGTGCGCGGCAAAAAGGGCAGTCTGGTGCGCCTGACGGTCAAAAAAACCGACGGCCGCATCATGCAGATCTCCCTGGTGCGCAATGTGGTCGAGATCCAGGAGACCTACGCCCGTTCCGCCGTCCTGACCAACGACAAACTGAAAAAATCATTCGGCTATATTTACCTGCCCAAGTTCTACCACGATTTCAACCGTTCTTCCGGGCGCAACGCCAGCGACGATGTGAAAAAGGAACTGCAGGAACTGGTCCACCTTGGCGTGGACGGCATGATCCTGGACCTGCGCAGCAATGGCGGTGGGGCCTTGGATGACGCCGTGAAATTGTCTGGACTTTTTATTGAAAAGGGTCCGGTGGTGCAGGTGAAAGACAGGCATTCGGCGCCCCAGATATATGAAGACCGCGACGGTGAAATCAGCTATAGTGGGCCGCTGGTCATCCTGGTCAACTCGCTCAGCGCTTCGGCTTCGGAGATCGTAGCCGCTGCCTTACAGGATTACCGCAGGGCCGTGGTCATCGGCGGCGAGCATACTTTCGGCAAAGGCACGGTGCAGGTCGTGCTCGACCTGGACCGTTTTCTTGCCAACGACATGCGGCATTTGCGGCCGCTGGGAGCCATAGCTTTGACCGTGCAGAAATATTATCGAATAACCGGCGCTTCCACCCAGTATCAGGGAGTGGTTCCGGATATCGTCCTGCCCGATCTGTATACCTACCTCGGCGTTGGTGAAAAAAGCCAGAAATACTCCCTGCCCTGGGATACGGTTTCCCAGCTTTCCTTTTCACCATGGGCTCTTGATCCGGACAAATTGACGGAGTTGAAGAACCGCAGTCAAAAAAGGCGGGAGGCCAACGCCCGTTTCCAGCAGATCGCCGAAAATATCGTCCGCTTGAAAAAGAAGCGTGAAATGACCCTGGTGACCCTAAACCTGAAAAAATTCCAGGCCGAGCAGGAAATGCTTTTCCAGGAGGCCGAAAAGTTCAACCAGCAGCAGGTCGAGATTGCCCATATTCGGGCAACGGTCATTGAAGCAAAAACCGGCAACGGCGAAGCCGCCGCGACCGACCCCTTAAGTGAGAAAAGAAAAGAATGGCTCTCCGACTTGCGCAAGGATCCGGTTTTGGAAGAAGCCATCCAGGTTTTAAATGATTGGCAGGCGCTGGTTCCTGCCCATTAGATTTTTTTCGAATCCCTGCCGCCTTTGATTTTATCCTGCCGCGGCGGATCATGCCTTTTCCCTGTTTCAGGTTGGCTTCGGCCCGGCCCGGATCGCCAGAAGCAGGAGTGCGGCCGAAACCAATGAAAGCAGGGAGATCAGCAGCAGGCTGTTCCCCGTGCCCAGCAGCGGCAGGAAAAATGCTGCCATTACCAGGGAGCCGACGGCCCCGCCTAGATAATCACCGGCATTCAGCAGCCCGGCGCTCAGTCCGGCCGGCAGGCGCCGCATGATGCACATGCCCAGGGGCAGTATGGCTCCGACCAGCAGTCCCATGCCGCCCAGCCAGGCGGCCATAAGGAGTTGTCCCGGCCAACCCAGTTTGAAATTGACCCGGAGCAGTGGCAGGCAGGCCAGGTTCAGGACGGCGATGAGCATCTGTATCCCGGCAAGCCAGCGAGCGGCTTTTTCGGCCATCGGGATTTTTTTCTCAATAAGGCGGCCGGTCAGTGCGGCTCCGGCACCCAGGCCCAGCATGAACAATGCAATCAGCAGGCCGATGGCCTGATAGACAAAGCCCCAAGTGTTCTGAAAAATAAAAATGGCCGTGATTTCAAAGGAAAGTCCGGCAAAGCCGCCGCTGGCGGCGGCCGGCAGGATCTGAGCCAGGCCGACCCGTTTTTTCCGCCTGAACAAGGTGAGCAGGAAGACCGGCAGCAACAGTAGGCCCATGATCATGAGCACGATCGGGAATTTCACTTTCCCGAGCAGGCGGAACAGGCCCGTCAGCGGGCTGCCGCTGCTCCAGCCCAGCACCCGGCCGCCCAGAAAATAGGCAATGGGCCGCTGGTCGCGGTTCAGGGCCGGGGCCATGTGCTTTTGCAGGGCAGCGCCGATGAAGGCGGTTTTTTCCGGCGGGTACAATGAAGTGAAAATCCGCTCCAGACCGGCCGGCGGCAGGGCCAGGGCGCGGTAGCGTTCAGCCAAAACCCGGGTTTCCGTGGTGACGCTTGCCTCTCTTTCCGAGGCAAAGAAAACGCTGGTCGGTCCCGGTGAAATCGCGATGAAAGGGAATACGCTTTTCAGGGTTTGAAAAATGACGGAGGTGTAGGGATTGATGATCTCCGCAGCGACATTTTCCGAAGCGGAGAGGCGCAGGGCCACTACTCCACCCGGGGCCAATATCTTTTTCAGATCCAGAAAAAACTCACGGGTATAATAACGATTGAGCTGTGCGGTCCAAGCGTCGGGTTGATTGATGTAAACCAGGTCGAATCGGTTCTGCGGATCATTTTTGCGCTGGGCCGCCAGCAGGACGAAGCGGCGTCCGTCCATGACCAGCATGCGCAAGCGCGGGTCGCGCAGAGCGGAAAGGTCGGCGGCGTCCAGGTGGTCGGTGATCAGGTTCGAAAACTCGGCGTCGATCTCCACGGTGGTGAGCCGGGCAATCTTGTAGCGCAGCAGGTGCTTGGCCAGGCCGCTGCTGGCGCCGCCGACGACCAGGATGTCCCTGGGGCGGGGATGCTGGCTGATGATCAGAGCGGCCAGGATCCTTTGCGGATCGTCATTGGGAAACACGGCTGCCAGTTGGCCGTTGGCGTACAAACTGTATTGCCCATGTCGTAACCCCAATTGCAGGTTCTGATATTTGGAGTCCCGGTTGGCGATCAGATCGGAACTGGATATTCCCAGCCATCTCTGCTGCACCAGCCAGGAATCGATCCGGCCAGCTCCGCCGCTGAAGATAGCGGCCAGGTTCAGGATCAAAGCCAGCAGGTGAACGGCCAGGTTTTTTTTGCCGTTTGCGGTCAGGGCCATCCATCCCGACCCGATCAGCAGCGGCAGGGTGAATAGTGCAATGATCAAAAGCGGATCGTATTTTCCAACCAGCCAGAAAGTGTAGGCCATGCCTCCGGCCAGGGCGCCCAGGCATTCCCAGACATATGCTCCGACTAGCATGCGCGGTCGATATTCCTCCGCCTGGGATCTGAGCTTGGCGGCCAGCGGAAAGGCGAAGCCGCTCAAAAAACTGAATGGCAAGGTGAGCAGGGGGATCAGATAAAGTGTTTTTGCCAGCGGCAGCAGCGCGCCCTGGGAAATCACACCCAGGAGGTGCAGGCAGCGGACCGCGGCCAGCAGGAGCGGGGCTACGGCAGCCAATGCCAGGGCTGTCCAGGAAAAAGCGGTTGCGGTCCGGGAGCGGCGGGCGCTGAAAAAAGCCCCGCATAAAGATCCGGCCCCGACCCCGAGCAGCCAACCGGCCATGGCGATGCCGAAGGAGATCTCGTTGCCGGCCGCCACTACGAAAAATTCCCGCAGCAGGATGGTCTGCATGACCATGCTGAAAGCACCCAATGCGGAATAGGCCAGCGGGATGATGGAGATCATGGAAAGATTATAAACGGAAGCCGTCAGCGATTCAATGAGCTATCGTGACGCGTAACGCGTAACGCGTGACGAGGAACAAAAAGATGTAGGGGCGCGGTTATCGCGCCCATAAATCCAAATCACGAATTCCAATGTCCTAAACGCAGCAAAGAAAAAATGCAGTAGGGGTTTGATTAATCAAACCCCTCCAAGATCAAGGACCTTGAAATTACATAACTCTTTCGTTTTAGTCATTTGGTCATTAGTGCTTGGAATTTGGAATTTTTATCTTCCATAGTCACGCGTCACGTGTCACGCGTCTCGGTTCTAAAATGGTCCCCAGTTCATCAGCACGGGCGGGATGAGCAGCAGCAGGCTCAGGGCGATCAGGATCAGCATCAAGGGCAGGAACCAGCGCGCCCACTTGTCCCAGGGGATGCGCGCCATGCCCAGCACGCCCATGGTCACCGCCGATGTGGGCAGGATGGGGTTGACGAACTCGCAGAGCTGATAAGCGAAGACAGTTGTCTGGCGCGTGATGTGGACCAGGTCGCTCAGCGGGGCCATGATGGGCATGGTCAGGGCTGCCTGGGCCGTGCCCGAGTGTACGAAGAAATTGATGACTGACTGGGTGAGGAACATCATCTGGGCGGCGACGATGCGCGGAAACATGGAAATGAAATTGGATGCGTAAAAGAGGAGCGTGTCCAGGATCTTGCCGTCCTGGGCGACGATCAGGATGGCCCGGCCGCAGGCGATGACGAAGGCCACGCCCACGAAATCGCGGGCGCCGGCGACGAAATTTTTCGCGATCCGGCTCGGCCCCTGGCCGGCGGCGAAGCCCGCGACCAGCCCCATGGCCAGGAACAGCCCGGCGATCTCCTCGATGTACCAGTGTTTGACCAGGATTCCCACGACCAGGAGGACGATTCCGCCCCCGAAGATCACCAGCACGGCTCGATGGTGCCAGTTCCAGGCGGAAATGTCGCCGCCATCGTCCCCGGATGTCGTGGTGCGTTCCAGATCCAGTTCATATACCGGGCTCAGCTTTGGGTTTTTCTTGATTTTCGCGGCGTAGATCATGACGAAAGTGATGGTGATCGCGGTGCCAATCACCCATACGACCAGGCGGTAGGCCAGGCCGGAGTACAAGGGCAGGTTCGACAGCCCCTGGGCCACGCCCACGGTGAAAGGATTGAAAAAGGCGGCGGCGAAGCCGGCGGCTGCCCCGAGAAACGGGATGGCCACGCCGACGATGGAGTCGTAGCCCAGCGACATGGCCAGGGGGATGAAGATCAGGATGAAGGGGATGGTCTCCTCACACATGCCGAAAACCGACCCGGCCAGCGAGAAGACCAGCATCAGTGCCGGGATGATGAAACGCTGCAGGCGCGGGCGGCGGGAGAAGGCGGCGGCCATCCTTTTGATCGCCAGGTTGATGGCGCCGCTCTCATTGATCACGTTGAAGGCGCCGCCGATGATGAACAGGAAGACGATGATCAGCATGCCGTCCTGGAAGCCGCGGATCGGTGCCAGCAGGAGCGCTGCCAATCCGGCCGGGCTCTGCTCGACGCGGTGGAAGGTGCCGGGCACGGTGACCAGGCGGCTGCTGCCGCC
>DATKZA010000118.1:0-43468 GCA_035528155.1 Patescibacteria group bacterium | reverse complement strand
CTGATCCGCGACCAGCTGGACCGCATGTTCAAGGAGAGCGGCCACCGCAACGCCTATTTCCCGCTTTTTATCCCCGAATCCTTCCTGAAAAAGGAGGCCGAGCACGTCGAGGGCTTCGCCCCCGAAGTCGCCTGGGTGACCGTGGGCGGCGGCGAGGTGCTTGAGGAAAGGCTGGCGGTGCGCCCCACCTCGGAGGCCATTATCTGCTCGATGTATTCCAAGTGGGTCAAGTCCTGGCGCGACCTGCCCCTGCTTTACAACCAGTGGGCCAACGTGGTGCGCTGGGAAAAGGTGACCCGCCTCTTTTTGCGCACCACCGAGTTCCTCTGGCAGGAGGGGCACACGGTCCATGCCACCGCGGAGGAGGCGGAGGAGGAGACGCTGCGCATCCTGGAGACCTACCGGCGGCTGGCCGAGGACTACCTGGCCATCCCGGTGGTCACCGGGCTCAAGAGCGACAGCGAAAAATTCGCCGGCGCCGTGCGCACTTACGCCATCGAAATGCTGATGCCCGACGGCAAGGCCCTGCAGGCCGGCACTTCGCACAACCTGGGTCAGAACTTCGCCAAGGCCTTCAATATCCGTTACGAGAGCAAGGAGCAGAAGCTGGAATACGCCTGGCAGACCTCCTGGGGGGCGACCACCCGGCTGGTGGGCGCCCTGATCATGACCCATGGCGATGATTCGGGACTGATCCTGCCGCCGCGCGTCGCGCCCATCCAGGCCGTCATCGTTCCCATCTCGGCAGGCAACTGGCAGGAAACGGTCCTGCCGCATGCCCAGAAGATACTCGCCGAGCTGAAGGCAGCGGGGCTGCGCGTCCATCTCGACGACCGCGATTCCTATACGCCGGGCTGGAAATATGCCGATTGGGAGATGCGCGGCGTGCCGGTGCGTGTCGAGATCGGCCCCAAGGACATCGAAAAGCAGCAGGTGGTCCTGGTCAGCCGCCTCGATCGCAAAAAAAGCTTTATTCCCTGGAACGGTCTGGCAGCCGAGCTCGGCAGCCTGCTGGAGGGTATACAGGCCGAGCTGTATCGCAAGGCCAAGGTTTTCCACGACGAGAACACGCGGCCGGCCGCCGGCTACGATGAGCTCCGTGAAGCCATGGCCGGCAGCCGCGGTTTGATCAAGAGCGGCTGGTGCGGCGGCCGCGACTGCGAGGCCAAGGTCAAGGCCGACACGGCGGCCACCATCCGCGTGATCCTGGACCAGCCGGATGCCTCACTCGCCACATGCGCCGTCTGCGGGCAAAAGGCGCCCCATACGGTCCTGTTTGCCAAATCCTATTGAATATGGACGATTCCTACGCTGAACTGCGGCGGAACATGGTCGAGCGGCAGTTGCTGCCGCGCGGTATCCGCGATGGCGCCGTTTTAGCGGCCATGGGCAAGATCCCCCGTGAACTGTTTTTGGATGAAGGTTCCAGGCAGAGCAGCTATGCGGATGGCCCATTGCCGATCGGTTACGGGCAAACTATTTCCCAGCCGTATATCGTGGCCTATATGACAGAGTTGCTTGGCCTCAGCGGCAAGGAAAAAGTGCTGGAGATCGGCAGCGGCTCGGGGTACCAGACGGCCGTACTGGCCGAAATCGCCGCCGAAGTGTACACGGTGGAGCGCATCCCGGAACTGAGCCGCTCGGCCAGCGGGCTTTTGCTCGGCCGGCTGCATTACAAAAACATATTTTTCAAGACCGGCCGCGGCCAGGACGGTTGGACCGAATTCGCCCCTTATGACCGCATCCTTGTGACCGCGGCCCCGGCCGAGTTCCCCGAAAAACTTTTTGACCAGCTCGGCGCAGGCGGGATGGCCGTAGCCCCGATCGGCGTCGACAGCCAGAAACTGGTCCGTTTTGTAAAGCGTGATGGCCAGATCCGCGCCGAGGAAGGGATCGGCGTCATTTTCGTCCCACTGATATGAAAAAACTGCTGATTTCGCTATTGGCTTTTGCCGGATTCATGTCTGCGGAAAACCGCTTCATCACGATCTTCATTCAGGACAAGCCGTTTTTCACCGAGATCGCCGATACCCCTGAAAAGCAAACCAGGGGTCTGATGTTCCGTACACGTCTCAGGGCCGATTACGGCATGCTGTTCGTTTTTGGCGAAGAAGACATACGCAGTTTCTGGATGAAAAACACCCTGATCCCCCTGGATATCATCTATTTGAACAGCGAAAGGCAAATCGTCGATATGTACTGCTCCGTCCCCCCCTGCCGCAGCGATCCCTGCCCCGGCTATATTTCAGCGCTGCCGGCCCGATATGTCCTGGAAATCGCGGGCGGATCGGCAAAAAAGCTGAAATTGCAAATTGGCGATAAAATTTTCATTCCAATTGACTAAAAAAAATTAATGGTGATATAATCTAACCATGATTATCGAATGTCCGCAATGCAAGGCCAAGTACGAGATACCCGAAGAAAAGGTCAAGGGTAAAAATAAACTCAAATGTTCCAGGTGCCAGACGGTTTTCGAGATCATGGAAGCAAAAGGGGACTCATCCAGCAAGAAGGATACGGCCAAGATCATCCAACAGAAAGTGGAAGATTCTCTTTGGATCAATGAAAACCTGAAACTTCCCGATGACCGGAAAATTTCCGTGGCCGTGATCAAGGGGGCCCGGGCCGGCTTCATCTTCCACCTGAATAAACCCTATGTGCTGATCGGCAGGGGCAAGGTCGATCTGATCATCCCGGACAAGGAAGTGTCCCGCAAGCACATGGCCATCGAAGTGCGCAACGAAAAAATATTTTTGCGCGACCTGGGCAGCACCAACGGCACATTCATCAACGACGACAAGGTTTCCATCACCGAGATCACCGACCAGACCGAGTTCAAGATCGGACAGACCACACTGATGCTGATCACCACTTCCCAAGGGTACGAAAAGTAACTTGCTGCGCTCGCTGAAACTGGTCGTCAATTTCGCCCTCACGGCCTGTGTCTTCACTTTTTTCATCCTGCTTCTGATCGGGTTGTTGAATCCCGGGGTGGCGATCGAAAAAACAGGCCTGCTGCCGGTTTTTTTGAATTTGCTGACTTTCTACGGCCCGTTGTGGTTCGTCTTCATTGCCCTGACTTTTTTCGTAGTGCAGTTTTTTTCTGAACGCAAATACCCCATCGGTTTTTTCAATCCCCCGACGCCGGTCTATTTTTTTTCCTTTACCATGCTGGTCGTTTCGGTTTTGATCTATGCCAATTACGATTACTACCATGAGTTCTTCCAGGCCGCCGCCCGGGACAAATTTATCAAGATCCTGCTGCTGAATTTCCTGCTGCTCATCCTGGGCCTGGTTTTCATTTTCAGCAAATCCCGGCGCCGGAAATGGCTCCAGATCCTTTTCCTACTGCTGCTGCTTGCCGACGGCCTGGTCGCTTATGCCCTGATCATCCAAAAAGTCATTCCGCTCCCCTCCGTTTTCAAGTATACCGCGCCGGCCATCAATCCGCCGCGCCAGATCAATATGGTGATCATGGAAGGGCTATCACTCAATTATCTGCTCGGCAGTTCCCAGGATCAAAACCTGCTGAATTTGAAGTGGATCAAGGAAAACGGGGTGATCGGGCGCTTGAAGACCCACGAACCCAACATGGACCTGTCCCTGTTCAACACCCTGCTGTCCGGAGAACTTCCGGCCGCCGCCGCCGCCCATTCCGCGTTCAAGTTCCAGTTCCGTGACCTGCCCCTGGAGTTCGATATTTTCCCGAAATACATTTTTTTCCGGAATTCGGCCAAACTGGATGTGATCGATTTTTATAAAAATCCGGGAGCGGCCCCGACCGACCGCATCAAGGAGTGCTATGAGCGGAACGGCTTCAAGACCTTCACCATGCTCTCCCCTCCGGCTTGGCCGGTCTATGCCAAAAAGAATCTGAAAAAAAACAACAATTTTGTGCAGTTTTTTTCAGCCACCCTGGAAAGCAAGGACAAAAAACTGGATATTTTGAAAAAGACATTTTTTTACGATGATTTCATCCGCAAACAGATCCCCGAACTGAAAACCAGGGATTTTCGTTACTCACTGGTGCATCTCAGCGGCTTGAAGAACGTGAACGCCCATTTTTACCATTACGCGCATCCCGAAAATTTTGGCAAACTCATCGATAGGGAAAACAGCCAGAAATACGGCTGGATACTGGAAAAATATTACGAATATTACGATTCGGTCATAGGCAAGATCATCGGTTCCATGGGCGACAATGAATTGCTGGTGGTGCTGAATTTCCACGAGATCGTCCCCATGTCGGTTTGGCGGCGCATCCTGGTCAACTACATCGGCCGCCGCGATGTGTTCGTCTACAAGCCACTGAACACGCCGGGAGCTTTTCTGATGTATGAAAAAGCGGCTTTGAAGAAAGGTCTGTTCCTGGAAACCGTGCGCCTGGCCGATCTGTTCCCGACCCTGTTGTATTACGTGGGCTTTCCCCTTTCCAGGGGCCTGCAGGGCGAAGTGGTCCGCGATATTTTCAGCGACGCCTTCCTGGCCGAGAACCCGGTTTATTTCGCCACCGATTGACCCCAACGACAGAACAAATTCCGCTGGCGGGGCAGGCAAGGCCCCGTCAGGCGAATAGAATGGTCGTTGGGACAAGTCCCACCGTGGCCATCACGCCCAGTCCTCTTGTGCAAAAGTGATTTTTTTTCTATAATTCAGGCGGGAATTCATAAGGAGTCAAGATGAAAACATTGATCGTCGGTTCCGGTGGCCGGGAGCATGCCCTGGTATGGAAGATCTCCCAGTCCAAGCGGGTGACCAAGATCTTCGCCGCCCCGGGCAATCCCGGCATGAAGCAGCTGGCTGAACTCGTTGATATCAAGCCGGCCAGCATCATCGAACTGGCCGATTTCGCCCAGGAACAGAGGATCGACCTGACCGTTATCGGCCCGGAGCAGCCGCTGGGTTTGGGCATTGTCGATGAATTCAACAACCGCAACCTGAAGATCTTCGGCCCGACCCAGAAGGCGGCCATGATCGAGACCTCCAAGTCCTTTGCCAAGGATTTCATGCGCAAGAACAATATTCCGACAGCGGACTTCAAGGTCATCAATTCCGCCGCCGTAGCGCTTGAATATTTCCAAAAAGCCAAGTTCCCGCTGGTGATCAAGGCCGACGGCCTGGCGTCCGGCAAAGGTGTTTTTATTTGCCAAAAAAAGGACGAAGCCGATGAGGCCATCAAGGAGGTCATGCTGGAAGGGAAATTCGGCCAATCCGGGGAACGGGTGGTGATCGAGGAATTCCTCAGCGGCCAGGAAATGACATTCATGGCCGTCTGTGACGGCAAGCGCATCTTCCCACTGGCCACCTCCATGGATTACAAAAAAGCCCTGGAAGACGACAAGGGACCCAACACCGGCGGCATGGGCGCCATTTCGCCGGCGCCGCAGATCAACAAAGACCTTTTCAACCAGATCATGAAAACCATAATCCAGCCGACAGTTTCCGGGTTGAAATTCGAGAACAAGGAATACAAAGGGCTTCTCTATGCCGGCTTGATGATCACCCGGGAAGGCCCCAAGGTCCTGGAATTCAACGCCCGCTTCGGCGATCCGGAAACCCAGGTGGTGTTGATGCGTTTGAAAAGCGACCTAGTAGACATATTGGAAGGATCGGCCGATGAAAACCTTTTTGACATCGTCGCCGACTGGGACGAAAATGTTTCCGGCTGCGTGGTCCTGGCCGCCAAAGGCTATCCGCAGAGGTATGCCAAGGGGCAGAGGATCCAGGGCCTGGAGCGGGCCAAGTCTCTGGGCGTGGAAGTTTTTCACGCCGGCACGGCCGCGGGCAAGGACGGTCCGGTCAGCGCCGGCGGCCGGGTGCTGAACGTCTGCGCCACAGCCTCGTCCATGAAGGAAGCCATGGACAAGATCTATGACGGCATCTCCTTTATTGCTTTTGACGACATGACCTTCCGCCGCGATATCGGCTGGAACCGCAAATGAAAGCCAAGATAGCCTATATACTGGGTTCGGATTCGGATTTCCCCCAGGTGGAAAAGGGCATCGCCCTGCTGCGCCGCCTGCAGATTCCCCTGCGGGTTGAGGTCAGTTCGGCCCATCGCACCCCGGAACGCACTCTGCAGCTGGTGCGGGAATTCGAAGCGCAAGGCGTGGAAGTGATCATCGCTGCTGCCGGAGGCGCCGCCCACCTGCCCGGCGTCGTGGCCAGCCACACCTTGCTGCCGGTCCTGGGCGTGCCCATGACTTCATCACTTTTCGGCCTCGATTCCCTGCTGGCCATTGTCCAGATGCCGGCCGGCATTCCTGTCGCCACTTTCGGCATTGGCGACGCCGGAGCGACCAATGCCACCCTGTTCGCCGTCGCCCTGCTGGCCGCCCATGATCCGGTTTGCAGGGAAAAATTACAGGCCTACCGCGCCGAGCAGCAGGAAAAGGTTGTGGAAAAGAGCCGGAAACTGAAGGAAAAGCTGGATCAGGGATGAAGTTCGTCGTCGATAGTTTCGGTTGCCGCAGCAACCAGGCCGAGGTCCAGGAATGGATCATCGAACTGGAAAAACTCGGTTATGAATTGACCACTTCGCCCGCCCTGGCCGCTTTCGGGATTTTGAACACCTGCAGCGTCACCGAGAAGGCCGAAAAGGATGTACTGCGCTTTGTCGGCAAGGCCTATCGCAACACCCGCATCCAATGGCTGATCGCCGGTTGCACGGTCAGCCAGGACAAGACGATGCTGGGCCACAAATACAAGAATTATTTTTTTTTTGACAACCAGGAAAAAAAGCGCCTGGTCCAGGCCGTGAGCGAGCTTTTTCCCCTGGACAGCCGCATGATCTTCCATTCTTCTTTCCGTTCCCGGGTTTTTTTAAAGATCCAGGACGGCTGCAATTTTCGCTGCGCTTTTTGCATCGTGCCCTCCCTGCGCGGCAAGGCCCAGAGCCTGTCGAAAAAGGAAATCATTGCCAAGGTCCGGTACTATGCGGCGCTGGGCTACCGCGAAGTGGTGTTGACCGGCATCAACCTGTCGTCCTACGGTTACGATATCTTCCCCCGCGAAACCCTGCTGGGCATGATCGAAGAGATCCAGCACGTCCGCGGTATCGAGATCATCCGCTTGAGTTCCCTGGACCCGCGCTTCATCAAGTACAGTTTCGTCAAGGAGTTGAGCGCTTTTTCAAAGATCGCCGACAGCTTTCATTTTTCCTTTCAAAGCGGCAGCGACGCGGTCATTCGCCGCATGAACCGCGGCGGCAAAAGCGCTGATTACCTGAAGATCCTTGCCCATTTCCGCAAATTTTTCCCTGAAGCCAACCTGGGGGCTGATTTTATTGTCGGCTTTCCCGGCGAAAGTGAAAAGGAATTCCAGGAAACCGTGAAGTTCATCCAGGCTTCGCCGCTGAATTACTTGCACGTGTTCCCTTTCTCACCGCGCCGCGGCACCAAGGCCGCCGCCCTGGACCCCCTGCCTGTCGAAATGGTCAGGGCGCGCGCCCTGGAATTGAAGGAATTGGGCATCCAGATGAAGTTGGCCTACCGCGACCGCTGCCGCGGCAAGGTTTTTACCGGCATCCTGATCGAGGAAAACCCCAATTACGCTCTGGTGGTCACGCGCAATTTCCTGTCGGTGCGCATCCCGCCGGTGCGCGGCTACAAAAAGAAAAAACTGTCGGTGCGCGTCGAGGGCGTGGTCAACGAAAACCTCTGCGAGGGAAAAATTGCTTAGGAAAAAGGCGCTGGTTTTGCTGGTGGTGCTCATGGCCGGGCAGGTGCTGTTCGCAGCGGAAGACGTGAAACCTGAATCCGTGCGCTTGCGCAAGGCCTTGGAAAAATCGCTGTTGTTTCCCGGCCTGGGGCAACTGGCTGAAAAGCAGTACGTCAAGGCCGCGGTTTTCGCTTCCGGAGAAATCTTTTGCCTGGCCCTGGTCGTCGTCAATCTCGGCAAGGGCAATGATGCCTACCACAGTTACCGCGATGCCACGGACATGGACCAGGCCACAGCCTGGCGCCTGCAGACCGAAAAATTTGACCGGCGGCGCAACACGGCCATTTTGGCCGCTGCCGGCGTCTGGGTTCTCAACATGATCGACATCTTTGTTTTCGCCAAGAAAAAGTACGGCCGCAAGGCGGCCCTGGCTTTTCACCCTTATTACAACCATGAAAACCAAACATTTGGCGCTGGCTTTACTTGCTGTTTTTAGCCTCCTTTGCCTCTCCGGGTGCAACGACAGGCTTTTCGACAATCCCAACGATCCCGAAGCGGAAACCCGCGCTTATGAGGTCCTTTCCACCCTGCAGGTCGACGGCATCGTTCCGGTCGATCTGACCTTCAGCGGCGATGCCCTTTGGGTGGTCGATTCGCTGTCGCGGGTCCTGGCCCTGAACTACAACTCCGGGGCCTTGATCAGGGAACTGGATTTCGAGCAGCCGGTGGCCGGCATCGCCTACGACGGCAAAGACCTTTGGCTGAGCATCAAGAATTCTTCCCAATTGGCGCAGGTGAACATCGTCACCGGCACGCTGATCCGTGTCCTCAACCTGCTGCGCGGCAATGTCGGCTGCCTGGATTTCGCAGCCGGGCGGCTGTACGTAGCCGACCGCCTGACCAACTCGGTCCTGGTCGTCGATCCGGGAAGCGGGACGATCGAGCGCTCCATTCCCCAGCCCGGTTTCGCCATCGACGGTATCAGCCATGACGGCAGCAACTTGTGGACCATCGATGCCACGCAAACGAAGTTTTTCCGCCTGGATGAAAGCGGCGCCCCGGTGAATCAATATCAGACCCCTTCCCGTCAGGCGGCCGGGCTTGCTTATGCCGAGGGGATCTTCTGGTGCGGCGACCGGGCCGGCAATATCTATAAAATAAGGTTTCAATGAACAAGGCCCTCTTTTTCCTCCTGGGGACTTTGACCCTTTGCCTTCCGGCCAAGGAATTGCTGGAGGTCAAGGGTGATTATCTTCTCTACAGTTATGACTACAATTACGTATACGGCCGGGGACACATCCAGGTCAAGTGCAAGGAATGGACCATCCAGGCCGAGACCGTGGAGATCGATGTGTCCGGACGCGTTGCCTTGGCCAGCCGCAACTGCCTGGTCGAGGCGGGGAAGCAGAAATATGCCGCCGACATGATGGAGATCGACCTGGAGAGCCTGAGCCTGAGATTGACCGTTTTTCAGGAGCGCATCCTTTCCTGGATGCTGCCGGGTCAGAAAAAAAACGCCGCCGGCGAGAATAACGCTGCTGGAAAAATCGTCCTCAGGGACCCTGAAGCGCTGAAAAAATCGCTGGTGTATTTTTTGAACCACCGCATCGTCATCAACGGTTTGTACGGGGTGTACGGCTACCAGACCACCGCTTTCATTGAAGGAGTCCAGTCGCTGTCATTCAAGAAATTCAAGCTCGATCAGGGTGGCGACACAACACAACTCCAAGGCACCTACGTCGACAAGATCTGGTATTACCCGTCCCAGGGGCTGGTGATCAATGGCCACCTGCTATTGGAAAAACCGGTCAAAAACGGTACGGTCAGGACCTACAACATGCTGGACATCAAATACGATCTCTTTGGCCAGATCGAGACCGGTCCCGCGTTCAAAGTGAATCTCAATTCGCTGAATTCGCTCAATCTCAGCAAGAAGAGCGCGATCAATCTGAGCGTCAACTTTCTGACCGACAACCTGTTCAACTCCCGGTTGGCCTACAAAACCCAATGGACCCCGCGATTTTCCAGCGAATGGGCGGCCGAATTCAGCCGCACCGCGGCCGAGCAGGAAGAATTGTGGCTGCGTCTTGGATCCAGCCTGCAAAACCCCATGCTGGGCAACCTGGCCCTGAACCTTTCCTATGAAAAAGAGAAACAGTATGTGGCCGAGATCTCTTTGCAGAACCAGGCCGTGAAAAACTTCAACCTTACCCTGCAGCATTCCCGTTCCCGCCTTCGTTATGGTCAGGACGCATACAATCGCCTGCTCAGCTCATCGTTTTCCCTGGTCTATACAAACCGTCTTTTCAACATGGCCGCCGATTATTCTTTCCACAAAGACCTTTTGCAGAACCAGAGTCAGGGCACGCCCCGCTTCACCCTGAACTTGAGCCCTTTCCGGCTTTACCACAACCTGCTGCAGGTCAACCTTGTTTCCAGCTTCATGGTCAACCAGCTGGAGCTGGCCGGCATGCGGGACAGCCAGAGCAAGGCGAACCTGGGATTGAGCCTGCAGAGTGAAAGGATCCAACTGGGGCGGGGGCCGGCTTTCACGATGTCCCTGGCCGCCGAGCAGCTGCTAGAGCAGGACCACCTGAACGACTTCACCTCGCTGGGCTGTGTTTTCAAGTGCAGCCAAAGCCTGGGCGGTTTGGCCGATCTCGATTTTTTGTACAACTACCACACGCGGCGCCAGACCGAAAAATGGTTCATCCGCGGCAGCACCTCGCAGGACTGGTCGGCGGTGCTGAAGCTCAAGGAAGGCCAACATCGCGTCAAGGGCTGGCTGTCGCTTTCCTATGACACCAAGACCGGAAATTTCACCAGCGGCTACCTCGATTGCAGCGTCACCCTGGTCAAGAACTGGGAGTTCCAGACCCAGATGAATTATGATTTTCTGTTCAAAAATTTCAATTATGATTTTTACCTGATCCGCCGCGCCGGACGCATCATGGTCCGCGCCTCGTACCGCTCGCTTTCCCGGCAATTCCTCCTGGAGATACTTCCCCAATAGCCGCCGGTGGACGACCCCCGGCCGGGCTTGCGGTTGACAGCCGGCCGGGCCTCTGCTACAGTGGACTTTCACTTCGCTTGCGGATGACGGCGGATCAAAAGGCGCAAAAATGGATTTGCTGACAGTTCTATTCATTGCCGTGGGCTTGTCCATGGACGCCGTGGCCGTGGCCATGGCCAACGGCTGCGCCTCCAGAAAAGTAGAACTGCGCCAGGCCATGCGCCTGGCTTTCTTTTTTGGCCTTTTCCAGCTGCTGATGCCGGTTATCGGCTGGCTGGCCGGTCTGGGATTCAAAAAAATAATTTCCAGTTTCGACCACTGGCTGGTCTTCATCCTGCTCTCTGTCATTGGCGGCAAGATGATGCTCGAGGCGCGGCGCGCCCCTGACTGCCGGGTGCAAACCAAGCAGTTGGGCCTGACGGTACTGCTGGCTCTCTCTGTGGCCACCAGCATTGACGCCCTGGCAGTGGGCCTCAGTTTTTCGGCATTGGCCGTGGATATCATCATGCCAGTGCTGCTCATCGGCCTGGTGACCTTTTGCCTATCGCTGCTTGCTGTTTTCATCGGGCACAGGTTCGGGATGTGGTTTGCTGGAAAAGTTGAGATCCTGGGCGGGGCGATCCTGATCGCCATCGGCTTGAAGATACTGCTGGAACACCTATGCGCAGGATAGGCCATGGCAAAAAAAAGTAAGCTGCGCCGACCTTTTGCCAATCTGAAGTCAACCCTGCGTGCCTTGCGTTATCGCAACTACCGCCTTTATTTCGGCGGTCAGGGCATTTCACTGACCGGTTCCTGGATGCAGCAGGTGGCCATGGGCTGGCTGGTTTACCGCCTGACCGGCTCGGCTTTTTATCTCGGCCTGGTGGCTTTTTTCGCCCAGATGCCTGTTTTTTTCATATCGCCCCTGGCCGGCGTCCTGGCCGACCGCTGGAACCGCTTGCACATCATGCTGGTAGCGCAGTTCCTAGCCATGACCCAGGCGTTCGTCCTGGCTGCTCTGATGTTCAGCAAGGCCTTCTTCCCCTGGCATCTGCTGCCTTTGGCCTTTTTTCTGGGTTTGGCCAACGCCCTGGATGCGCCGGCCCGCCATTCTTTCATCGTACAGGTCGTCGAAAAAAAGGAAGATCTCGGCAATGCCATTGCCTTGAATTCGGCCATGTTCAACGGGGCTCGCCTGGTCGGTCCACCCGTGGCCGGCATCCTGATCGCCCTGACCGGCGAGGGGATCTGCTTCCTGCTCAACGGTTTCAGTTATCTGGCGGTGATCTTCGCCCTATTGGCTATGAGGTTCGAACCCCACAAAAAGAGCGACAGGAAAATAGGTTTCTGGCGCGAACTGCGCGAGGGTTTTGCTTATACCTTCGGTTTGCAGCCCATCCGTCTGATCATTGTCCTCATCGCCTGGGTCAGCCTGGTCGGGTTGTCGTACCTGACCCTAATGCCGGTTTTCGTGAGCAAGGCTTTGAACGGCGGCCCGCATAGTTTGGGATTTTTAATGGGCGCGGCCGGACTCGGGGCGCTGCTGGGGGCATTGGCCCTGGCCTCGCGCCCCAACACCCAGGGCCTTGAAAAAATCATGGTGGGTGGATCGGTTGTTTTCAGCCTGGCCCTGGTCGCCCTCTCCCTGGCCCGGGTTTTCTGGCAGGCCATGCCACTGCTTTTCCTGGGCGGGGTGGGGATGATGGTGCAGATGGCATCGGCCAATACCTACCTGCAGCACCTGATCAGCGACGACAAACGGGCCCGGGTGATGAGCATCTACATCATGGCCTTCATGGGCGCCACGCCCATCGGCAGTTTCCTGTACGGCACGCTGGCCAGCGCCATCGGTGTGCGGCTGGCGCTGGCCTGCGGCGGTGCGCTCTGCCTGGCCGGTACCCTGGTGTTCGCCCGCAAATTCCTGCCCTTGCGGGGCCGACTGGAACAAAACAGGTAGCATCCTCGACCTTAAAGGGACGCAGATCTGCATTCCCGTGCCCTGGCAGATTCTTCTAATGAAATTCGTGTTTGGCAGACGCCCGGAAATGCGGTAGAATAGGCGCATGAACAAAGGCGCGGTGGTGTTGTTTTCCGGGGGCATCGATTCGACCACGGCTCTCTATTGGGCTCGCGAAAAATTCGCCCCGCTGCGGGCGCTGATCGTAGATTACGGCCAGCAGCATCGCATCGAAGTGGAAATGGCGGAAAAGATCGCCGCCGGCCTGGCGGTCGCTTATGATGTCGTGACGCTGCCCCTGCGCAACCTGCTGGGTTCGGCTTTGCTCGCCGACGGCCGCTCCATTCCCGAATCCCTGGCCGCGTCCCGGCAAGAACCCGGTGTGCCGTCGACATACGTCCCTTTTCGCAATGGCATTTTTCTGGCCCTGGCCGCCGCCTGCGCCGAATCGCATGCCAGCCGCAACCTGGTCACCGGGTTCAACGCCATTGATAGTCCCGATTACCCTGATACCACGGTTCCGTTCAGCCGAAAAATGGCGGCGGCCATCAACCAGGGCACTTCAGCCGGAAAAGGCAGGGAGAAATTCAAAGTGCATGCGCCGCTGATCACCTTGAATAAAAAAGAGATCATCGCTCTGGGATTTGAGCTGGACGCCGATTACGCGCATTCGATCTCCTGCTACCGCGGCGCCGAGCTTCCCTGCGGCCGCTGCCCTTCCTGCGACATCCGGGCCCGCGCCTTCGCCGAACTGGGGCGGCAGGACCCGTTGCTGGTACGTCTGCAAAAGGAGGGAAAAGCATGAGCTGGGATCTGGTGGTCAGACAGAAATTTTCCGCGGCCCATTTTCTCGAGCACTACCAGGGCAAGTGCGAGAAAATGCACGGCCATACCTTCGAGATGGAGGCCCATTTTCGGACCCGTGAACTCGACCGTTCCGGCATATCCGTCGATTTTGGCGAGATCAAGGAATACCTGCGCGGCCTGGTCCCGGATCACAAAGTGCTCAACGAGGTCTATGATTTTTCCCCTTCGGCCGAAAACCTGGCCAGATATTTTTTCGAACAGATCAAATTGAACTACCCGGTCATCCGGGTCATGATCTGGGAATCAGACGATGCCGGGGCCTCCTATGGCGAAGATCAATGAGATTTTCTGGTCGGCCCAGGGCGAGGGCCTGAACAGCGGCATTTCCTCGATATTCATCCGCATGGCCGGCTGTTCCCTGCGCTGCCCCTATTGCGATAGCCGCGGCGCCTGGCGGGGAGGCAGGGAAATGTCTACGGCCGAGATCGCGACGGCTGTGGCCGCTCTGCAAGCCGCCTGCCCGGGGTCGCGCCTGGTGATCAGCGGCGGCGAACCCCTGGAACAGGATTTGAAAGAACTGGTAAAGGTTTTGCGCCGCAAGCATTATTTTGTAGCCGTGGAAACCAACGGCCTGCATTTTCAGGACCTGCCGCTCGACTGGTGGACGGTCTCGCCCAAGGATGTCGCCGCCTTCCGCGTGCATCCGCGGCTTTGGACGCGCATCAGTGAGATCAAGCTGCTGGTCACCCCGGCCCTCGACATGACGGTATTGAAAAAAATTCGCGAGCATAGCGGGGCGCCGATCATCCTCCAGCCCGAATGGAGCGCCCGGCGCAAATACCGTCTCTCGTTCGATCTTTTCAAGGCCTGCGCGCGCGGCGGCATCCCCGATGTCCGCTTGGGGCTGCAGATGCATCGCGTGTACCGAATTCCCTGAATCGGAGCCCAAAAAAATAATTCCTAATTTTTTTCTTGCATTTGAGCTTTATTTGATTTATAATGCACTTGATAGAGTTGGTGAATGTATCAAGTTTTTGAAATTTTGTTGGTTTGCCGAAAATCCCCGCAAGAGATGGATAAAACCTCACGACATCGCTGAAGTCGAGATTTCCATATTTTTAGGGTTTGGAAAACCGGATGAAATTTAAAGTTGAATGTTCACAAATAACAAACTCATATCGGAGGATTTTATGAACATTTACGTCGGTAACTTACCCTGGGAGATCCAGGAAGAGGATTTACGCAAGTCTTTTGAGGAATTCGGCCAGGTGGCTTCAGCGACCATCATCAAGGACAAATTCACCAATAAGCCGAGAGGTTTTGGTTTTGTCGAAATGCCGGAAAAAGAAGAAGCCGCTGCGGCCATCAAGGCCCTGAACGGCAAAGAACTGAAGGGCCGGCCCATGAAAGTGAACGAAGCCAAGCCGAAAACCGAAGGCGGCAGCCGCGACCGCGACCGCTTCGGCGGCAACCGCTGGTAGGCTCAAGCTTACCTGCTGTTATCATCACAGACTAAACAGGTAACCGAAAATCAAGGGGATGGTCCCTCAAGGGCCATCCCTTTTTTTTTGTTTTCAGTTTTTTCGATCCCCCCCGTTTTTTTAATCCAAAGATTTATTTTTATCCCGGTCAACCAAAGCAGTATAATGTCCGTCAAAGGGGTATGTTGCAAATGAACAGCAATGAAGTTGATAGAGTGGCTTTGGCCAAAGCGGGCGACCGGGGCGCCATGCATGAATTGTATGAACGCAACCGCAGCCGCATTTATTCATTGGCCTACCGTTATGCGGGCAATGTCGCCGACGCGGAAGACATTTTGCAGGATACTTTCATCAAGGCATTTCAGTCGCTGCAGAAGTGTCAATTGAACGAAAATTCGTATTTCGCCACCTGGTTGTACCGCATTGCCGTCAATTGCTCCCTGGACCATTTTCGCCGCCGCCGCCGCCATAAAGACAATGTTGAATTAAGCGAAAATCTGGCGGCTGCCGCCGGGAATGAAGAGGATGCCACGCCGGAAAGCGAGTATGTCCGCAATGAATCGGCCAGCCAGGTGCGGCGGGGCTTGGAACGGCTTACGGAACGCAAACGCATGGTGGTGGTCTTGCGTCATTACCAGCAGCTGAAGATCGGCGAGATCGCTGAGACCATGGGCTGTAGCCAGGGCAGTGTCAAAAAACAACTTTTCCGGGCTCTGGGGCAGTTGAAAAAAGAATTGTCCGCATCTATGGGGGAATGAAAATGAAATGCAAAAAATTCGAAGATCTTATTTTTGCTAATCTGGATGGCCAACTGGCTGAAGCGGAAAAAGCGGGATTTGAAAGTCATTTGCGTGCCTGTCCCGCCTGTAGCGCCCGCTTTGAAGAAATAAGGAAAATCGGCAGCCTGGTGCAAACGGCCGCCATAACGGTGCCGGGCGCCGATTTCGACAAATCGTGGCGCAAGATCGCCGCCGCGCTCAGTCCGGCGCTGCCCCGGCAGATTTTCTGGTTGCGGTCGCCGCGCTGGCTATTGATCACAGCGGGTTTTCTGGCCTTTTTCATTTTGGGTGTCGCCGCCGCCCGTCTGTACTTTTTTTCCGCCAGGACGGAAATGGCTGCCCCGCTTGATGCTCCTTTCATGTATTCGGCTCAGGACTATTTCGCCGCTCTGCAGCCCGTCCTCACTGAATTCAGCAATGCCCCGGGTCAGGACGGCGGCAACACGATCGGCCAGGCGCGGATAAGGCTGTTGCTGGGCAACTTGCGTATTTTACGTTTGCGGGCCGATAAGAACAGGGATTCATCGCTGCTCCGCTTGTTGGATGATATTGAGCTGGTCCTGCTCGAAATCGCCCATCTTGACCGTTCCGATTCCGAGAATACCTGGTTGATCGGTACTTTGATACGGGAAAAGGGCATCCCCATGAAAATGAAGGTTTTTAAGTTTGCAGATCGCAAAACCGTGCAAATATAAGGAGGCACAACATGAAAAATTTAAAAAAGCTGTTTTTTTTGGTACTGGTCGTTCTGCTTATGGCGATCGGTCCGCTAACGGCCCAGACGACGGGGCAAGCGGCCGGCGAGAAAGCCGATAAATTGTTCCAAGCGGGCAAAGACGCCATTCACAAAAAGGACTGGAATGCGGCGGTCGAGCAATGGAAGAATTTCAGCACACTTTTCCCCCAGAGCCAGTGGGAAGCCGAACCTTATTATTGGCTGGCCTACAGCCTGAACCAGGCGGCCAGAGAAAGCGGCAGTTCTGAAAAGCAGACCGCCATGCGTGAACAGGCCATGATCAAGCTCGAGATGCTGTTGAAGCGCTTCAACGAAAGCAGTTGGGCCAGCGATGCCCGCATGCTGCGCATCGAAGTGGCCGAGAACCTGGTCAAGGCGGGCAAGGTCCAGTACAAAAAGTACATCACCCATGGCGCCGAAGCCGGAAACGGCTCTGATATCAATGTCAAGCTGGTGGCCCTGGATGCCCTGATGCAAATGAACAAGGACAAAGCCCTGCCCATTCTGAAAAAGATCGTCAAGGAGAACAAGGACAAAAACATCCGCGCCAAGGCGGTTTTTGTTTTAAGCCAGCACGACGATCCCTCGGTGCCGCCCCTGCTCGGCGAGATCGCCCGCAAGGATGAAGACCCCCATGTCCGCGAACAGGCCATTTTCTGGCTGGGGCAGGAGGGCGGGGATGCGGGCCTGCGAATCCTGATCGATCTCTATTCAAGTTTTCAGGATCGCAAACTGAAGGAAAAAGTCCTGTTCTCCCTTTCCCAGAATGAGAGTGAAGCGAGCTTCCGCAAGCTGCTGGATATCGCCAAGAGCGACCCCGACCTGGAATTGAGGGAGAAAGCGGTTTTCTGGATCGGCCAATCCGCTGACAAGCGGGCTGCCGCCGCCCTGATGGAGATGTACAAAGCCAATAGCGACGTCGAATTGAAAAAGAAGATCATCTTTTCCCTGGGACAGCTGGACGGTGATCAGGGCATGGCTTTTCTCAAGGAGATCGCCACCGGGAATTCCGCGGATCGTTTGAAAGGAGAAGCCGTGTTCTGGATCGGCCAGAAAGGGGGCGCGGCCAACGCCAATATGCTCAAGGCGTTATACGACAGCAATGCGAATTTTGCCATCAAGGAAAAGATACTCTTCAGCCTGAGCCAAAATGACAGCGAAGCGGCACTGAAACATCTGTTGGCCATTGCCCGTGGTGAAAAGAATCCGCAGTTGAAGAAAAAAGCGATTTTCTGGATCGGCCAATCCGACAGCGATGAGGCTGCGAAATTCCTGCAGCAACTGATCGACCAGGAATAAGCGAGTGCATCCCATGAAGCGCCAAGCGATTATTCTATTGGCTGGTTGGCTGTTGGCGGCTTTGCTGGTTCCGGCTGCGGAAAGTCCGACGGCAAAGATGTTTAATGGTCAGGTCAGGTCCGTGGAAACGGGCGGTCTTTCTTTAAAAGCACGCTCCGCTGAAGCCTGCCGCCAATCGGCGACGGCAAGCGAAGGGGCCGTTTTTTTCACGGCCTGGGCTTTTCCCGTGTTCGAACCTATTTATTCCTGTCAGCGGCATCATGGCGTCAGCGAAACTGGCCCCATGTCGATCAAAAGTCGGAATGGCCGGATTGTCGTGAATTCCGATCGCGATCACAGCCTGACTATTTCTGATGGCCAAGGCAAAAAAAAGGACGGCCTTTACTGGGGAGTGTTGATTTTCCTGAACCGGGTTGAAAAAGGCCGCTGCCGCATCAGTGACATGAAACTCCTCGCTCCGGACCGGGAATACGACCTGGGCGGCGAGCGTCTGGCCTGGCTGGGAACAGCCGATGAAGCCCAGGGGCTGGAATTCATCCGCGGCGTGCTCAGTCAGGAACCCGATCGTGATTTGCGCAAGGACCTGGTCTTTGCCCTTTACCTTTTCAATGGTTCGGCCGCGGTTTCCGAATTGATCGACCTGGCCCGTCGCGACCCGGACACGGCTGTTCGCAAGGACGCCATTTTCTGGCTGGGCCAGAAAGCTTCGGCTGCCGCGATCAAGGCGCTGGGCGAAGTGATTGCCTCTCCCGAAGCACTGGACATCAAAAAACACGCTGTTTTCGCTCTCAGCCAGCTGCCTGAAGACAAGGGCACGCCAATGCTGATGCAAATCGCCCGCAAAAATCCCCACTCCCGTTTGCGTAAGGAAGCGATCTTCTGGCTCGGCCAGTCCAGGGATCCAAGTGCCCTGGATTTCTTTGAAGAGATCCTCCTTAAATAAAGACAAATCCCGGGCGCCGGACGCGGCGCCCGGTCCTTTCCGCCGGGGGCATTACACTCACTCGAATTTTACCGGTCCGGGCCGTCCTGTCCACTCGCCAGGCGCCTGAATCCCAGGGCCAGGAACGCTCCCAGAACACCGCAGCTGAGCCACAAGGCCATGGGTGAAAAATGGACGTATATGCTCGAACCGGCAATGGGCCCGAGCATCCAGGCCAGGGAAAAGGAGACGCCGAACCAGCCCATGTGGCGGCCGCGGTTCCCTTCATGGGAGCGGTTGGCAATCTCGGCGGTAAGCAGCGGCAGGGAGAGCATTTCACCGAATGTCCAGACAGCCACGGTCGCGGCGGCGTAAAGGAAACCTCGCCCCAGGGGCGTGAGGGCAAAGCCCAACCCGGTCAACAGCGCTCCCACTGCAATGATCTTCAGGGGGGCGGCCTTTTTCAAGCCCTGGAGCAGGACCATTTCAAAAAGGACGATCAGCACCGTATTGATGGCCAGCAATTGGCCGATGCGGTTTTCAGCGAAACCGAAAGCCGAATGAATGTAGAGAGGAAAGGTGCTGAACAGCTGGGAGAAGATCAATCCCAGGCCGAAGGCCATGATAAATATGGCTGGCAAGTGATGGCGGCGGCCAGGCGGCGTAACGGCAGGCGGGAAGGATGAACGGGATTGTAGGGGCGGCGGCTTGGGTCCACTTTTAAAAAATACATGGAAGAGGACCAGGGCGCCCAAACTGGTCAGGCCGTCGACCCAGAACAGGGCGCGGTAATTCCACATGGCCAGGTAGCCGCCCAGCACTGGCCCGATGGTCACCCCCAGGTTGGCGGCCAGGCGGTTCAAGGCAAAGCCCTTGGTGCGGATTGTCGGCGGGCATTCACGGGCCATGGCAGTGGCGTTACCCGGAATCAGGGCTTCGGCGAAGACGCCCTGCAGAAAAGCCGCTCCCACGATGAGGACAAAAGAGCCCAGGTAGCCCATGACGATGAAGTTGAGGCCGGACAGCAGCAGGCTCAACCGCTGCACGGCCGTGGCCCCCAAGCGGTCGCAGAGGATACCGCCCAAGTAGGATCCGGCCAGGGCTCCGAAACCGAAGGCGCCAACAACCTGCCCGGCCTGGGCCAGGGTGAAGCCCAATTTGCGGGTCAGGTAAAGGCTGAGGAAGAATAGGACCATGGAGCCGCTGCGGTTGACGAAATGCACCAGCGACAACAACCAGGCGTTGCGGGGCAACCCGGCATAGGCCTCACGGTACATGGCAAGAATATTGCGGATCACGTTGTTTTTACAGGTTGCCGCAAGGGAGGCGAAAAGGGCAGTAGGAACAGTAACGTTCGTTGCCGGGATTGGCCAGGAAGTATTCCCGGGAATACAGGTCGTTCAGGACTTCGCCCAGGTCATTAACAAAAGCTTCCATGGCCCGCCGCTTTTCCTCGGGGATGAATGGCCGCGAGTTGCGGCCGCTGGTCATGAAAATGCCCTGCACCATCCTCCCGCTCTTTTCTCGAAGGAACACGTAGGCGGCATCGAGTTCATCCCAACCCTTGCCCTGCTCCCGCGCCAGGAGCATGAGGTAGACCTGGAGCTGCATCCCTGGGTATTTTTTCCGGAAAGCCGAGAGGGCGTCGAAATACCCCCTTTCATTCCGCCGGGAAAGATCCTTCAGGTTCAGGGCTTCGTTCACGCGGACCTTGGGCGGAAAGGGCGAACCTGTTTTGTAGTCGACGACCCGCAGCAGGTTCCCTTCCCTTTCCAAACGATCGAGTCGACCTCTGATGCTGACCCGATGCCCCAGCCCCGGGACTTTGAGGTCCATGGATAGAGTTTTTTCCCGCTTTTCAACCTGGATGACGTTCTGCTTGATCCGCTTGCCGTCCTCGCGGGTGAACAGGCGCAACTGCTCCAGCAAGGTCCAGGAGCGGATATGTTCCAGTCCTCTTTCCGGGTTGAAGTTTAGCTTGCGAAAGGCATTATACAGGAATTTTTCCAGGTCGGCTTCCAGGGCTTTTTCTCCTGCCCCGGTCATTGCCCGTGCTTCCGGGTATTTATCATATAAAACCTCAAGCGCTGTATGGGCGATGGTGCCGATCAGGCTGCCCTCGGTTTCGGCGGCAACCTCCTCACGTTCCCTTAGGCCGAGGACCTTGCTGAAGTAGAACTGGAGGGGGCATTTGACGTAAGTCTCAATCGAGGACGGGGACAGGGTGATCGCCCCCAGTCGTTCTCGGACGGTTTTGTTCTTCTCCACAGTTCTGAGCTCGCGAGGTAAGATATCAAAAGGCAGGAACAGGGGGATGGCCGCCGGCTCTTTCTTGTTTTTTTTCGCGGCCGCGTAGACGATGCGCTCGATGAAGCGGCTGCGCTCGCACTCCTTGCCGTCCTCACTTTTACGGGGATACAAGACATGGACTCGCTTGGCGGCTCCGAGCATGGCGAAAAAGTTGAATGCGTATATCTTTTCCCAGTCTCCGTGGTCGCGGATGCCGAAGATGGCGCGTATGTCGGCGGGCAGAATAGGGTCGTACTTGGCGGTCCCGGGCAGTACTCCTTCCAGGGCGTCGAGGACGATGACCTCATCGAACGAAAGTCCGCGAAACTCTAGGGGGCCCATCACCTGCACTCCCTGCAGCGGCGAACCCTCGAAGCGGATGGTACGGCCGCGGAAATGGGAGCGTACCATGGTGGTCATGCCCCTGATGTCGGCGGTAAGGAATACCTTATCGTGGGAGTGGGCGAAATCCCCCAGTTCTTCCAGAGCTTGCAGCGCGGTGGCGGCATACTCGTTGAGGAAAAGGTGGCAGCCGCGGTTCTTCTCGCTGCCTACGCTCTCCAACGCCCGCTTAAGGAAGGCGAGTAGCAGCTGCATTCCCGTGATCCCCTGGGGAATGAACCGCTGGTGCAGGCCGAAGACCTGGGCAGTGATCTCCGCGGCGAGTTCCGGGGCTATTCCCTGCGTGTGCCTCTGCAACTCGCCGCTGAGCTTGGCCTCAAGCTCACCTATTGAAAAGCGAATCAGGTTTCCGCCGTCGATGATGTTCTCCAGCAAATGGATCCCTCTTTTCAAGGGCTCCAGGTCTCCACCGCCGCCCGATATCTTCACATAGGGATGACGGATGAGTTGCAGGTAATCGCTGGCCTCGATCGTGCCGACCTCGGTGTTCTCCAGGACCGTCAGCAGGGAATCAACCAGCTGCATCATGGGCGTCCGCTCCAGCGGGTATCCCAGTGTGATGTTGAAGGGCAGCCCTTTGGCATCCTGGTCGAAGCGCGAGACCGCCCCCTGCACGAACGGAATGAGGGTGGGGGCCGATGGGAGGAGGACGGCAACCTTCTTCAGTGCTGCTTCGTCGCGGCCGCGGCATGTCTGCTCAAGAATTTTAAAGGCATGATAGATCTCGCTCTCCACGCCGTCGCAAGGGTGGATGATCACCTTTTCGGCCAGGTCATCCCATTGGTTCGATCCGCTGGGCCCGGCAGGCGGGATCATCCCCAGTCCTCTTATGGTCTCAGCCTGCAGGTGGAACGGTGACAGGGCATTGTTCAACCCCATCGGGTCTGTGCGCAGGATGAATTGCGCCCCGTGTTTGTCATGAAAGAATGAGAACAACTTTTTTTCGCAGGCGTTCATGGCGTTGAAGCCGCTGAAAATCCAGTGCTGCGCCGAGGGTATCTTCAGATTGTTTTCTTCGGCCAGGTCGGCCACCCTGCGGCAGGCCATCCCCCGGGTAGCCTGTCTGCATCCGTCCAGGCGGCGCTGGAGGTCGGCCAGGAGAACAGGAATTTTTAGGATAAATTCCTTGTAGGAGCGATGGTAGTCGCCCAGCCGGGTGAATTCTTCATACTTTGCGAAATCGATCCCTTCAGTGCGCCCGCCCTCGGTCAGAATCTCTTCCAGGGCACCAAGGATTTTTTGAGCCCAGGGGAGAAAGGAAGCGAAATCGTCTAACTTGCGGCTCCCGTACATCCCATCCTTGAACACGACCCTAGCGCTTTCGTGGACGGCATGGGCCGCTTCCAGCTCGTCCAGGATCTTATGACCGGGAAAGTTCAGTTTGAAGAGCGTCTCGAAAAAAGCTTCGATGGGGAATAGGGCCGGGGGAAAGAAATTGCCGTCCATCCCGGCGGCCAGCTCCCGGCGCACGAAGAAACCGAAGCGCTTGCTGGGAAAAACGACCGCCGTGGATGAAAGGTCGTTGCTTTCCCGGTTTTCGAGGATCCGCGCGCAGGCCCGCTCGATTAGGTCCTCCTGGAGGCCGATCAACTCGAGCATGTGACCTCCTCGACCTCGCCCCTGTCGATGTAGAGGAGATAGCCGCGGCATTTCCGGTCCGGGAAGAGTGGGCCGACCGTGCCAAGGTATCCTGCCACCTGGGATTTGTATCCTTCGCTTTTATGGGGCCCGGTTTTAAAGTCGATGACAAGGACCTCGTCCGCGCCGATCTGAAGGCGGTCGAGGCGCCGGAATTCTGGCACCGCCCCCGAGTGATCGACCACTTCCTTTTCCCAGTGAACCTCCTGGCCGCGGCTGAGGAGGTGAAAAACATCATCGCGGCACAGGTATGCGACAACGGCTTCGGCTTCGCTCCCTGGCCATCCCGCATTTTCGGCCAGATCCAGCACCCGGGCTGCCAGTTGCCCAGGAGTGGAGATCTCGCCGAGGCGGGAAAAAAGGTCATGGAAGCGCTCACCGCGCTTCGCCCCCTGGCGGTCGTGGCTTTCTTTTGCGTCGGCCTTTTTAAAGACTAGGTATTTGGCTTGCCAAGAGCGGGTCAGCATTTTCTTGGAGGTGATGGCGGTCGGTCGCTTCCCAGCCAAACGCTCTTTTTTCTTCTTCTCCAGTTCGCCGCGGCGGTAGGGTGCTGGCGGGCCTTCATTGAACCAATTCAGCAGCGGGTGGCGGCCGACGGCGTCGCTCGCCCGGGAGATCTTTTTGACCAGTCCATTCCTGGCCGTTTCCGGGGCCTTGATCGCTTTCCTGACCGCCACAGGAACGAACAGCGCCTCTTTGGCCCGGGTGAACGCCACATAGAGGAGATTGAGCAGATCGATGCTGCCCCGGCAATTCTCCTTCTCGTACCTGTCCTTTTGGTCGGGATGCGCCCGGGCGATGTCGCTATTGATATAAAACAGTCCTTCCTGGTCCCAGTGGAGGTTGTCGTCGCCCCTGCCGCCGCTGTCGTCGATGGGCACAATCACGGCGCGGAATTCGAGCCCCTTGGACTGGTGCATGGTCAGGACGCGGACGCCGGGAGTATTCTCGGGGATGGTCACTGAAGGTGTTGCTTCGTCCTCGACCATTTTTCGCCACTGGCGGAGGAAGCCGGCGATGGAGCTGCCGCCGTCGCGCTCGGCGCGGTGCAACGCGTCGCCCAGGGCCAGGAAGAACGGCGTGTCGTCGCTGAAATTTTCGTATATGCTGAACACCTGGGTGATATCGGAAAACAAGTCGTACGGAGGCAGGTAGCCGACCGATTGGAAAAACGGTTCGATAAGACCTTTCCAGGTCCCCGGGAATTTCTCCTGGAACAGTTTGTAGAATGGCCCCCGGCAGCCGATGAACATTTCCTCGGAAAAAGCCTTCATCTCCTCGAGAAAGGGAGGTTTCGCCGCGACCCGGAATATCTCGCCGTTGATGAAGGAGAAAAAATTCAGATCATCCGGAGGATAGTCGAGAAAACGGAGGAAAGCGATGATCTCCGCGACCTTGGAGTTGGAGCCCAGCATTAGCGACTGGTCGGAAATGCTGCTGATCTTCTTGTGTTTGTGGCCCAGGTGGCGGATGACGGCCCGGACCTGGGCATTTTTACGCACCAGAACGGCGATGTCCGAATACTCGTAATCGTGCTCGTCGTGAAGACGGCGGATGATGCTTTCGATCCTGTCCAGGTGGGCGGAGCTAAGGGCGCCGTCTTCGTCTTCCCTTGTTTCCGTTTCCCCTGCTTCTCTTTCGTGGCTTTCTTTGGCCTCAACCTCCAGGGACAGCTCCACGTAGCCCCCCTCCCTGTCCCTGTCTTCCGGGAGCGCCTGTCGCGAGTCCCTGAAATTGTTCCCGATGGCCTGCTGCAGGACAACTTCGGCCGCGATCCGGGAGATCGCTTCCGAGTCCCAGAAGCGGTTGTTGAAATCAACGATCTCTCTGCGGCTGCGCCAGTTCGTGCCCAGGGTGGAGGAGAACTTTTTTTTGCTCACGTTGTTGATGGCCGGGACCTGCTTGCGGAGACGGTTTTCCTCCATGAGTTCGCTGTTGCCACCGCGCCAGCGGTAGATGGCCTGCTTGCGGTCGCCGACGATGAAAAGCGATGCGTTCTTCTCCCGTGATAATACCTCGTCGATGAGCGGGGCCAGGGCTTTGAACTGCAAGGTCGAGGTGTCCTGGAATTCGTCAAAAAGGAAGCTGTTGAACCGGTCCGACAGTTTCAGGTAGAGATAG
Source organism: Patescibacteria group bacterium (assembly GCA_035528155.1). Classification (GTDB taxonomy): domain Bacteria; phylum Acidobacteriota; class Aminicenantia; order UBA2199; family UBA2199; genus UBA2199. Next base: position 18,383 of record DATKZA010000118.1, on the reverse strand, counting down.
GGAAAGGCATCCTCGCTCCAGCGGACGAAAAGCCTGGCCAGGGTCTGGCTGAACTCCTCCACGAACAGGGTCTTCTTGCCGCTTTCCCAAACGCTGATGAAATTTCTCAGGAACTCACGGTAGGGTAGTGTCTTGTAGGCGCTGAAAGCCAGCACCGTTTCCCGCAGGGCTTGCTGTGCCGGCCGGTAGGCGGAGATGAAACGATGCCGATAATCAGTAGGGGCTTTTTTTACCAGCAGCGCTTCCGGGTCCGGTTTGAAGAAAAAGGAACTGTCGATGAGAGTCTCCAAACCCGGAAAACCGCTGCCACTCTCCAGCGCTTCGCCCAGCGCCTTTACTAGTTTGCTGGTCGCACTGGTCCCGCTCACATGCTCGCATTTCCCATTTTTCAGCGGCTCCTCGTTCATGATCCGGGAAAAGGGCCGCAGCTCGTTTTGAAAATTCAGCCAGTTTGCATTCAGCCGCGGCCGCAGGTCGCCCGGCAACGCGTCCGCGTTCTCGTTCCCCTGCTGCAGAGTCCGCCGGAACAGGGTGGTGACCTTCTCGATGAGCGAGTCGTCGGCCTTCCACGCGACCTGGGGATTCAAGCACCTGAGGTCCTCCAGGAAATGCTTCAGCCGCTCCCAGTCATCGTCGGCCAGGGCGGACAGCATCGCACGGCCGCGGGACGCCATCTCGTCCCCGGCGTCGACGGCGATTTCGTAGTCGGAGGGCAGGTCGAGGTCGGGTGAAACGGCCTTGACCATGGCGCTCATCAGCGAGTCGATGGTCGTGACGTTGAAGTCGTTGTAGCTGGCCAGGACCAGTTCGATCAGTTCGCCGGAAAGCTTGATGATCTTGTCGGGAGCCAACTTGGTCTTCCTGGCCAGCCGGTCGAGGAACTCCTTGTTTTCCTCGTCCAGGTCAAGCTCCTTTGTACAGAGGGCAAAACGCTTCAGCTTTTCCACGATGCGCGCCTTCATTTCCTGGGCGGCCTTGACGGTGAAAGTGATGGCCAGGATGGAGCCCAGAAGTTCCCGTCGCTGCCGGGGATCACTTGCTTTCCCCTTAGGCCCGGCGAATGCCATCAGTAGTCGGCTGAGATACTCCAGGGCCAGGCGATAGGTCTTGCCCGATCCAGCCGAGGCCTCCAGTTTCAGTACGGGTTTTTCCATGCGGTTTCTTTCCCGGATTATAACACAAACCCGCCGCCGCTTGCGGCCGGCTTCCCTTGATTTGCAATTGAAAATAATATAATATTGACAGCGAGGAATGATGACGCAACTTGAACATGCCAGGAAAGGAACCATCACCGCAGAAATGAAGGCAGTCGCCGCCAGGGAATCTCTGGACTGCGGCCAGCTGCTGGCCGCTGTCGCTTCCGGACTGGTTGTAATCCCGGCCAACTGCAACCACAAGAACCTGCAGCCTATCGGCATCGGCCAGGGTTTGAAAACCAAGATCAACGCCAATATCGGCACCTCCGGTGATTTCAGCAAGCTTGATGATGAAGTGCGAAAACTGCAGACGGTTCTAGGCTGCGGCTGTGACACGGTGATGGACCTGAGCACCGGCGGCGATATCACCGTCATCCGCCGCGCCCTGCTGGCGCAGTCATCCATTCCCTTCGGCAATGTGCCGGTGTACGAAATGATGGTCGAGGCTCCGCGCCAGGGCAAGGCATTTGTTTCCCTGGATCTTACCCAAATGCTTGAATACATCCGACGCCAAGCCGAGGACGGCGTCGATTTCATGACCATCCATGCCGGTTTAACCCTCAAGGCCATTGAAAAGTTGAAAAAAATGCCGCGCCTGGCCGGCATTGTCTCCCGCGGCGGGTCCATGCTGACCGGCTGGATGCTGCACAACAAAAAGGAAAATCCGTTCTTCGAGCACTTCGACCAATTGTTGACCATCGCCCGCGAGTTCGACGTCACCCTCTCTTTGGGCGACGGGCTGCGGCCGGGCGCCCTGGCCGACGGCAGCGATTGGGCCCAGCTTGAGGAGCTGCTGACCCTGGGCGAGTTGGTTCAGCGCTCGCGCCGCGCCGGGGTACAGGTCATGGTTGAAGGTCCAGGGCACTTGCCCCTCCAGCAAATCGAGATGAACATCCGCCTGCAGAAAGAGGTCTGCGCCGGCGCGCCTTTCTACGTCCTGGGCCCGGTGGTCACGGACGTGGCCCCGGGCTACGACCACATCACGGCCGCCATCGGCAGCGCCGTGGCCGGCGCCGCCGGCGCCGATTTTTTGTGTTATGTCACGCCGGCCGAGCACCTCGGCCTGCCCGAAGAGCAGGATGTTCGTGAAGGGATCATGGCTTCGCGCATCGCCGCCCATGTCGCCGACATCGCCAAGGGCTTGAGCGGCGCCTTGGACTGGGACCGGCGCATGGCCGATGCGCGCCGACGCCTGGATTGGGCCGAACAGGAAAAGTTGTGTATCGATCCCGAAAAATTCAAACGAGTCCGGGAGCGGCGCGGGTCGCGAACCGATGCCTGTTCCATGTGTGGTGAATTTTGCGTGTACAAAGTTTTGGAAAATTATCAATTATGAAAGACGATTTTTCCCTGACTTTTTTCGGCGTGCGCGGCAGTTACCCTGTTCCCGGCAAAAACACGTTGCGCTATGGCGGCAACACCTCTTCACTGTTGCTTGAAATTGGCGGCCAACCGGTCATTTTCGACGCCGGCACCGGCATCATCCAGTCGGGGCGCTACCTGAACAGCCGGCTGCGAGCGGGACAAAAGGTCCATATCTTTCTAACCCATTTGCATAGCGATCATATCATGGGCCTGCCTTTTTTCGCCCCCATGTTCAACCCCGGAGCCGAGATAGTCATTCATTGCCCGGATATTCCCGGGATCAATTCCCGCCAGGTGCTGGAAGCGCTTTTCCTGCCTCCTTATTCGCCGATCACCCTGCAGGGCATCAAGGCCCGCCTCAGTTTTCGCTTGCTGGCCGCCGGACCGGAAACCGGAACCGTCCGCCTGGAAAATGACATCGAAATCTCCTATGTCCTGCATAATTCGCATCCGCTTCTGGGCGTGCTTATTTACCGGATCACCCATGGAGGTCGGTGCCTGGTCTATGCCACCGACGTCGAAAGCCCCGGCGGGTTTGATGAGTGCATCAGCGCTTTCATTGCCGGGGCCGGTCTGCTGATCCACGATTCGCAGTACTTCGACCGGGAATATTTCGACAGCGCCAACCCCAGAAAAGGCTTTGGCCACAGCACGGTCTCCATGGCGGCGCGCAACGCCGAAAAATGCGGGGTCAAACGGCTGTTCCTGTTCCATTTCGATCCCAAGTATTCCGATTCCATGCTGGAAGAGATGCTGGCCCAGGCCCGGAGAAAATTCAAGAGCACCAACCTGGCCCAGGAATCAAAAAAAATAAAATTAAGGAGATAACCATGTCAGGCCATTCAAAATGGAGTTCGATTAAACATAAGAAAGCCGCGACCGATGCCAAAAAAGGCAAGATGTTCACGCGTTTCATCCGCGAATTGACCATCGCCGCCCGTTCCGGCGGCGGCGATCCCGAATCCAATTCTCGCTTGCGCCACGCCATCGAAGGGGCCAAGGCGGTCAATATGCCCAGCGACAACATCAAGAAAGCCATCCAGCGCGGCACCGGCGAATTGGAAGGCGTCAATTATGAGGAAATTACCTACGAGGGGTACGGTCCCGGGGGTGTAGCCATCCTGGCCGAGGCCATGACCGACAACAAAAACCGCACGGTTTCCGAGGTGCGCCACGTGTTCAGCAAATACAACGGCAATCTTGGCGAACAGGGTTGTGTTTCCTGGATGTTCGCGCGCAAAGGCGTGATCCTCGTTCCGCAATCGGCAAGCGGCGAAGATGAATTGATGGAGATCGTTTTGGAGAACGGCGCCGAGGACATGGTCAAGGAAGGGAATTCCTATGAGATCACCACCTTGACCGAGGATTTCGACAAGGTCCACGATGCCCTGAAAGCCAAGAATATCGCCATTGAATCAGCCGAAATATCCAAGGTTCCTTCCACAACCATCAAGCTGGAGGGCAAGCAGGCCGAGCAGATGCTCAAGCTGTACGACAAGCTGGAAGAACTGGATGACATCCAGAATGTCTGGGCCAATTTTGACATTGCGGATGAGGATATAGAGAAATTCAACCAGGGATAATGCTGATCCTGGGTTTGGATCCCGGTTCGCTCAGCTTCGGTATAGGTATCCTGAGAAAAGAAAATGGGCGTTTCGCCCATGTCCATTCCGAAACCATCAAGCTGAAGGACAAGGATTTTATTTTGCGCATGCAGGAGCTTTGGGACCGCTTGGAGCAGCTGACCGCCGCATTCCCTGTGGATCAGGCCGCCATGGAGGAGGGATTTCTCGGGAAAAATATCCGTTCCATGTCCATGCTGTCCATGGTGCGCGGCGTGGCCATGGCCGCGCTGCTGAACCGGCGCCTGCCTTTGAGCCTGTACGCGCCGCGGCAGGTTAAGCTGGCCCTGACCGGCTACGGCAACGCCGACAAGGAGCAGGTGGCAAAAATGGCAGCCCTGGTCTTGAATATCAAGGGGAGGAAACTCGGCAAGGATGAAAGCGACGCCCTGGCCGTAGCGTACTGCCATGGGGTGAACCACAGATGATCGCCGCCGTGCAGGGAAAAATCGTTCGGCTCAGCCCCGGGCGCGTCGCTGTCGCTACCGGCGCCGGCCTGATCCTGCAACTGTCCGTCCCGGTTTCCAGTTTCCAGCGCCTGCGGGAAAACCAGGATATTCTGCTGCACGCGGTCTTGAAGATCAAGGATGAGGACGTGGCCCTTTACGGTTTCCTGACCCTCGAGGAAAAAGCGCTGTTTGAGAAACTGGTCGCGGTTTCGGGCATCGGCGCCAAAACGGCCATGGCCTGCGTCTCGGCCATGGCGCCCGCCGAGTGGCTCGCGGCTGTCGCTGCCGCCGAAGTAGAGCGCATCAGTTCCATCCCGGGAATCGGCAAGAAAACCGCCCAGCGCATCATTCTGGAATTGACCGGCAAACTGGGGATGGGAACGGAGATACCTGAAGCAGGCTCACGGCTCGCTTCCGATCTCGTTTCCGGATTGGTCAACCTCGGCTATGCCATGAAAAGCGCCAGGGAAACCGTCAGCCGCGTTTTAAAAGAAAATCCCGGCCGTGACGATTTTGAAGAACTCTTCAAGATCACCTTGAAAAAAGTGAAGCGATGAAAGCAGAGAATGTCACCACTCCGGTCGAAAAAAGCGAGGATACAGCACCGGAACAGACCCTGCGTCCTTGCCTGCTGCGGGAATTTGTTGGCCAGAAACAGAAGATCGCCAATCTGAAAACCTATATCAAGGGAGCGCGCCAGCGCGGCGAAGCTCTCGACCATGTCCTGCTGCACGGCCCGCCCGGTCTGGGCAAAACCACCCTGGCCAACATCGTGGCTGCCGAAATGGCGGTAGGGATCAAGTGCACTTCGGGGCCGGTCCTGGAAAAGAAAGGCGACCTGATTGCCATCCTGACCGATATGGAGATGCATGAGGTCCTGTTCATCGACGAGGTCCATCGCCTGCGCACCGCCATGGAGGAGATCCTCTATAAAGCCATGGAGGATTTTCAGATCGACGTGGTGATCGGCCAGGGACCGGGAGCCAAGACCGTATCGCTGCACATCAACCCCTTTACCCTGATCGGAGCCACCACCCGGGCCGGCCTGCTGTCCAACCCCCTGCGCAATCGTTTCGGCATCACCTGCCACCTTGACTTTTATGCCCCCGACGAATTGATGGAGATCATCCGCCGCAGCGCCTGCATCCTGGGGATGCACATCGATGACGATGCCGCCAGGGCCGTGGCCGGCAGGTCGCGCGGCACACCGCGCATCGCCAACCGGCTGCTGCGCCGGCTGCGTGATTTCGCTCAGATCCAGGGGAAAACCGGCGTCGATCTGGCTGCCGCCAACAGCGCTTTCCAGGCCCTGGAAGTCGACGAAGCCGGTTTTGACGAAGTGGACCGCAAGATCCTGCTGGCCATCATCGACAAGTTTGCCGGCGGGCCGGTCGGCATTACCACCCTGTCCACTTCGGTCCAGGAAGAGAAAAACACCCTCGAGGATATCTACGAGCCCTACCTTATCCAGGAGGGGTTTCTGCAGATCACCCCGCGCGGCCGAACGGCCACGGAAAAAGCCTTCCGCTATTTCGCAAAAAAAATGCCGCCCCCGCAAAAACGATTGTTTTGAATACTTAAAAAAAACCGCGGTCGGTCGACAATAAATTCAGCCAGAAATTTATTGCATGCAACATTCCTGCGCTTGATATCGTTTACTATATCTGAAGCAATGGTGAATCCTTGCTGGAGGTAAACTGTGAAAATGAGAAACGCTTGGATCCTGAATGGTGCCATTTGGCTGTTTTTGTTCAGCGGTCTGCTTTTACATGCTGATGAGGCCGTTGACCTTGCCGCAGCAGCCGGTTCCGTTGCAATATTCAAAACCGACATGCCGCCGGTCATTGACGGCAAGCTGGATGACGCGGTCTGGCAAAAGGCCACCCGCTTCGACGATTTCATGACCTTCAAGCCCGATTTCGGCAAGCCGACGTCGGAAAAGACAGTCATCATGATGGCGTATGACCGGAAGTACATTTACTTCGCTTTCGATTGCCGGGACAGTGAACCTGCCAAGATCAAGGCGGCGATGGCCAAGCGGGACGGCATCGACATGGACGACTGGATCGGCGTGGTACTGGACACATTCGGCGACCGGCAGGGCGGCTACCTGTTTGAAGTCAACCCGCTGGGCATCCAGATGGACGGCATGATCGACTCCGACGGCAACGGCAATGCCAGCTTCGATACCGTCTGGGAGAGCAAGGGGCTGATCCATGACCGGGGTTACTGCGCTGAAATGGCCGTGCCCTTCAAGAGCCTGCGCTACCCGTTCAGGAAGAAGATCACCATGGGGCTGCTGGTCTCACGCTATATCGGCCGCAAGTCCGAGCAGACCAGTTTCCCCGGGCTCAGCCCCGAGGGCGGGGCCATCATGAACCAGTCGCAGAGGATCGAGTTAAGCGACGTCAAGTTCGAGCGCCCCGTTGAATTCATCCCGGCCCTGACCTACGACCAGGGCAGCACCCAACACGACGGCAAATTGCAATCGACGGGGAAAAACACCGATTTCAGCCTGACGGGCAAACTCGGGCTCACTTCCGACCTGACCCTGGACGCGACCTACAATCCCGATTTCAGCCAGGTGGAGACCGATGCCGGCCAGATCGATGTCAACCTGCGCTATTCCATCTATTATTCCGAAAAGCGCCCCTTTTTCCTGGAGGGCATGGAGAACTTCAATTTCGCCACGACCATGGAGCAGAACACCCTGGGAGCGATCGTCTACACCCGCAGCATCGTTGACCCGCTGCTGGGCCTGAAGCTGACCGGAAAGATCGGCAGTCAAAACGTGCTGTCGGGCATCTTCGCCCTGGATGAGTTTCCCGGCGACCTGGCGGCCGAGGAAGGTGACACGGAACGGGCCGGCCGCAACGCCGCATTCTCCATCCTGCGCTACAAACGGCAGATGAGCCAGGACAACTATGTCGGCGGCTTCTTCACCAATCGCAGCTTCGCCGGCAACCGCAATACCGTCGGTGGCATCGACGGACGCTGGCGCCTGAACAACACCAGTTTCCTGGAGTACAGCGCCCTGGGGTCCTTCAGCCGCGATGCCGGGGATGAGCGTGACGACCAGGGGCACTACCTGGGCCTGCGCTATAATTTCAGCAACCGCCATTGGAACGTGGAATTGGGCGCGTTCGACTTGAGCCGCGACTTCCGCATCGACACCGGCTACGTGACCCGCACCGGCATCACCATGGTGCCGGCCCTGTTCATGTATACCTTCTATCCCAAGTCGGAATTTTTCCAGAAGGTCGATGCCTTCTGGTGGAGCTACCACCTGCTGGACAAGCCCAGCGACCTGTTCGAAACCTACAACCACCTGGTGCTGCGTCTCGGCATGCCGCGCCAATCGGAGATCCGCTTCGACGCCATTCTGGGTAACGAGGTGTTCGCCGAACAGCGCTTCAGCCTGAGCGGCTGGCGGGTGCGCGGCTACACTCAGATCCTCAAACAGCTGTACCTCGAGGGAGGATACCGCCGCTCGGACCGCATTTATTACGACGACGAGGTGCCGTTCCAGGGCAAGGGCAACACCGCCGACCTATACCTGCAGTACCAGCCCATCGACAAACTGAACGCCTCCTTGGGGCTTACCTACTACGACTTTTATCGTTCCAGCAACGGCGAGAAGGTCTACGACTACATCATCTGGCGCGGCCGCACCACCTTCCAGGTGAATCGCTACCTCTTTTTCCGCGGTATCATCGAATACAACAATTACTGGAAAAAGATCAACGCCGATTTTCTGGCCTCCTTTACTTATATCCCGGGCACGGTCATTTATGTCGGCTACGGCTCGATCTATGAGAAGCTCAAGTGGAACAATGAAGACCGTGATTATTTCCCGGCCGACGATTACCTGCAGACCAGGAAAAGTTTCTTCTTCAAAGCGTCCTATCTGTGGCGGTTCTGATTCATCAGGACAAGGGAATCGGTGTAAGGTATAAGGTGTACGGTGTAGGGTAGGAATAAAATTCCAATATCCAAGCAGCAAATAAGCACCAAGTTCCAATAACCCAAACGAAGAGAAAGCCATTGCCAGTGCTTTCGTTTGGACATTAGAATTTGCAGCTTGGATTTTGTTTGAAATTTGATGCTTGTTATTTGGAAGTTTATTTCTTATTTCCTATTTTTTCCTTGTCCTTCACCTTAAACCGTAAACCGTTCACCTTACAGCAAGTTCTCTGAGCTCGAACCTCCTTTACTAATTGAACGGAAGTGCCTATAATTGCATCATGGACCTCGAGCGGCAATGTCTTGAAAAAATCGTGCGCCTGGCCCTGGCCGAGGACCGGGTCCGCGACGACATCACCACCAACGCCCTAGCCGATCTGGACGGACCGGCCCGGGCTGAAGTGCGGGCCAAAGCAGCAGGAATCATCTCAGGCATCGAGGCCTTCCTGTTGACCATGCGCCTGGTGGATGCCGCGCTGCGCGTCACCGTCCACGCCGGCGACGGTTTTGCCGTCCAGGCCGGGGACCTGGTCCTGGAGATCAGCGGCAGCGAAAGCTCGATCCTGAAAGGGGAGAGGACGGCATTGAATTTCCTACAGCGCTTGAGCGGCGTGGCTACCCTGACTCAGGCATTCGTCGAAACACTCAAGCCCTACCGCTCCGTGTTACTGGACACGCGCAAGACCACACCCGGCATGCGCTATCTGGAAAAAAAAGCGGTGCGCGACGGCGGCGGCCGGAACCACCGCTTGAATCTGGAAGACATGGCCATGGTCAAGGACAACCACATCGCCATGGCCGGCGGCATCCGTCCGGCCGTCGAGAGGGTCCGCAGCGCCTGTCCGGGCAAGAAGATCGAAGTGGAAGTGAAAGATCTCTTGGAACTTGAGGAAACACTGGCGCTTGGGGTAGAAATGATCATGCTCGATAATTTCCCCCTGGAGCAGGTTTGCCTGGCCGTGTCGCTCAACCGCGGCCGGGCCGAACTTGAGATCTCCGGCAATGTCACGCTGGAAAACATCGCTGAAAAAGCGGCCGCGGGAGTGGATTTTATTTCGGCCGGAGCCCTGACCCATTCCTTTCACTCCCTGGATCTGAGTTTAAAGATAATGAGGCCATAAATGAAAGATTATATTGAAACCGATGTCCTGGTCATCGGCGGTGGCATCGCCGGTTCCACGACGGCCCTGCGGCTTGCCGAGCAGGGGATCGATGTGCTCCTGGTCTCCAAGGGCAAGGACTATACCCGGACCAACACCTATTACGCCCAGGGCGGCATTGCGGCCTTGCCTGCGGGAGAGAATGCCGAGCTTTTTGCCGGCGACATCATCAAGGCCGGGGATGAATTCAACTACCGCCCGGCGGTCGACCAGGCGGTCCTGGACTCGCGGCATCTGGTGCAGGAAATATTGATCGATAAGCTGCAAGTACCTTTTTCGAAAAAGGACGAGCAATACGATCTGGCCCAGGAAGGAGGGCATTCCTCGCGCCGGGTGCTGAACGTCAGGGATATGACCGGCCGCGCTATCCAGGATAAATTTTACGAATATTTGCAAAAGCTGCCCAAATTGAAAATGCTCTTCCAGCACACGGCTGTCGACCTGCTGAGCTACCCCCACCATTCGCTGAATCCAATGCGCACCTACGAGGAACCCAAGATCATCGGCGCCTACATACTCGATCAGAAAAGCAAGAAAATATCCCGGGTATTCACCAAAAAAGTGGTGCTGGCCTCAGGAGGTTTAGGCAGCCTGTACCTGCATTCCACCAATCCCGAAGAAGCTGTCGGCAACGGCATCGCCATGGCCTACCGGGCCGGGGCGCGGCTGGCCAACCTGGAATATGTGCAGTTCCATCCCACGTCGCTCTTCCACCGCGAGGCCGACAGTTTCCTGATCTCGGAGGCAATACGCGGTGAGGGAGCGCGCCTCATGAACCTCAAGGGTGAGTATTTCATGGAAAAATATTCGCCGCTCAAGGACCTGGCCCCGCGCGACGAGGTATCGCGGGCCATTTACGAAGAGATGATCAAGAACGGCAACGATTACGCCCTGCTCGATCTGGCCTCGTTTGCCAAAATCAACATCCGCGAACGGTTCCCGACCATTTTCCAGACCTGTCTGAAATTCGGCATCAACATCGAAGAGAAACCGATCCCGGTGGTGCCTGCCGCCCATTACAGCTGCGGCGGTGTGCTGTGTGACTTGAATGGCCGCAGCAGCATCCGCAATCTCTATGCCATTGGTGAAGTCTCGGCCACGGGCGTGCACGGGGCAAACCGCCTGGCCTCGGTTTCCCTGCTGGAGGCCCTGGTCTGGGGCGTTAAAACGGCTGAGGACATCTGCTCCGTGATCGGCGCCGACCGGGATCCTTACGTCATTGCCGAGGTCCCGGCCTGGAAGTATCCCTATCCCCAGGAAAAACTCGACCCGGCCCTGGTCTGGCAGGACCTGGTGACCATCAAGACCATCATGTGGAACTACAACGGCATCATCCGCACCGTCAAGCGCATGGAGCGGGCCAAGGCCGACCTGGAATACCTCAAGCACCGCATCGAGAAATTCTATCAGCAGAGCGAGATCGGCAACCGCATCATCAACCTGCGCGACAGCGTGCAAGCGGCGCTGCTCATCGTTGAAGCTGCTCTGCGCAACCGTGTCTCGCGCGGCGCCCATTTCATCAAAAGCGACGAAACATGAGTGCCCAGGCGGAATTCTCCGTCGCTGCATGCGGGAAAATGGATTATAAATAACCCAGTGTCTTCATTTCTTCGATCTCGCTGGCCGATAAGTTCTGCAATGGGATTTCGGCGGCTTGGCTGTTGCCGTTGCGGAAACGGGACAGCCATGCCAAAAACCGGGCTTTCAGGAAGGCTTTGACCTCCGGGTGGCGATCGCCGCTATTTCTGAGAGGGTTTTCCGCGAGCGAAAACAACTGGTCGAAGTTGTTGCTTAGGCTGATCATGTAATACCAGTTTTTCCAGCGCAAGCCATATTTGCCGCTGCGATTGAGGGTACGGGAAACGACCATGCGGTCTGCCGCGGACTCATTTATCTCAGCGGCGAGCAGTGAACACCCGTCCAGCTTCAGCTCCTGCCCGAAGAGGGAGGCGATGGTCGGAAACACGTCGGCAAGTTCGGTCACGGTGTGCACCCGCCCTTTGATATCCAGTTCTTTGGGATATTTGATGATCAGCGGCACCCGGGCCGTTTCGTCGTAGACGTTGCTGCCATGGCCCAGCACATTGTGTTCGCTTAATGCTTCGCCATGGTCGGCCAGAAAAACGATCATGCTGTCATCGTACAGCTTTTTTTGCTTGAGCAAGGACACGATCTTGCCGAATTCGCTGTCCACCCAGGCAACGCTGGAATCGTAGACGTCGACGATCTCTTGCACTTCCTTCACTTCGCGGCGGACCCCCTTGGGCAGCTTTTTGTGCACCAGTTGCGCCATGCGCTCCTGGGGCGTTTTTTCCCTCCCTGGCCGGAAAGAGACGGGAAAATTTTTCGGGGGAACCTTGGGAAAGTGGGGGTGAATGAAGTGCATGTAGGCGAAATGGACCGGGCGTGCCTTGACCAGCCAGTCGCTGAACTGGCTAAAAATGGATATGTCCTTCGGGGCCCAGTCCTTTTCCGGCACCCAGAAATAGTCATCCACGCCATGGGTGAAGCCGAAATGCGGTGAAATGGCGAAGGTGGAGGTGATCAAGCAGGTGTTGTATGCCTTGGCACTCAGATACTCCGGCAGGGTCAGCAGCTGCTTGGGCAAGGATGCTTGCAGGAGGCGGACCTTGTGGGTGTCGGGGTAGAGCCCGGTGAATATCGTGGCCACGCTGGAGCGGGTGAACACGGCATTGCTGTAGGCGTTTTCGTAGACGACGGCGTCGGCGGCGAAAGTGTCGAGGCACGGCGATGTATTGCGTTCATAGCCGTATGTTCCAAGATGGGAGGCCTGGCAGGCGTCAGCGAGAACGATGTAGATATTGGGTTTGTTCTTGAAAGTGACTTTCGGCTTCGCCTCTCTGGCCGGTGTCGCGGTGAAGGTGTAGGCGCTGATGTTGAAGTCGCCTTCCTTGCTGGTGACGGTTAGCAGCCCGGGCCGGGCGAACTCGAACGGCAGTGAAATTTTTCGGGAAAACCAGCCGCTTTTCACTGTCCTGGTTATTGCCTCCAGGATATCGCTGTCGGCCTGCTGCTCCGCGATCTCGAGTTTCCCCCGGCCGCGGAGTTCCAGGCGCCCCCGGCCCGGAAGATGGAATAAACTGAAGCTTTCTCCCGGTCGCAGATGGGGGTCTGCTTTCTTGGCCGCTGCCCCGATAAGGATGGAGCGGATGCGCAGTTTATCCCTGCCTTTTTTACTGAACTGCAGGAAATTCATACCGCGGCTGAGCGGGAAATTGAATTTTTTCCACTTAAAAACGGCTGTCGGCGGCAACATCCTCGTTTTTCTGATGTTAACCGAAAATTCAACCTTTCTTCCCTGCAGGGAATATTCGATCGATATCGGAAGCTTTTCTTCCCGGTTGCGCCAGAGGATGAATTGAGATGTATCGCGGTCGGCCACGAAGGCGTCCTGGTCGACGTGGAATCCCTCCCACACGTTCATGGTGCCGCCGGCCGGACTGATCTGGTTCTGGTTCTTGTTCCATATCAGGGTGGGGGGCAGGTCCGGGCTTGGGGATTTTGAACATCCGGGATACAGCAGCAGGGGGATCAGCAGTAGAAGCAGGCAATCTCTTTTTATAGGGTTCACTCCTCAAGCTCAAGGGCGGCCAGGAATGCCTCCTGGGGAATATCGATCTTGCCGATGCGCTTCATGCGCTTCTTGCCTTTTTTCTGTTTTTCCAGCAGCTTCATTTTTCGGGAGATGTCGCCGCCGTAGCACTTGGCCAGGACGTTCTTGCGTAAGGGCTTGACCACGGTCTTGGCGATGACCCGCTTGTTGATGGCCGCCTGGATGACCACTTCGAAGAGTTGGCGCGGGATGACCTCTTTCATCTTGCTGGTCAGCAGGTTGCCGATGTTGTAGGCCTTGTCCTTGTGGACGATGACCGCCAGGGCGTCGATCGGCTGCTGGTTGATCAGGATGTCGAGCTTGACCAGCGGTGATTCGCGGTAATCCTTCAGCTCATAATCGAACGACGCGTATCCTTGAGAAATCGATTTCAGCTTGTTGAAAAAATCGTAGAGCACTTCGGCCAGGGGCAGGTCGTAGGTCAGGTACACGCGCTGAGGGCCTATATATTCCATTTTTTTATGGACGCCGCGGCGGTTCTGCAGCAGCTTCAGCACATTGCCCAGGAATTCGTCGGGGGTGATGACGATGGCCTCGATGTACGGTTCTTCGATCATTTTGTAATACTGCGGGTTGGGGAGTTGGGCCGGGGATTCGATCTCATAGGTTTCGTCCTTGCTCGAGGTGATGCGGTAGCGCACGGACGGGGCGGTGGTGATGATGGAAAGGAAATATTCCCGTTCCAGGCGCTCCTGGACGATCTCCTTGTGCAGCAATCCCAAGAAACCGCAGCGGAAGCCGATGCCCAAAGCCGGTGATGTTTCCGGCTCGTATGTCAGGGAGGAATCGTTCAAGGTGAGCTTTTCAATGGCCTCGCGCAGCTCTTCATGGCTGGTGCCCTCAGAAGGGTAGAAGCCGGCAAACACCATGGGCAGAGGTTCTTTGAAACCAGGCAGGGCGAGCACCGAATTTTCCCTGACCAGGGTGACCGTGTCGCCGATCTTGACTTCCGAGATGTTCTTGATGCTGGCGATGATGTAGCCGACTTCCCCGGCTTCCAGCGAGTCCAGGGGCATGGGTTTCGGTGTGTTGACCCCCACTTCGTTGATCTCGTATTCGGTGTTGTTCGACAGGAACTTGATCTTGTCGCCCTTTTTCATGACGCCGTCGATGATCTTGACCAGGATGATCACCCCGCGGTAGGAATCGAACCAGGAATCAAAGATCATGGCCTGCAGGGGTTTCTGCGCGTCTCCGGCCGGAGGTGGTATGCGTTCGATGATGGCCGGGATGATCTGGTCGATGCCCACCCCGGTTTTGGCCGAGACCATCAGCGCTTCCTGGCGCGGGATGCCCAAAATGTTCTCCATCTGGTCCAGGGATTTGTCCAGCTCGTTGTTCGGCAGGTCGATCTTGTTCATGACCGGGATCAGGGTCAGGTCGTTCTCCATGGCCAGGTAGGTATTGGCCACGGTTTGGGCTTCCACCCCCTGCGTGGAATCGATGACCAGCAGGGCGCCTTCGCAGGCGGCCAGAGAGCGAGAAACCTCGTAGGTGAAGTCGATATGTCCGGGGGTATCGATCAGGTTGAGCAGGTATTCCTCGCCCCGGCTATCGCGGTAGGTCAGGCGCACAAAGTGCGATTTGATGGTTATGCCGCGTTCGCGCTCCAGGTCCATGGAGTCGAGAACCTGCTCTTGCATGTCGCGCTTGGCGATGGCATGGGTGATCTCTAGCAGGCGATCCGATAGAGTCGTCTTGCCATGATCGATATGGGCGATGATGGAAAAATTGCGTATGTTTTTCATGGCAGCAGTTAGATGGCCAAGGCCGCCGCCCCGGTCATGCCGGCGGCCCGCAATCGATGAACTTTTTTCAAGCTGTCGACGATGTCCATTATCTGTTTTTTTAATTCAGGGAATGAGCGGGCGGTTTTTTCTTCAGCTGAAAAAAGCGGACGCAGCTCTTTGGAAAATACTCCGTATCGGATTGAACCGGCGCCGATATCCATGACCAAAACATTCATGATCGAATGCCTTTGACGGCGTATTCGCAAGGAGAAAAAAGCAGCTGGTTCAAGCGGTCGACGTTGCTGTTGATCGGCCTGGCCAGAGGGTCGGCGGGCCCGATCTCTTCAAGCTTTTCCCCTTCGGGTTCGGCGCTGTAAATGATCTCCACGGCTGAAAAACCGGAATTTTCCAGCAAATAGCGCATGTATTCAGGGTGCAGGGGATTGCGGTGGGTGGGGTCGAGGAAATATATCCGGCTCAGGGCGAAAACACTGAGTGGGTTTATGGTTTCCAGCAACAGGACCCCCCCCGGGCGCAGGACACGGAAACACTCACTGATAACGCGGTGCAGGTAGTCGGGCTGGAAATGCTCGATCACCTGTGATGAAAATATGCCGTCCAGGGATGCGTCGGGCCGGCTTTTTAAAAATTGCAGGGCGTCGGTCTTAAGGCAGTTCAGGCCCATGGCCCGCGCTTCTTCCAGCATGGAATCGGAAAGGTCCAGGCCTAGGCCTTGCTGACCATTGCTTTTCAGCAAAGCCAGGAATTCGCCACGGCCGCAACCGATATCCAATATCTCCTGGCACCCGGAAAATAAGGACAAGTATTTTTCCAAGCGGCCGCTGATTTCTTCGCTGCTGCCGCGGAAGCGCTTTTCAAAATCGGCATACTGGATGGGAGAGAGTTGTTCTTTGATTGAGTGCAGTTCAGCGGCGGTTGCCGCCAAGGGGGCCGGGGCGGATTTGCCATCAAGGGTTTCAAGTAGACGGTCCAGCTTGTTTTCCAGCTGGGCGAAATGGATCAACAGCGTCTTGAGGTTGGAGTATTCAGCCTCCAACTTTTCGATCTTCCACTGCAGCGACTTGAAAACCGTGGTGGCGTGGTTGTTGGCATAGGCGTCCCATTCCTTGTCCTGAGCGCTGACGTAGGCTTCCAGCGCGTCCTGGAAGCAGGCAAAGCCTTCGCGGATCTTCTTGCCGTTCTTTTTAAAGAGGCCGTGCTTTTCAACAGCTTCAGCCAGCTCGTTCAGGCTCGCTTTCAGCTCATCCTGCCGGTTTTTTCTCCGCTCGATCAGATCTTCAATTACCCTTCTCATCCTTCGGTGTTTCTTCGTCCTTGTCCGTTCCCTTGACGGCGTTCTTGAAATTTTTAATGCCCTGGCCCAGGCCTTTGCCCAGTTCAGGAAGTTTTTTGCCGCCGAAAAGCAGCGCCACAACGACCACTATCAGCAATATTTCCCAAATTCCTAGACTTCCGAACATGGTGATCTCCTTATAAACGTATTGTATGCGTTTGGCCTGTTGCTGTCAAGGGATAGGACTGAATGACAAGTAACGAGTGACAAAGAAGAAAACGAGGTTCGATTTTGGAAAGCCATGAACGGGCCGGCTTGCACACTTGCACATCCAAGAGTGAGCGTTATTTGCATTTTGATTTGATTTCTTTTATAGTGGCCGTGAATAAAATGGAGGTGGCCATGAGCGAAGTGACCCAGGATGCCCGGCGCATTCCCTATTTCAAGAACGATCCTTTCATCGTTCTGCTTTTGGGTTTTGTCACCTGCGGCCTATACCTGATCTATTGGAATATCAAGATGGCCGAGGTGGTCAATGCCGTGGTGGAAAAAGAGGTGATCACACCGCCCGTCGCCATTTTTTCCGGCTGCTGCTTCCCGGTCAACCTCTATTTCTACTACCTGGTCGGCCAGAACCTGGAGGTGATCGGCCGCAAGGTCGGCAACCCCACGCTTCAGGACCAGTCGGTGCTGTTGATCGTCCTCGGTTTTTTCGCCCCCATGGTTTCGGCCATGATCGTCCAGGGTGAAATTAACAAGCTTTATAGCTGAGAGCCGGCACAGCTTTTACTGGCCGCGAATGCTTGCCCTGGCCCTGCTGGCCGGGGTGCTGTTGCTGCCCCTGCTGGCTTTCGATTGGGTGACTCAGCCCGGTTCCCGGGTCCTGTGCCCGTTGCGGGCCATAACCGCCATACCCTGCCCTTCCTGCGGCCTGACCCGTGCTTTGGCCCACCTGGAGCGCGGCCACTGGGCCGAGGCCGTACGTTTCCATCCCTTCGTGCCATTGGTTTTTTTTCTGGTTCTGGCTTTGGTAATCATGCTGGTTTTCGAGCTGGCTACGGGTAGGACCGTCATCGGCAACCCCCTGAAGAACCGGCGCGATGTGTACCTGGTTTTCACCGGTTTGGTCGTTTTCCAGGTGGTACGCACGGTCATTTTCTTCCTCGACGGAGGCTGGAACGTGTTCTGGCACGAGAACCTTTTCGCCCGCCTGCTGGCGCTGGTCAAAATAGTTTTTAATTGACTTTTTCTTTCTTTTGGAGTATCTATATTTTTATAATACCTACAGGAGGAAAAGATGAATTTGGTTGAAAGAGCAAAAAACATTCTGCTTACACCGGCAAAGGAATGGGAAGTGATCAAGGGCGAGAACCTGACTATTGCCGATATGTTCACCAAGTATGCCATGATCCTGGCCGCCATCCCGGCTATTGCCGGTTTTATCGGCTATGTCGTGATCGGTGTTTCCTTCGGTTTCGGAACTTTCCGCATGCCATTCAGCACCGCCCTGATCTGGGCGATCCTGACATACATACTCTCGCTGGGCGGAATTTTCCTGCTGGCTTTCATTATCGACACCCTGGCACCCACGTTCGGCTGCACCAAGAACATCACTGACGCGGTCAAGATCGTGGTCTTTTCCTATACCGCTTCCTGGGTGGCGGGCATTTTGAACATCATCCCGGCCCTGGCCATCCTGGTCAGCCTGGCCAGCATTTACTCGCTGTACCTGATGTACATGGGCATGCAAAAGGTCAAGGATGTCCCCAAGGAAAAAATGATGGGATATTTCGTGGTGACCATCATCGCCGCCATTGTGGTATTCTTTATTATCGGTTTTGTCGTGAGCCGGGTGGCTTTCGGCAGCATGGCCGGTTTGGGTGGGTTGAGCGGTTTTTAATTCACTCCTTCTGATCGTTTCATCATGACCGAGCCGGCGTCAGGCCGGCCCGGTTTTTCATTTCCCTTTT
>DATKZA010000117.1:0-8057 GCA_035528155.1 Patescibacteria group bacterium | reverse complement strand
AGATGCTGCCCATCAAGTTGCAGGGTGTAATCGGGACGCTTGCCGCCTCGTCCGGTGCGGTTTACGACGAATTCGTAATCGACCACGGCCAGCCCTTCATTGACGGTGTTCCAGTTCAGGTATGTGAAGAGCGGGCGGATGAAGTTATTTTCAATCTGCGCCTCGGCCTGGTTGCGCAGGCGTGCCTTGTTCCTTTTAAAATCTTCGACCAACTTCCCTATCCCTGTTTTGGCTTCTTCTTTGCTGTATGCCATGTTTGATCAATTATATCCCTCATGGGGTACGGCAATCAACCCGGCGGCCTGTGACTTCCGTACAAAAGGGTAAAAATGTTACTTTTTACCTATTGCCCGGCTATCGATTTCATTGCATATTCAGGGCATGGACAATGAAAAGATCATCCAAACCGAAAGCCCTGGCCGCTTGAAAAGAATTCTTGCCGTACGTTTCGGCCTGGCCGGCCCTGTTTTGGCGGCCTTGTTCTTTCTCCCGGCCGGCACGCTGGACTACTGGCAGGCCTGGACCTACATGGCCATACTGCTCTTGCCCATGTTCCTGGTGGTGGCCTACTTCCTGAAGAAGGACCCGGAGCTGCTGGAGCGGCGAATGCGCATGAAGGAAAAGGAGCCGGCGCAAAAAATCATCATCAAATTGTCCTACTTCATTTTTCTGGCCGCCTTCCTGTTGCCCGGGTTCGACCGGCGCTTCGGCTGGTCGTCGGTCCCGGTTTGGCTGGTCCTGATCGCGGACATCGTTGTCCTTGCCGCGTACGGGCGCTTCGTCCGGGTCATGTCTGAAAACCGCTTCCTCTCAAGGGTGGTCGAAGTGGAGCAGCAGCAAAAGGTCATTGACACCGGTCCCTACGCGCAGGTGCGCCATCCCATGTACGCGGCGATCATCCCGCTTTACCTCTTCAGCCCCTTGGCCCTCGGATCGTTCTGGGCCATGATCCCCGCCGCGTTCATCCCGCTGGTCCTCATCGCCAGGATCTTCAACGAGGAGAAAGTGCTGAGCCGGGAACTCGCCGGCTACCGCAAGTACGCCCGCCGGGTCAAATTTCGCCTGATCCCGGGAGTCTGGTGAGCGATCATCCCTCCGGCAAGACTTGCTAAATTGCAGGCAGTCTGCTATTTTCAAACAAGACAGATTTCATCCCATGGAGGTTTTGCATGAAAAAAAATCACTTTTTACCGCTGATCCTGATTTTATTTTGGATACTGACCCTTCATGCACAGGTACCGGCGCCGTTCATCGATGGCGACATGGTGCAGAAAGTGCAGGGGGAATTGTTGCAAAAATATGGCGAAAGCGACAAATTCCGTGCCGATCGCGGCGTGGAGCAGGCGGCCGGCCTGTGGCGGGCCGAAGACGGCAGCGCCTCGGAGTTTGCGGCCTTCTGCCGTGAGAATTTCCTGTCCGGCGAAGCACCGTTGGCATCCCTCTTCAAGAAACTGGAATTTTACAGCGAAGCTCTGGGCGGCCATTTCGGCGAGATGTCGCAGGACAAGGACCAGCCGGTCGACCTCGACTGGGGGGAGATCACGCCGATCGACATGGCAATGAACGGCTTCAACCCGGCCGCCCACATTTCCGAAGACCTGTTCCAAAACAAGCTGGCCTTCATCTCCCTGCTCAATTTCCCGGTTTATACCCTCGCGGAAAAAACCGCCCTGGGCGCCAATTGGGACCGCAAACAATGGGCCTACGCCCGCATGGGCGGCAGCAACACCACGCGCATCCCCGCCGAGGTCAACCAGAAGATCAGCACCCTGATGGCCGCCGCCGGACGCTACATCTCCGATTACAACATCTTCATGGGCAGCCTGCTCGATCCGAACCTGAAGACCATGTTCCCTCCCGACATGAAGCTGATCAGCCACTGGGGGCTGCGCGACGAGCTCAAGGCCCGCTATGCCGACAGGCAGGCCCTGGTCAAGCAGCACGCCATCTACCGGGTGATGGAGCGCATCGTCCGCCAGGAGATCCCGGACGTGATGGTCAATTCAAACCGCTACCAGTGGAACCCGTTCAGCAACTTCGTCTATGACCAGGGCAAGGCCGTGGAGGTGGAAAGGGAGGCCGACGAGCGCTACAAGACCTTCCTCGACACGTTTCATGCCATGCGCCTGATCGACGCCTACAGCCCGCTCTATCCCAACCACATCAGCCGCAGCTTCGATGTCGGCCGCGAGATCCCCGAAAGGGAGGTCGAAGCCATGTTCCGCGAGCTGTTGTCCTCGCCCCAGGTCAAGAAGGTGGCGGCGCTGATCCGCCAGCGCCTCGGCCGCAAATTGCAGCCCTTCGACATCTGGTATCCCGGACTGCGCAGCGGTTCGAAAGTGGCTGAGGAAGAACTGGACAAGATCGTGCAAAAAAAATATCCGAATGCCGCCGCTTTCGAAAAAGATTTGTCCAACATCCTTGTAAAATTCGGTTTTTCCCCGGAGAAAGCCGCCTATATCGTTCCCAAAATCCAGGTCGACCCGGCCCGCGGCTCGGGTCACAACGCCCAGACCCAGTCCAGGAAGTTCAAGTCCCGGCTGCGCACACGTGTCGCGGCCGGCGGCATGAACTACAAGGGATTCAACATCGCCTTGCACGAATTCGGGCACGCGGTGGAAAATATCCTTGACCTTTACCTTGTCGATTACTATTCCCTGGCCGGCGTACCCAACGGCGCCTTCACTGAGGCCTTCGCATTCATCTTCCAGGAGCGCGATCTGGAGGTGCTGGGCATCCCGGAAACAGATCCGCGCCAGAAAGAGTTGAAGGTGCTCGACACCTTCTGGAGCGCCTACGAGATCATGGGCGTCTCGCTTGTCGACATGCAGGCCTGGCACTGGCTTTACGACCATCCCCAGGCCACCCCGGCGCAGTTGAAGGAAGCCGTCATTGCTATCGCCAAGGAAGTATGGAACAAGTATTACGCACCGGTATTCGGCATTCGCAACCAGGTCATCCTGGCCGTCTATTCGCACATGATCGATTACACTCTCTACCTGCCCCATTATGCCCTGGGCAACGTCATCCAGTTCCAGCTGGAGGACTATCTGCGCGACAAGGCGCTCGGGCCGGAAATGGAGCGCATGTGCCTGGCCGGCAACATCATGCCCCAGCAATGGATGAAGAACGCTTTGGGCAGTGAAATTTCGGTCAAGCCCATGCTCAAGGCGGTGGATCGCGCCCTGCGCATTGCAAAAAAGTAGGGTTCCTCGAGCGGAGGCGGGCACCTCGGCCCGCCTCCTGAATAAACCCGATCCATGCGAAAATATCTTGCCGCTACCGACGTCCTGCAACGGTATTTGTCCTGCCGCGGTCGCACTGTCATCGATGTCGGTTGCGGCAATGGCGACACGGTGCGCTGGCTGGCCAGGCAGGGAGCCCATGTCATCGGGCTGGACCACCGGGAAATGCTGGAAAAAGCCCGACAGGACCAAGCCGGCGGCACGGAAGAGTATGTTGAAGGAGGGGCGCAAAAATTGCCTTTTGTGAATGAAAGCGCCGATATCGTTTTGTATCAGGCCAGTTTCCATCATGTCCCGGCCGCTGCCATGAACGACGCCGCCAGCGAATGCCAGCGTGTGCTGAAAAACGGTGGACAGGCGGTCTTTATCGAACCGGTGGCACGAGCCGGCGCCTATTCCGAACTGACGAGCCTGACCGATGACGAAAGCGAAGCACGAAAGAAGGCATATGCAGCCATCAATGCGCTGGCCGAATCGGAGCTGGTCATGGCAAAAGAGGAGTTTTTTTTTCTGGAACGCTCATTTGCTGATTACGTCCGCCTGCTCGAATGCCTTGTCGCCGACGAACTTCGCCGTGAAACCATCCTGGCCCAAGCCCGCAAGATCACCGAGCAGTTCAGCGCCGCCGCCGGCCTGGGCTTCGATGAGTTCCGCTACCGTTCGATCTGTCGACTGAACATCCTCCTGAAAAGACGGTCCGCAAAGGCACAAAGCCTTCCAAAAAGATGCAATGAAAAAATACCATCACCTGGGGATTCCCAACGATAAGGCCCGCAAGGTCATCATCTGAGTTTATTCGCTTCTCAACAAGTCCGTGCCCAAGCGAGAAGCTTGATCGGAAAAGTATAAACTTTTTGCATTGAATATCACCGACACCCCATGGTAATTTTTCGCCCGACCGGGCGAAAGGCCCCTATTGCAGTCATCTCCTAAGCCCGATTCTTTAGCACAACCACAGGACTGTGACTTTCTTCCTATCGAGCGGCCGGGTAAACCTCTGGGTTTATTTTGGAAAATCAATCCTAAGACCAATAGAATCGGTTGTTTTCCATGCGTAATATCGAGCGGAGGAAGATGATGTCAAATTGCTGCAGTTCCATTCCTGGGTTCACGGTAAGAGCCTTTGCGGAGGACAAGTTACCAATCGCCAAAAAAGACAGGGGCCCGGAACAGCGGGTCAAAACCATTCCATTGCCACGAGGAGAATAAAATGAACATAAATGCAAGAAACACCCAGATCGAAAGGCTGGAAGAATTGTCGAAGAAACAGGAATTGATCATCGATTACGCCTGGATGCTGACCCAGCCGCAATTCCAGAAATCCCTCTGGAATAACCGGCAACCCATGAAATCCCTGGAAGAGACCAAGGAGTCTCTGGCCTTCTCTTTCCTGTTCGCCAACCTGAATGCAAAGAGCATACCCCTGAAAGAATTCATGGACAGTTTCGAAGAAACCGTTCTGCGCGCCTGCCTGCGCCTGACCCATGGCAACCAGAAAAATGCCGCAGCGCTCATGAACCTCAACCCGACCACCCTGTTCGAAAAAATGCGCAAGCTCGGCATCAACGGACGGCGCATGAAGCTGTCCGAAAAGCTGCGGGAAGCAAAACCACAGGCAATGGAATAGAAGGCATTTCACCGCCTGCCATGGCAACCCATCACGGACCGGGAATGAGAGGCGGGGCACGCCGCTTCGCGAAAAGTTCCCGACCCCGGGGCCGGGCCAGCTCAATAAATTGAACTAAACTTAAGTCATCTTTTGGGAATTGTAACTTTCTCCCCATACAAAAAATTGAATTTACATTATATAAAAAGGACGGGAACAATGCGGCTGAAACCGACAGTGAAAATGAAAACAAGCAATTCATCCTTTCCGGATGCGAAATCCCATGGGCAGCGGCGGCAGCCTGCAACGGTTTTCCCCGATCAGGGGACCGATCATGAAAACCTGTAAAAGAACCGAAGCGCAATCGCGCCGGACATTCCTCAAACAAGCCGGGTGCATGACAGCAATGTTGGGCCTGGCCGCCGCCAGGCTTTTCTCCCTGAAAAAATCGAACCTGGCCAAGGAGCCGGAAGCGGGCTCCGTTTTTCAGTACCGCACCGTGTCGATCCGCCGCCTTGATGAATTGAGAGAATGGATGGACAAGTTGGAAATGAGCGGAAGACTGAGCAGCAACAAGACCTGGCGCAAGTACATCCAGTCCTTCCAATACGCTGCGCCACAATCGCTTGCCCAGGCCCGATCGCTGGTCATCATGGCAACGCCGCTGAAGATTGCCAAGATCATTTTCATTGACGGCGGCCAAAAACACACCGTCATGATCCCGAGCGGTTACGTCGATGACGGTTTAAAATTGGCGGATTACCACAATATGCTCTTTCAAAACAGGATCATTGAAAAAGGCCGGAAGCTCGAGATGGCCCGCTTGCCGCTGAAGCAATTGGCGGTACGCAGCGGCCTGGCCGTTTACGGCAAGAACAACATCACCTTTATCGATGGCTACGGCAGTTTTCATGCCCTGCTGGCTTTCTATACCGACCAGGTCCTGGAGGACCATTGGGGAAGATTGAAGATGCTGCGCCTGTGCAAGGGGTGCTCCATTTGCCTGAAGGAGTGTCCCACCCGGGCCATCCGCGAAAACGATTTCGTCATCGATCCCGCCCGCTGCATCACCCTGTATAACGAGCTCCCCGAGCCGATGCCGGCCTGGATCCCCGCCTCGGCCCACAACGCCCTGGTGGGCTGCCTGAAGTGCCAGTACACCTGCCCGGGCAATGAAGATGTGATACAGGGCCAATGGGATTTGGGCGAGGTCAGCGAAGCCGAGACCTCCCTGCTTCTGGATGGCCGGAGCGACGCCGCGACGGAAAGCTCGCTGCGCTCCCAGTTGAAACGGATCGGCGGCGGCGACAACCTGCCCTATATTGCCCGCAATCTTAAGCTGATCCTGAACGCACGGGCAGGGCGATAACTTTCTTTTCCTTGCCCTTGCCAATCCAAATGAACGGAACAGCTCGCTCCATCAGCAGCTTGAGGATCCTGATCCTGCAGAACTGCCGGGAAGAAGGGATCGGACTCTATGGCACCCGGCTCCGGGAACTCAACATCAGCCATGACACCATCCACACCTATGCCGACAAGAGTTTGCCGCCTTTGGACCGCTACGGCGCCATCATCATCGGGGGCACACCGCTATCGGTGAACAATATCCACCGTCACAATTTCCTGTTGAAGGAGGGGCGCTTTCTAAAAAAGGCACTGGACCGCGGCAAATCCATCCTGGGCATCTGCTTCGGGGCCCAATTGCTGGCCCGGCTGCTGGGAGCCGAGGTTAAAAAAAATCCGCTCATGGAGATCGGCGCCTATCCTGTGCGTTTGACGGCTGCGGGGCGCAGTGATCCCCTATTCAATGGATTTCCCCGGACATTCCCGGTCTTCCACTGGCACGGTGATACCTTCGCCATCCCGCCCGGGGCGAAGCGGTTGGCAATGGACCGGGATTGCCCCAATCAGGCTTTCCGCATGGGGTCCGCCCTGGGCTTGCAGTTCCACCTGGAGATTACCGCGGCCGAAGCCGGATCCTGGGCCGACACCTACGCGGAAGAACTGCCTGCGGTCGCCAAAAGCAAAGCACAGGTGATCGGCGAATGCCGGGAACACGAGCCCATGATGGCAAACCTGGCCGTTCTCCTGCTGGACAATTTCCTGGCCGCGGCCGCAAAAAAAAAGAATCGAATGCTCAAAGGACATGGGAATACTGGCGACTCGGCCGCATTGGATTTCCGGGTTGTGAAATGAATCGCAAGGGGTCGCTGGGCAGCGAAGATTTTTGGAATATCGATGATCGGACATGAAAAAAGTTCTATAGTGAGGTTCTCTGAAAACTTTCGGAATCAATGCAATTGCCGTGTGCCTTGTCTTGGCTTTGTTTTTCAGCCCGGCGGTCTCGAGAAGCGTGCCGGCAAATGGCTCATCGTGCGGATGCATTTCTCCTTCGCCTCTAAATAGGTTACGGCCGCAGACAATTCTGAATCGAAGGCGGCAAAGAAACGACAGAATCAAAAATTGAAATAGAATTAGAGTTAAAGGGAATTTTGTTTTTATTCAGTCAGCAAAGACAGCCAAGTCAAATCATTACCAAAAGGTGGATTCCATGAACACAAAAGTAAATCACAAACAGATCGGGACAAGGGCGAAAGCATGTATGGCAAAACCTGATTTTGTCAGAGCTAATGCCCGGGACCGGAAGCAGCCGCAGATACGGAAATCCCTGGAAAAGGCCACAAAGTCGCTGGCCTTAGCCTACCTGGTTGCCAACATGAACTTCAAGAATATCCCTCTGAAGGAATTCATGGACGGTTTCGAAAAAAAAATACTGCTCGCCTGCCTGCGCTTGACCCGCCGCAACCAGAAAGATGCGGCGGCGATGTTACGCCTAAAACCTACCGCTCTGATTGAAAAAATGCGCAAGCACGGCATCCAGGGGCGGCGAAAGAAATTGTCCAGAGAACCGCAGGAATCCCAGCATTGAGAGACATATTGATTGCCATCGCTGGCTCCGATATGGACAGGGACAACGACATTTTCATCACCAACTGTTTTCGAGCGATCCACAACCTTCAACGAGCGGCGGTTCGGGACAGGGGAATCCGCTCGGCAGGAGATTGCCTTAGACCAGGCTTTGCGAAACAATAAATTGGAGGAGCGATGAAAAGAAGAATACTTGGCCTTGTGTTGGGCGTTTGTTTTTGTTCGTGCTTGCTGGCGGCGACCACGGTTGAGGAAATCAAAAATGCCGTCCAGTCAGG
>DATKZA010000116.1:0-23610 GCA_035528155.1 Patescibacteria group bacterium | reverse complement strand
TCGGATTGATCTTCGGCGGCAGGTCGGCCGAGCATGCGGTCTCGCTGAACTCGGCCGCGGCCATCTACGAGCACCTGGACAAGGAGCGCTACGAACCGTTCCTGATCTATATCAACAGGGCAGGGGAGTGGTGCCTGACCGGGAATACGAGTTTTAAGGAAGAAGAGTTAAAGAAAGAAAAATTCCATTCCTTCATGCCCTGGAGCGCTGAGTGGACCGGTGACATGGACGCCGACATCTATTTCCCGGTCCTGCACGGCCCCAACGGCGAGGACGGCCGCATCCAGGGCCTGTTCGAACTGGCCGGCAAGCCCTTTGTCGGCGCCGACAGTTTTTCATCACAACTGGCCATGGATAAAATCGTCTCCAAAGTTTTATTTGCCCGGGCCGGCTTGGAAATGGCCGATTATTTGTATTTCACTGAAAATAATCATGAGCAGATCAGCGAATTGGTGAGCAAGAAACTGCCGTTCCCGGTTTTCGTCAAGCCTTGCTCCCTGGGTTCTTCGGTCGGCATCTCCAAGGCCAGGGATAAAAAGGAACTTCTGGCCGCCGTGGAACTGGCGTTCAGCTACGACAACAAGATCGTCGTCGAAAAGGCCATCGCCATGCGCGAGCTCGAGGTCTCGGTCATGGGCAACGATGAGATCATGGTCTCCAGCCCGGGCGAACTGCTGCCCTCCAAGGAATTCTATGATTACGAAGACAAGTACCTGAAGGGGGAGACCCAATTCCGCATCCCGGTGCGCCTGGGCGATGAACTCGAAGCCAAGGTAAAAAAAATCGCCCACAAGGCCTTTCGCAGCCTTTTTTTGAACGGCTACGCCCGCGTCGACCTTTTCCTGGAAAAGCAAAGCAACGCGGTCCTGATCAACGAGATCAACACCATCCCGGGATTTACCGCCATCAGCATGTTCCCCAAGCTTTGGCAGGCCCAGGGCATTTCTTTCACCGAGTTGCTCGGGCACCTGATCGCCTACGGCTTTGAATATTTCAATAAACGCAAGGAAAACGTCGATGAAGGTCTTGGCCGTTGATTACGGCAGCAAGCGCATCGGCCTGGCCGTGGGCAACTCAATGACCCGTGTCGCCACACCACTGGGTCAGATCGCAACCGCTAGCCTACAGGATGTTCTGGCCCAGATACTGAAGCGGGTAGGGGAGTTCGAGGTCGGCCATATCGTGGTCGGTTACCCGCTGCACGCCGACGGCAGCCCCAGCCGCACCTGCGGCCAGGTGGACCGCTTTGTAAATTTTTTGCGCAAACGCATCGCCGTGCCCGTCACCCTGGTCGATGAGAAATTGAGCAGTGTTGCCGCCGAAGAAATGAGTAAGGATATCCCCGGCGATTTTCGCAAACGCAAAATGTTCCTGGACGCGCTGGCCGCCCAGGTGATCCTGCAAAATTATTTCGAGCATTCATGAAAAAACTATTCTTTTCCCTGCTTCTGCTGGCCCTGATCGTCGCCGCCTGGTTCGGATACAATATTTTCCGCAATGTCACCGTTCCTTACCAGGGCTACGAACGTCGCGCCGTGGTGCAGATCGACAGCGGCATGACCGTGGCGGCAATCGCCGGGAAACTGCAGCGCCAGGGAGTCATTTCCCGTGCTGCTTATTTCAAGCGCTATTACCGCATGTTTTTCGCAAAAAAAAAGCTGAAAGCGGGCGAATACCTTTTTGACGGGCCGCTCACCATGCGCCAGGTCATCGAAAAACTTCACCAGGGCAAGGCGATATTGTACAAAGTCACGGTCAAGGAAGGACTGTGGAGCGGAGAAACCGCCCGGATTTTCGAAGCGGCGGGCCTGTTCCCCTCCGCCGAATTCATTAATGCCGCCCGCAACACCAAGCTTATCCGTGATCTTGACCCGGCTGCCGCGGACCTGGAAGGTTATCTTTTCCCCGACACCTACCTGGTGCGCCGCGACTTCACGGCCCGGGAAATGGTCGCCCTGATGGTGGACCACTTCCGCCGCAACTTCACCAACAGATTTGTCTGGCGGGCCCGGGACATCGGTTTCACCCCACGCCAGGCGGTGATCCTGGCCTCATTGATCGAAAAGGAGACCGCCAACCGCGATGAACGTTTCCTGGTCTCTTCGGTTTTTCACAATCGTCTGAAGCAGAACATGCTGCTAGACTGTGATTCCACTATTGTCTATGCCCTGAAAAAGACCGGCCGCTACCAGGGAAAACTGGGTTGGGACGACCTGAAATTCGCTTCCCCCTTCAATACCCGCCTGCATCGGGGCTTGCCGCCGGCTCCCATCGCCAATCCCGGCTATGCCTCGCTGGAGGCGGCCCTCTATCCGGAAAACAGCGAATACCTGTTTTTCGTGGCTAAGGACGCCGGCAGCCACTATTTTTCCAAAACCCTGGCCGAGCACAACCGGGCCGTCCGAAAATACATCATCAACCACAAGGACGTCGGCCTTGATTGAGTTGTCCGAGCGGATTTTCGAGGGACACGGCCTCACTGTTTTTGAAAATGAGCGCCTGCTTTTCGGTTATTCCGCCATGGGGTTCACCTCCACCGCCCTGCAACGTTTTTTGGCGGGGCGGCCGCTCCTTTTTTTAAAGCAAACTCATTCCGACCACATCCTCTACCAGGCGGATTGGCTGCCGGCGGCCGCAGGCGACGGGCTGATCCTGCAGCGGCCGGGAGCGGCTGCCGTGATCCAGACCGCCGACTGCCTGCCCCTGTTTTTCTTCAACGACGACCAGAGCCGCGGCGGTGTCATCCATGTCGGCTGGCGAGGCCTGCACCAGGGCATCGAAGCCAAGCTCATATCGCTGCTGGGCAATGATTCGGGAAAATACGTTTTCTACCTGGGACCGGGCATTGAAAGGAAATGTTACGAAGTAGGGGAGGAATTGCCGGTTCTTTTCCGGGACAAGACCTATGCCGACAGGATATTCGCTGCGCTGGGCGGCGGCAAATATTCCATGGACCTCAAGCATGGATTGACCCTCTCTCTGCGCACCGCCGGGATCGTTCCTGAGCGCATCCGCGACAGCGGGCTTTGCACCTATTGCTCCAAAGGACGTTTCCCTTCCTATCGCCGCGACGGCAAAACCGGCAAGCGCATTTTTAATTTTATCATTTTGAAAGATCCCGCAGCCGCAACCATGTAAAACTCTAAATTAAAAATTCCCGTAAAAATAGAAAACCATGGACAGCAATATCAATTTTGCCGAATCGATCGCCATTTCCCTGAACTCATTGCGGGCCAACAAACTGCGTTCATTTTTGACCCTGCTGGCATCCTGCTGAGCCTGCTTATCAAGGCGATCAGCGGCCTGCCCATATCGGTGAATTTCTTTTCTATAATCGCCGCCTTGGCCGTATCCACTTCGGTAGGCCTGTTTTTCGGCATCTATCCGGCCTCTCAGGCAGCCAAAATGAATCCGGTCGACGCGTTGCATTACGAGTAAGCGCAAAGCCCTGGCAGGGCATTTAAAGCCAAAAATCAATTATTCATCCGATCGGCCATGATTTGTATTGATCAAATCAGCGATTTGTAGTGTCGGATAAGATAGATTATGTAAACCAATGGCTGGTTTTTAAAAAATCAACCCAAATTTTTGATTTTATTTTCCCTGATGTCTTGAATCAACTTTTCCAGAACCGCAATAACTTTGTCCCTTTCAACTTTTTCCTGTTTGAAATGAAAATTGATTTTGACTTTTTTATCTTCTGAAATAAAATTAAAGTAGAAATTTTTAGGAGTTTCTTTTTTTCTCTGCTGCTTGATCTCGTCGCGGGAAAATGGCTTCTGTCCGTATCGACGCAGTATGGCCTCCATTTTTTCAAGATCTTCCACTTTGGCAAGCTCCAAAAGAAATGTTTTGGAATCAATGCCCAACTCAAGACATTTTTGTTTTATTTCTTCGGGCAGATCGGTGATACGAGCCAGCTCCGTTACAGTCACCCGTGATTTTCCAATTTTTTTGGCTATTTCATCATGAGTATAACCGTAAATCTCGGCCAATGAACGGATTGACTGGGCTTGCTCGAACACGTTGAGGTCCTTGCGTTGAATGTTTTCGATAATCGACATTTCCAGGGCTTCATTATCAGGAACATCGTGTTCAATGCAGGGAATTTCATGCATTCCGGCTTCTTTGGCGGCGCGAAAACGCCTTTCACCGGCGATGATCTCGAAGCTCCCGTTTTTCGGTCTGACAATGACCGGTTCAATGATCCCGTTTTCACGGATTGAATCGGTTAGTTCGGTAAGATCACCCATATCGCGGCGCGGCTGTATTTGATTGGCGACAATCTTTTCAATGGGAATATTCCTGATGACCGGCGTTTTGGTACGTAGTGAAATTTCATCGACCAGGTGGTAATCATGTTTCATTTTGATGAATTCCGGCAAACCGACTTTTTTAGGCATTTTTAATGACTTCCTTAGCCAGCTCCTGGTATTCTATCGCCCCTTTTGAATTGGGGGCAAACGTGAATATCGATTCCTTGTAAGCCGGGCTCTCCTCGAGGCGGACATTTTTTGAAATGATCGTTTTAAAAACACGATTGCCAAATAATTTGCGAATATGGTCCTCGCTGTCCTTGGCGATCACGATGCGCTTGTCGTACAGCGTGATGAGCACGCCCAGCAATGTCAGGTCCGGATTGCTGCGCGCCCTGACTTTTTCAAAGGTTTCCAGCAGGTCATCGGTGCCTTCAAGGGCAAAATATGAAGATTGAATTGGAATGATCAAATGAGTGGCCGCAACAAAGGCGTTGATGGTGATCAAGCCAAGCGTTGGAGGCGTATCGATGATGATAAAATCAAACTTGTATTTAAACGTATCCAGTTTGTCTTTCAAACGGAAATGGCCGTCTATCTCCCCTACCAGTTTGGATTCCAGTTTTGCCAGCGCGATCGAGGCCGGTAGCAGGGTCAAATTGATAATGCTTGTTTGCAGCGCCACTTCTTCGAAAGTCAACTCCGGATTTTCCAGCAGGTCGAATACAGAATTTTTCTGTTCGCTGCGATCCACAAAAGTCACCGTGGAATTCGCCTGCGGATCCATGTCAATAAGAAGCGTTTTATAGCCCATCAAGGCAAAAGCCGCTGCCAGATTGATCGATGAAGTGGTTTTGCCCACGCCTCCTTTTTGATTGGCGATGGTGATGATCACGTTTTCTCCTTAGTTGGATAGGTCATGATAATAGATTGACATGCGAATGTCAATAGAAAAAAATGAGTACATTTGCGTGCAATGTCGACATGTCGACATAAAAAAGGGAAGACAGAGGAAATACAAACTTCCCTCTCTCTTCCCTTCGCTTCTCTATGATTGCAGGAAAAAAGCAAGCGATATAGGGGTCAGCGAGACGCGGAAATCTTGAAAAAAATGGGGATGCCTTCGAAATGCAACTCCTGGGTCAATCTTTTTTTTAGATACATTTCATCAGCCGCTTTGAGTTTCAAAGGAGATTTACAATGGAATTTTACGAAAAATGGCCGCTGTGACTCAATGGAAATGTATTTGGGACTGAATATACGGTGATCTGCAGTAGTCAGTTTTTTTTCACGCAGCAGCCTTTTAACCAATTCGTTGAATGATGAGAGTTTAATTTTTTTATCCAACTTGGCCATGACGCTTTCGGCCAGATCCAGCATTTGAAAAATATTTTTGCCGGTTTTGGCGGAAACGGCAATAAAATTGGCAAAATAAAGGGCATTGAAGCGATTGTGGATCTGGGCGAAAAACTTGTTGCTGCCAGTGTTTGCGGACAACAGGTCAACCTTGTTGCCGGCAATGATCACCGGCTTGGCTGCTTTGACGATTTTTTGGGCGATCAAAAGGTCGTTTTGATCGACTCGCTTGGATATATCGATAATGAAAATAATAATGTCTGATTGGCGCATCTCTTTTTCAGCCCGGATCACGGCGGCGCTTTCGGTGTCTTCCTTGACCTTCTGCAGTTTTCTGATACCGGCGTTGTCCACCAATATAAACCTCTGACGGTTGCGTATTACTTCCAAGTCAATGGAATCCCGGGTGGTGCCCGGCAAGGGACTGACGATAACCAATTCATCATTCACGATCTTGTTAATGATGGAAGATTTGCCTACATTCGGTTTGCCGATAATGCTGATCCTGGGCGCTTGTTTGAGATCGGGAACAGCCGGTGTCGAGTTTTGCAGGAAACGGGTGATTTGATCGAGAAGAACTTCCACACCAAGATTGTGTTCGGCTGAAATATAAACAAAATCAGTTTTTAATTCATAGTAGGACGATGGCGGGATGAATCGATCCAGATTATCTACTTTATTCAATACCGGTATAATGTGTTTATGCAGCTTTTTGATCTGCAGGTATAGATCTTTTTCATATCCGAGCAGTTCCCGTTTTCCATCAAATAAAAAAATGATCAGATCCGATTTTTCAGCGGCCCTGAAAATTTTCTTGTTGATTTCTGCGGTTATGATCTCTTTATCAAGGAAAAATCCGCCGCTGTCCTGCAGATCAAACCATTGGTCGTTAATTTTGACTTTTTGGCGGAAGATGTCCCGGCTCATCCCGGGCAGGGAATGAACCAATGCTTTCCTCTTGCCGAGAATGCGGTTAAAAAGAGTCGATTTCCCGGTGTTGGGAACACCAACGATGGTTATTAGCGGAATTACGCCCATTTGGAATTCATCTGCCGGGCGGGTTGCAAACCCACCCCTACATAGCATTTTTCAACACCACTTTTATTTCGTTTTATTTTCTTCCCAAACACTATCACTAACACTAACATTGTTATTTCGTTGATTTGCTCTTTAAGCGGATCATGGCCATGCTGAAACATTCAAGCGCCTCTCCCCTACCCACGGCATCGAGTTTTTCTTTGCTCTTGGCTTTTAAATTAAAATCAGATTGGGGAATCCCCAATATATTGGTGATATTTTTTACTATTTCCCTCTTGAAGGGGCTGATCTTGGGTTCTTCCATGACCAGCACGCAATCCAGGTTGAGAATTTCAAAATTGTTGCTATCCAGCAATTCCTTAACTTTATTCAGCAAAATTGAACTGGCAATGCCTTTGAAGGCCGGATCGTTGTTAGGAAACAATTCTCCGATATCGGGCTGTGCCATGGCACCCAGCAAAGCATCGATCAGGGAATGAATCAGCACGTCACCATCGGAATGCGCTTGCGCCAAAAGGGAATCGCTTACTTTCACTCCCCCAATCATCAACCCGTTTCCACGGACCAGTCTGTGGATATCATAACCGATTCCGGAACGGATTTTTATCATGAGGTTTTTCTACCAAAAATGATCTTGCCTGATGTCGATTGCAGAACCGAAGTCACTTCTATTTCCAATTCGCGGCCGATATCGACTTTGGCGTCATCAACCACGACCATGGTCCCGTCTTCCAGGTAGGCTAACCCCTGCTTTTTCTCTTTTCCTTCCTTGGTGATTTTGATCTGCAATTTTTCCCCGGGATAAACAATGGGTTTGAGGGCGAAGGCCAACTCGTTGACATTCAGAACCTTGACATCTTGCAGCTTGGCTATCTTGCTCAGATTAATATCGTTGGTGATGACCCTAAAATTGTGCTCTTTGGCTAATAAAACAAGCTTTTGGTCGACCTCTTTTATCCCAGGAACGTTTTTATTCAAAATCGTGACCGATATTTCCTTGTTTTGCTGCAATTGTTCGATGACATCCAAACCCCTTTTGCCCCTGATCTTTTTATTGGGATCTGATGAATCGGCGATGAATTGCAGTTCAGCCAGAACGAACTGGGTGATGATCAATTCACCTTCGACGAAGCCCGATAGAGCAATTGAAACAATCCTGCCATCAATGATGGCGCTGGTATCGAGAAGATAAGACTGGGTGAAAGCACTGCTGCCCCGGAAAAATTCCTTGATGTTCAGCGGCGAGAACATGTTGGGCTTGCTGATACCGATGAAAAGACCGGTCACCGGAATACCGAAAAGAAAAAGAGCTTTAAAAAATACATAGGCCGAAAACGACATGGCTATCAAGTTGAACAGCTGGAACATGATCCAGCCGATAGCTACGCCTCCAAGTAAACCCAGACAGGCGCCCCATAGGTGTTTTAATTCGGATTTTTTTATTTTATAAACCAACAACGAAAGTGAGAGGGCGAAAGCGGCACCGAGCAGGGCGCCCAGTTCCTGGGAAGTGCCCTGAAAAGGCGGATATGTATATCCGATTATACCGAAAATGGCAACGAATATCAGTTTATAAAAATAAATGAACATCAAGTTATCTCCTTTAATGAAATTTAATATAGTTGAATGAATAATTAATTGTAACCTATTTTACAGAAAATTTCAATTGTTGGGGCAAAGGTCGAGGCGGCTATTTTTTAATAAATTCAAGCAAATCATGGATATTTTCGATGGAAATAACCGATATGTCATGGTAATTAGGCAATTGGCTCTGTCCGGCCGGAAGACACATGGTTGAAAAACCCTGCCTTATCGCCTCTTTCAGCCTTGTCTCCAGGAAGCTGATCGGCCTGATCTCACCAGTTAGCCCAACCTCTCCCACGATGATCGAATTGGGACTAGGGCTGATATTTTTGTAACTGGATATCAGGGCTGAACATACGGCCAGATCGGCGGCCGGTTCACGGATGACCATGCCTCCGGTAATGTTCAGGAAAACATCGGATTTATAAAAAGGCAGTTTCAGTTTTTTCTCAATGATCGATATGAGCATGGACAATCGATAATTGTCAAAACCGATGGCGATGCGGCGCGGGTTGCCGGCAAACGGGCTTTCACTGACCAGGGCCTGTATCTCGGTAAGCAGCGGGCGCAAGCCGTTCATGGCCGGGAAAATAGCGGTCCCGGGAGCATGCGACTGCCGGTTCTGAATCAATATTTGCGAAGGGTCGTTTACCGAGGTCAAGCCTTTTTCGGTCATTTGGAAAATGCCGATCTCATTCATTGGACCAAAGCGGTTTTTTTCGGCGCGCAGGAGCCTGATATCGGTCTGTGTCTCACCCTGAAAATAGAGGACGGCATCCACCATGTGTTCAAGCGTTTTGGGCCCGGCCAGCTGCCCCTCTTTGGTGATATGGCCGATAATGAACACGGTGATGCCGCTTTTTTTGGTCAATTCGATGATCTCCGCAGTCACGTAGCGCAACGATGAAACCGAGCCGCTCATGTGCGCGGTTTTTTTGGAGGTGATGGTCTGAATGGAGTCGATGATCAGGAAATCGGGCTTGAGTTCCCTGACATGGCTTTTCAGATCCTCCAGCGTGCCGATGGTGAACAGGTAAATGTTGTCGGAATGGATGGCCAGTCTTTCAGCCCTGAGCTTGATCTGCAGCGCTGATTCTTCGCCGGAATAGTAAAGCACTTTCTTGCCTTTTGCGGACAGCAGCGCTGATACTTCCAGGAGCAAGGTGGATTTGCCCACCCCGGGTTCACCGCCAATCAGGATCACCGAATGAGTGACGATGCCGCCGCCCAGTACACGGTCGAATTCATCCATTCCTGTAACCAGCCGCTTGATCTCGCGCGGATCGATCTCGCTGATTTTTTGCGGCAAATTTGTCGGCGTTGACCAGTCGTCGGCAGCTGCTTCCACGCTTTCGCTTTCAACCAAGGTATTCCAGGCCTGGCATTGCGGGCAGCGCCCATAGTATTTGGGGCTTTGGAATCCGCACTCGATGCATTCGAACTGGCCGGTACTCTTCATATTTTCAATTGCCGAAACTGATCCCTATCATGAATTCGCGGTTCTGGGGCTGCAGTAGATCATAATAGCCGGCTTGAACATGGATATTTTTCGACAGCGAAAAACGCAGCATGGTTTTCAAAAGCGGATTCTTTTCACGGTAAAACCGGTAGGCATACATGTCGAGGCTCAGCCTGTTGTCCAGCATGCTCAGGCGCAAGGCCGCACCCAGATCCGATTCAATCAACCCGGCGCTCACGGAAAAAGCCGTGATTTTTTTTCCACCCAAGGCGGTGAAGCGCGGATCGCCGCTGATGGGATCCTCATTCACTGCGGTCATGATCAGAAAATTCGGCGTGGAGATGTCCATTTCCAGCGCCGAGCGGGCTTTTTTCAGTCTGGTAAAATAATCGAAATGAACAGCATAATTAAAGGTGATGGCATCCAGATTATTTTTCTTTTTTTCCAGGTCCTGCAACAGGGATTGAACCGAACTGACCGAATCGTCTATTTTTTTATATAACTGTTCATCCTGAAGCAATTTGCCCGCTGTTCCCCTGCCCTGCCGCAGTTCACCGCTGATCTGCAGAAGATCGGCGCTGATTTTTTCAATTTTCACGGCCGCATTTTTGAATTCTCTGAATATGCCTTGCTGGTCATCGTTAAAAGCCGAGTCTGCTTCTGAGATCAAATGATCGGCCTTATCGATCGTCCGGGCAATTTTCTGAGAAAGCTGCGAGAAATCATCCATAGTACGGCTGAAATTTCCGTTTTCAGCAAGCATTGTTTTTAAGGACTCGGTCACTGACTTAAAGTTGAGGAATGACGCCCGCAGCGCGTCCTTGGAATATTGGTCGGAAATGATTTCGTTGAGGGAATCGGTGATCTTGATGGTGCGCTCATATATATTGTCGAATTTGACCTTCAATTCGTCCAGGTTGAAAGGCTCGATCGCCAGAATTTCCCCCCCGGGTTTAATGATCTTGGGGCGGGGCTTGTTGAATTCATCCTTGTAAACGATCTCAATGTATTTTTCGCCGACAAAGCCGATGGTGGTTATGATAGCGCGGGCGTCATTTAAAAGCTTGTAGCGTTTGTTGATCATCAAGCGCACAACGGCCTTGCGCTCTTCCAGGTATATTTTATCGACGCTGCCGATCTTGACCCCGGCCAGGCGTACCGGCGCGGTCGTATACATGCCGGCCACGGTTGCGAACCTGGCATAAATGGGATAGCGCTTGCCCTTGGACAAGAATTCGCTGCAGGATTCGGTCTTGATGATGAAGTAGGAGAAAACGATGAATACGACCATCAGGAACAATCCCAGTTTGATTTCTTTTTTCATGGTTTCACCTTATTTTAATCGGTCCTTCGGCCTTGCCCTCGATGAACTGCCTGACCACGGCGTTGCGGGTGCTGCGGATCTCCCCGGGACTGCCGATTTCGATGATCTCTCCTTCGAAAAGGACCGCGATCTTGTCGGAGATCTTGTAGG
The DNA here is from genome assembly GCA_035528155.1 of Patescibacteria group bacterium. Lineage (GTDB taxonomy): Bacteria > Acidobacteriota > Aminicenantia > UBA2199 > UBA2199 > UBA2199. The sequence goes on along the minus strand of DATKZA010000116.1, from coordinate 12,443 downwards.
CACTTACCATGTCGTGGGTGATGACGATGGAAGTGATCCCCGGGTCGGAACTGACCTTGATGATCAGTTCGTTGATCATGTCGGCCATGATCGGGTCCAGTCCGGTGGTGGGCTCATCGAACATGATGATGGAAGGCCTTTTGGCAATGACGCGGGCGATGGCCACCCGCTTTTTCATGCCGCCGCTGAGTTCCGCAGGCAGCAAATGGGCGATATCGGAGAGCCCGACCTGGTTCAGGCTGCGCTCGACCAGCGCATCGATGGCCGCGGCCTCCATGTGCTTGCGGTTTTTTATGCCGAAGGCCACGTTCTCACCCACGGTCAGGGAGTCGAAAAGGGCGCCGCTCTGAAACACCATGCCGAACTTGTCCACCATGCGGTACAGGGCGCTTTCCTTCATCTTGGTGATGTCCTCGCCTTCCACCAGGATGGACCCGGAATCGGGCTGCATCAGGCCGATGATATGTTTGAAAAGGACGCTCTTGCCGCTGCCGCTGCCGCCGATGATGGTGGTTGTTTGCCCGGAATCAATATCCAGGTTTACTCCCTGCAGCACCTTTTTTTCGGCGAACGATTTGTAAAGGTTCCTGATCTTGATCATCGCAGGCTGAAGGGGAGGATCTTGGTCCAGAAGAAATCGGAGATCAGGATGATCACCGAGGACACAACCACGGCGGTGGTGGTGGCCTTCCCTACTCCCTTGGCGCCGCCTTCGGTTTTCAGGCCGAAATAGCTGCCGACAACGGCGATGGTCAGACCGAAAAAAATCGACTTGATCAATCCTGACAGCACGTCCCAGATCTCCAGGGAGACGAAGAGCTGGGAATCGAACAGATTGGGATTCTGGTGGACCACCAGCGCAGCCACCAGCCTGCCGCCCATGATGCCGATAAAATCGCCGAAAAGGGTGAGCAGGGGCGTCATGATGACCAGGGCGACCAGGCGCGGGCTGACCAGGTATTTCACCGGGTTGACCCCGAAAGTGAACAGGGCGTCGACCTGCTCGGTAACCACCATGGTGCCGATCTCGGCGCTGTAGGAAGCGCTGACCCTGCCGGCCAGCATCAGGCCGGTCAGCACCGGGATCAGCTCCTTGGTCAGGCTGACCCCGACCAGGGAACCCGTGAAGACCTCGGCGCCGAAACGCTGCAGGCCGAAATAACTCTGCAGGGCCAGAACGCCGCCCGTAAAAACCGCCATCAAGAAAATGACCGGTATGGACTTGATCCCGTCCAGGTAGAGGTGGTTTTTGATCAGAGCGAAATGGAACGGTTTCTTGAAGATCAATAGGATGGCCTTGGCCGCCAAAATGAATATTTCGCCCATACTGCGGGCAAAACGCAAGAACAGCCGCCCGATGTTGCTTCCCGGCACTACTCTCTCTCGCGGAATTCCATGTTGGCGAACTTGGTGAATTTATCGAGAAAAACCAGGACGATCTTCCCGGTCGGGCCGTTCCGCTGTTTGGCGACGATCAGGTCTGCTTCGCCCTTGCGTTCCGAGTCCTTGTCGAACTGGTCGTCACGGTGGATGAAGATGACCACGTCGGCGTCCTGCTCGATGGAACCGCTCTCCTTGAGGTCGGAAAGCTGGTACCTGGGGCCCTTCTCCCTCTTGCCGCCCCTGGTTTCCGGTGAACGGTTCAGTTGGGCCATGGCCACCACCGGGATCTGCAGTTCCTTGGCCAATTCCTTCAGGGCGGCGGTGATGACGGACACTTCCTGGGCCCGGGTATCGCTGCGGCGCAGGTGCTCGGCCGTCACCTTGATCAATTGCAGATAGTCGACAAAAATGATATCCAGGTTCTTTTCCGCCTTCAGTTTCCTGGCCCTGGCCTTCATCTCTACGATGGAAAGGGAGGCCGAGTCGTCGATGTACAGTTTGGCTTTCTGCAGCTCGGAAGCTGCCAGCTCAAGGTCATGCCATTCCTTGTTGGTCAGGTGGGGTTTGGCGGTGCGGATCGAGCTCATGCTGACCTTGGCATGGATGGCCATCATGCGCATCAACACCTGAATCTTCGACATTTCTATGGAATAGAAAGCCACGGCTTTTTCTTCCTTGATGGCCATATTCACGGCGATATTCAGCGCCAGCGCCGTCTTGCCCATGGAGGGGCGGGCGGCAAAAACTATCAGGTCGCCGTTCTGAAAACCGGAAGTGATGTCGTCGAGATCGTAATAACCCGTCTTTAGTCCCTGGCTCTCCCCTCCCTTCTGGATTCTCTCGATCAAATCCATGGCCTCGGGGATCATTTCGGCGGTGGAAACAAATCCTTTTTTTATGCGGTCCTCGGAAATCTTGATGATGTCTTCCTGCATTTCGTTGAGCAGGCTGATGGTGTCAGCAGCCGGTTCCCCGCCTTTCTGAATGATGCTCCGCGAAGTTAAAATGATCTTGCGCAGCGTCGAGCGATCCTTGACGATCTTGATGTATTCCTTGATATCCAGGTTTTCCGGGATATCATCGACCAGGGATGTAACGAAGGCGTGGCCGCCTACAAACTGCAGTTTTTTCTTTTTTTCCAGAAAACTGGATATAGTGATGATGTCGGCGGCGGAATCGCTGTTGACCAATTGCAAGACGGCCTGGGCGATCAGGATATGGGCATCGCGAAAAAAATCCTCGCTGCTGATCTCGGCAAAGACCTGATTGACGTAGCGGTTGTCGATCAGCATCGCCCCCAGCAGAGCTTTTTCGGCGATTTCGTCGTGGGGCAGGGCCTGGTTTAATTCAAGCGCCATGGGTACGGTTAATCCGGAGTTTCTTCGACGTCCTTCAAAACTTCAATCTTGATTTCTGCATCCACATCTTTGAATAATTTTATCTTGCCGGCGAAAACACCCAGCTTTTTGATAGGCTCTTCGAGATGGATTTTCTTTCTTTCCACGCTGATGCCGATGGCGGCGAGTTCTTTTTCGATCTCGGCCGTGGTGACCGAACCGAACAACACATCGTTCTCTCCGGCTTTCTTTTTAATGGAGATGGACACCCCATCCAGCTTTTGTTTTTGTTCCACAGCGGAGAGTTTTTCCAATTCCAGCTTTTTCTGGTGTTTCTTCTTCTTGCCTTCAATGAGCGCAACGTTGTGCACGGTGATTTCCATGGCCAGTTTTCTGGGCATGAGGAAATTGCGGGCAAAGCCATTTTTCACTTCGATGATATCTCCCAGGCTGCCGACTTTTTCGACATCCGAGGTCAATATGACTTTCATGTGATCCTCTTTTTTTCTTCTGTGAATCTGAGCAAAGCCATCTGCCGGGCTCTCTTGATGGCCTTGGACAATTGCTTCTGGTGATAGGCGCAGGTGCCGCTGACCCGGGCCGGAAAAATGCGCCCGGTCTCGGAAATAAAATTCTCCAGATTTTTGTGATTCTTGTAATCGATCAGCGTGATCTTGTCTTTACAGAATGCGCAGTATTTTTTGCGCGCCGAATAATATTTTTTGGGGGGTTTGCCGTCACCGCTACTACTTCTCATCTGCATCTGATTCCTCCTCTTTCTCTGAACAATCTTCGCCTGCCCTTTCCTCGCTGCGGCTTTCCATGGTTTTTTTGCGGATCTTGTCGATCTTGGCCCATTTTTTGGTCAGTTTGTTGGATTTCTTCAGCTTGTCATCAAGCCGCAGAGTGATGAAGCGCAGCACTTTTTCCATTTGCTTCAGGCGCCTTTCCAGGGTAGTGATGATCGCGCCGTCGACTTCGGTCTGGATGAACACGTAATAGCCTTCCAGGTTTTTTTTAATTGGAAAGGCCATTGTTTTTCTTCCCCATTCATCAAGATTTTCAATAACGCCCTTGGCTTTCTTGATGGTGGCGGTGATGGACTCGATGATTTTTTTGACTTCTTCCTCATTGACCTCGGGGGTTATGATGAAGCCAATCTCATACCTGCTATTCATTTTTCCTCCTTGTGGATGTTTTAGCCTCTTCTTTTTGAAGAAGCAAGGAGTTCTTTCTCCTGTTGAAACTATTCATGGTACTGTGAATATCGTTTTCTAAGATCATTTGCACCGCGTTGGCCGCGCTGACGACCCCCTCCTGAAGCCTGGCAAAGGATTGGCCCTTGAGGGGCTTCAATACATAACGGATGATGTCCGCGGTTTTGGAACCGGCGTTCTGGATGCCGATGCGCAGGCGGGGGAAATCCTGGGTGCCGCAATGCTGGATCACCGAGCGCATCCCCTTGTGGGTGCCGGAGCTTCCCCTTTCGCGGATGCGGATGCTGCCCAGCGGCAGGTCGATGTCATCATAGATCACCAGCATATCGGAATAAGCGAACGAGAACATCTTTTGCAACTTGTGCACGGCAAGTCCGGATTCGTTCATATAAGTCATGGGTTTGGCCAGGACGACATCTTGACCGCAAATGCGCGCTTTTTTATAATGCAGGATCCTGCCCAGGCCGGCCAAAGCGATGTCGTGACGGCGGCAGATCTCCTCAATGCACATGAATCCGGCATTGTGCGGGCTTTTCTCATATATTTTATCTGGATTACCCAAACCGATGAAAACAAAAATTTATCCCTCCTTTTTGCCTTTGTCTTTATCCTTATCTTTGCCTTTGTCTTTATCTTTGTCTGTTTCCTTGGCCTTTTCCATGCCGGCGGCGGCTTCCGGTGCGGCTTCAGCGCCTTCAACGGCTTCTTCAACGACAGCTTCCACCTCAACAACCTCTTCCTTGGCTTTGGCGGCCACGGCGCAGATCACAGTGTTGGCCGGGGAGAGGATTTGATAGGCTTCGGTTTTGCCCAGGGTCTCCACCTTGATTGACTGGCCGATATGCAGGGCCGAAATATCCACGCGGATCTCCTTGGGAATACTGGTGGGCAAGCTGTGCACCAGCACTTCGCGTGAAATGAATTCCAGCAGACCGTCCTCGGTTTTGACACCGATGGGTTCGCCTTCGAGCACCACGGGCACTTCGACTTCCACGGGCTTGTTAAGGTCGATGCGGATAAAATCGACATGGATGATGTGGTCTGATAAATAATCGTACTGAATATCCTTGATCATGGCGTCGAATTTGGATTTTTCGCCCTGGGTGATACGCAGGATCGAGTTTTCCTTGTTCTCTGATTTCAGGATGCCTTTGATATCGCCCAACTTCACCGCGATGGGGATGCTTTCCGCGCTGATGCCGTAAAGGATGGCAGGAATCTTGCCCTGGGCCCGCAGCCCCTTACGGGCCTGCTTGCTTATTTCTTTTCTCAGTTCCGCGTTGATCGTGATCAAATTTTCCATTTTCACCTCTTTTCTTTTTATAAAATTATAAAAATAATTTCGAAACGGAAGTTTCCTTGTGGATACTGGCAATGGCGTCGGCGAAGAGCTTGGATACGGAAAGCACTTCGATCTTCGGGCATTCATTTGGGCTGCAGCGCAAGGGAATGGTGTTGGTGACATAAATTTTTTCCAGGGGCGCCTCATTGATCCTGGCCAGGGCATTTCCAGAAAATATACCGTGGGTGCAGGCGGCGAAAACTTTCTTTGCGCCTTTCTTTTTCAGGGCGTTGATGGTCGCGCTCAGGGTGCCGGCGGTGTCGATGATGTCGTCGACGATGATGGCGTTCTTGTTCTCCACGTCACCGATGATATGCATCAGCTCGGCCACGTTCGGAGCTGTCCTTTTTTTATCGGCGATGGCCAGGTCGGCGTTCAGTTTGCGTGCGAATAGACGGGCCCTTTCCACGCCGCCGGCGTCGGGTGAAACAATGACCAGGTCATGCAGTTTCATCTTTTTGAAATGGGAAATGAAGACCGGCAGGGCCATGAGGTTGTCGACGGGAATGTTGAAAAAGCCCTGGATCTGGGCGGCGTGCAGATCGATGGTCAGTACCCGGGAAAATCCGGCGGTTTCCAGCAGATCGGCGAGCAGCCGCGCCGAAATGGCGACCCTGGGCCTGTCCTTGCGGTCCTGGCGGGCATAGGCGTAATAGGCGATCACGGCCGTGATGCGGCGGGCGCTTGCCCGTTTGAAGGCATCGGCCATCAGCAGCAGCTCCATGATATGGAAATTGCTGTCCGCGCAAAGCGATTGTACGATGAACACATCGGCGCCGCGGACGTTTTCGTGGCTTTGGAAACGGATCTCGCCGTCGGAAAATACATCCAGTACCGACCGGCCCAGCTTGCCGCGCAGGTTCTTGGCGACCTCGCCGGCCAGTTTTTCATTGGCTGAACCGGAAAAAATCAAGAATTTGTTTTCGTTTATCATCGGGTTTTTCTGGGGCGGGAGGATTCGAACCTCCGAATCTCGGCTCCAAAGGCCGATGCCTTACCGCTTGGCCACACCCCAATTTTCTCCTGATAAATTTTTCTGTCAATGGTCCTGGTCAGTATCACGCCGGGCAGAGTCCCGGGCAAAGCGGCCATTTTTTTTGCCGGGCCAATGCCGAAAACCGCTGAGCCGCTGCCTGTCATTTGCACGAAATCGCATCCTCCTCGCAACATTTTCCGCTTGATTTCCCTAATTTCCGGAAATAAATCAAAAGTGACATTTTCCAGTTCATTTTCTAGTATGGAGAAATCGCTTCTTCTCAGGAAGAGTTTTATTTTACTGGGAAACAGGGCTTTTGTCAAGCGCCAGCGGGAAAAAATCAGCGCAGTAGAAACGCGCTGCGGCGGGATGAACAAGGCGATGGAACGAGGCCTGATTTCAGGCAGGGAGGTCAGTAACTCCCCTATCCCTTCGCCCAGAGCCGTGCCGCCGAGAAGAAAAAACGGGACATCGGCTCCCAAACCTGCCGCCATTTCATTCAACTCTGCGAAAGGAATGTTCAAATTGAAGTACTGGTTGAGAAAAAGCAGCATGACGGCCGCGTTGCCGCTGCCGCCGCCCAGGCCCGACCCGGGAGGGATATTCTTGCTGACCGTGATGTCAAAGCCGCTGCGCAATGGATAATTTTCATAGATCAACCGGCAGGCGCGGGCAATGGTGTTGGTTTTGTCCCAGGCCACACTTCGGTCGGAACCTTTCAGGGTGATCCGTGGAAGCGTTTTTTTCCGCAGCCGCAGTGCATCGCTCAGGTCAATGGTCTGGAAGATGGTCCGCAAGGTATGGTAGCCATCCGCTCGTTTGCCGGTGATCTCCAATCCCAGGTTGATCTTGGCGAACGAACGCAGTTCAATCATCGCCCAGCACGCTCTCGAGGTCCGCGGCCTGATATCGGCCGCTATAATCGATGAGAATGATTTGACCCGGGCGGAATTCACGTCGGGAAATTCTTAAGGTCAGGTCGGTTGAACCACGGCGAAAACGGACCGTCTTGGGGGCTCCGGTTCTACTGTCGTTTTTCAGGGAGACCGAGATCCCCTTGCCAGCGAGTTTGCTTTTGGGGATCCTGCTTTTGACCAGGATCTGCTTTAAATCCTCCAGGGTCAGTTCAATGCCCCACAGCCGCTGCAGCAGGGAAACGAACCCCCCTTTCCAGAATATCTTTTTGGCAAAATTAAGCAGCACGGCTTCTTCGCCGTCGGCATTCAGTTCCAGGCCGACCTGGTTGAGCGGGGTAAAAAAAAGGAATTTGGCGTAGCGGTCATCAAAACGCCAGTGGATCCGGCCGTTTTGTTTGTTTTCGCCGTCGTGAAAATTGAATTTGATGCTCAGGGATTGAAAATAAGGCCCGGCCGGAGGCCTCTGCGTGATTTTGGGCCTGACACAGGCCAGACAGCACAATATAAAAAGCAAGCTTAACAATTTTCGCGGCATTCGGCCTTATTTTAGCATAATTCGCTTGTTTTTGCCCTTATTTCAGGCAGTACAAATTATCAGTCTATCCTGACAGATATAATTTGTCTGTCCTTAAGGGCAATCTAAATTCAGCCGCCAATTCGCGGACTATTAACCAGGCTGAACCTTAACCACAAGCCCCCTTTGCGCTATTATGTCTATTCTTTCCTGAAGGATAAAATAAAATCCCAGGGGCGGAATATATTCAGAAGCGAATTTCGATGCCGGCGCCGAGGTCCAGGCCTCCGACCTTGAACTCCACGTCCTCGTGCGTCATCTTGCAAGTCGACCAGGCCAGGAAAAGGCCTACTCCGATGGCCTCGGTCACGCGGTACACACCACCGCCCCTGGCCATGAATCCCAAGGCATTTTCCTTCACCGTCCCCAGGGACGCCTCCTCCTTGAAAAAAACTTCCTGGATCCCAGTTCCCACGTGCAAGCGGAATTTTTCCCCGGCAGGAATCTCATAGCGCACCCCCAGGGTCAGCGGCGTGATCCATACCCGCGTTTCTTCCTCAGATACCGTCAGCCCCCCGCTCTTGCGCATATGGTCCAACCCCACCCAGATCGAGACGTTCTTGGCAATGTCCAGCCCGCCTTCGAGCCCGAACTTCGCCGAACTCCCATAGACGTCCCGGAAGATCGCATTTTCTGATGAAAATGACGACCCCTTCAGTTCGACCCGGAAGCCGGCTGCCAGGGCCGAAGATGCCAAGAATAAAAAGCCAATGCCGATCAACGCTGTTTTCTTCATCTTCGTCCTCCTCACTGGACCGCGATCTCAACCATGTCGCTCTCCCAGCCCTGGCTGTCGACCGCCGTCACCCCAAAGAGATAGGCCTTGGTTGCCTGGAGCCTGCGGACGATGTACTCATATGTCCCGGCCGCGACGTCGGCGATCGTTGCCGCCTGCCCGTTCTCGATCCGGTAGATCCGGTAGCTGATCATTCCGGCGTTCTCGGGGTTCGGCTGCCAGCGGAGCCTGGCTATGTATTCGATCAGCGATACATTCCGGTTCACCAGTTTTTCTGCGGTCAGATTGAGCGGAGCCTTGACCACCCGGGTAAAGTTCGCCTGGATCGCTTTGTTCCCGTTCATCACCAAGGTGACCGGGTTGGCCGAGCCCGAGGCGTCACCGCTCCAGTTTCCGAAGCGATATCCCGCCGAGGCCGTGGCCTGGACGCTGACCGATGTTCCCTCATCATAAGTGTATGCCCCGGGAACCGGGCTTGTCGTGCCGCCCGCGCCGGCGGCGATCGTTAGCGTATATTGGCGGATGAAGTTCGCGGTGACTGTCTTGTTGCCGGTCATCGTGATGGTGATGGGGTTGGTCGTGCCCGAAGCGTCGCCGCTCCAGCTACTAAAACGATATCCGGCCGAGGCCGTAGCCTGGACGCTGACCGAGGTGCCTTCGACATATGTATAGGTCCCGGGTACGGGGTTGGTTGTTCCGCCCGCGCCGGTCGCGATCGTGAGCGAATAAATGTTCTTCACCATGACATTTACGGAGTCCGAGTCATTGGCTGCATTCGGATCATTCTCGTTGAGCGCTGACACCGAGGCCCTGTTCGTTACCATCCCGCTCGCTGACCCGCTTACGCCGATGGTTAGGGTAGCTGTTGCGCCGTTGGCCAGGGCCCCAATATCCCAGATTCCCGTTCCGGAAATGTACGTGCCCGTCGACGCGGTGGATGAGACATAGGTCAGGCCCGCCGGAAGCGAATCCGTAACCTTGAGTCCCGAAGCGGCAGCCGACCCGTTATTCGTCACCTTCACCGTGAAATTGAACGCCTCTCCGACCCTTGGCGTCAGGTTAGTGGCGGTCTTCGTGACCGCGATGTCGGCGACTACGCCGGCGATCTTGGCTATAAAGGCGTCGGGCACCCCCTGATCTGTCTGATACTGGTTCAGGGTGGGAAAATCCGTGCTAATCATGGATCCGGTCACATAGGCATTGCCGCTGCTGTCCACAGCAATTCCAAAACCGCGCTCATCGTTATTTCCGCCCAGGTAGGTGGAGTAAACCAGGCTGGCACTGCCGCTTTGGGTCGTGTCGATCTTGGTCACGAAGGCATCGGCGCTTCCCTGATCTGTCTGATACTGGTTCAGGGTCGGAAAATCGGTGCTATAAGTCTCTCCGGTCACATAGGCCTTGCCGCTGTTGTCCACCGCTATTCCCATGCCGTAATCCTCGCCTTCCCCGCCCAGGTAGGTGGAGTAAACCAGGCTGGCACTGCCGCTTTGGGTCGTGTCGATCCTGGTCACGAAGGCATTCCTATCATCATCATCCGGATAGGTCTGATACGGATTCAGGGTGGGAAAATTCGTGCTAAACGTGATTCCTGTCACATAGGCATTGCCGCTGCTGTCCACAGCAATTCCAAAACCGCGATCCTCGTTATTTCCGCCCAGGTAGGTGGAGTAAACCAGGCTGGCACTGCCGCTTTGGGTCGTGTCGATCCTGGTCACGAAGGCATCAATCTCATCTTCAAGAGATGCCTGGTACGGGTTCAGGGTGGGAAAATTCGTGCTAACCGTGATTCCTGTCACATAGGCATTGCCGCTCCCGTCCGCTGCTATTCCATAGCCCCTCTCGTAAGCATTCCCGCCCAGGTAGGTGGAGTAAACCAGGCTGGCACTGCCGCTTTGGGTCGTATCGATCTTGGTTACGAAGGCATCCGACCCCACCTGATCCGTCTGGTACGGGTTCAGGGTGGGGAAATTCGTGCTGGTTGTGTATCCGGTCACATAGGCATTGCCGCTATTGTCCACCGCTATTCCCCTGCCGCTATCCTCGTCTTCCCCGCCCAGGTAGGTGGAGTAAACCAGGCTGGCACTGCCGCTCTGGGTCGTGTCAAGCTTGGTCACAAAAACATCCCAACCCGTCTGATCTGTCTGGTACTGGTTCAGGATCGGAAAATCCGTGCTTAACGTGTTTCCGGTCACATAGGCATTGCCGCTGCTGTCCACAGCAATTCCAAAACCGTGATCCTCGTTATTTCCGCCCAGGTAGGTGGAGTAAACCAGGCTGGCACTGCCGCTTTGGGTCGTGTCGATCTTGGTCACAAAAGCATCCAAATCCGTCTGAGCTGTCTGGTAGTGGTTCAGGGTCGGAAAATCGGTGCTATAAGTCTCTCCGGTCACATAGGCATTGCCGCTGCCGTCCACGGCGATCCCATAGGCATTATCAGTGCCACTCCCGCCCAGATAGCTGGAGTAGGCCAGCACCACGGGATCGATGATCAGTTCAAGATCCGCCTGGTAAGCCCCGACTTCGAACCCGTAGGCGTTGGCGCCGATCTTCTTGAAGGCCGACTCAACGGCCGCGCGTGTGCTTTTCCCCGACCGTTTCTCTGCCGCAGGTTTGCCCACACGCTCCTGAAAGGCCGCCGGTTTTTTATGCATGAGTTCCCCAAAATTTGTCTCGACGAGCAGGTTCCCTTCCTCATCCAGCCGCGTCCCTTTCACATTCCTGTATTCGAACTTGATGTCGCGCGGGTCACCGCCGGGCCGGACGATCCAGTCGTACTCGATCCGGCCTTCGCTGCCGTAAACCTTAAGGTCGATATTTTTATAAATATTTTTGTAGAGGACCGCCTTCGAGGTCGGCACGGCCGCGTGCCATTTGGCCGGGTCGTTGCCGATGAAATAATTGACCTTGAGGGGAGACTCATCCACGGCGACGATCTGGGGATGCTTGGCGCCATTGAGGAAAATGAGCCTGGAGACATCCCGCTCGGATTTTCGGCTCTCAGGTTTTTCCGCCCTGAGAGAAGGTCCTTTGCCGGCAACGGGAGGCTCCGGGCGTTCGAACTTGTAGCTGTCGAAGACGAGCCCTGCCTCGGTCAGCCAGAGGGTGTAGCGGGACGCTTTGGCATAAAAGAGCGCCCGGCCGTCGACCTGGCCGCGGTTGGCCGTGAAATAAAGGGGCAGGCTCCCGAAATCGACATGAAGTCCGGCTGGATTCCCACCCGGTTGAGACTTGAGTACGGGGAGCCGATCCTGAATGCCGGACCGATTAAACGACTGCGGGCTCGAAACGAGTGGCCGGTCTGATGACGCGGTAGCAAATAGAATACAGCTGACAGCCAGGACAAACAGCGTTTTTTTCATTTATTCCTCCTTAAAGACAAGAAATGAAGCCTCTCCAAAGATCTCTTAAGGCTCGGGGATTTTAATACGATTCTCATTGTTGCAGTTTCAAACTATTCCCTTGAAATGTCAACAATTTGTAAGAATCCGAGACATATTGGACTCGTACACTTTCTTGACCGGTTCAGTTGGATATGCTACCATCGGCTTTGCGGGCCGGGGTGGCGGAATTGGCAGACGCACGGGACTTAAAATCCCGGGAGGGCAACCTCGTGGGGGTTCGATTCCCCCCTCCGGCAAATAACCTAACGACCTAACGTGACAAGTGACGCTTGACGAGTGACGAGGAAGAAAAAGACAAAGGCAATGTAGGGGCGGTTCGTGAACCGCCCCTACTTGAAGAGAAAATTTAAAAGCGGAAAATTGTAAGGGAGGGTTTCAAACCCTCCCCTACTTCAGGTTCAACAAAAGGGCGGGGACAAGGAGTCTGTCTCATAACCCATTATTTTGATAAAATATAACTGTAAATAATCTAATTATTTTATTAAAGGAAGATCAATGAGTCATGAGATCAGGGCAAATTATGATGAGCGGTTTTTGTTGCCGCCGTCATTGGAAGAGTG
>DATKZA010000115.1:0-6262 GCA_035528155.1 Patescibacteria group bacterium | reverse complement strand
GTGGTGAAAAATATTTTCACTGTCGGCGTCATCCTGCCTTTGTGTTCCGATGACCAGCAGGCGGCGTTGCTGAGGGTAACGCAGAGGGTGGTGCGTTTCACCGCGAATCTTGATGAAAAAGGGCAGCAATATGGGAATAATCCGGTCCAAAGCCTTTTTCAATTCAGGAGAATAGCCGCCGAAGGTGATCGGGGTCAGCCAGATGACCAGGTCGCTGGCGGCCGTGGCGCGCAGGATCGCTTCCTGGTCGTCGTCATCGATGATGCAGCGCCCCGGGGTTTTTACCCAGCAGGAGAAACATCCCCTGCAGGGTTTGATGTTCATGCCGGCCAGGGCGAACGCTTTTACCTCCCAGTCCAGGGGTTTCATTTTCACCATGATTGCGGCGGCGGCCCGGTTGCAGAGCAGGTCCCGCCCTGCCGCTGGCGATCCCTTCAAAAAAACAGCCTTCATGGTTCCTCCCGCGCGCCTGCGCACTCAGATTATCCATCGGCGCCGTTTTTTTTTCAAGCGCTGTGAAAAAATCACGAAATTTGGTCCAGGCCCGAATTTTGCACGTATAATAAGATTGGCAACTACCTATAAGGAGGAATTCGCCTTGAATAAAAAAACCGTTTTTTTCAAGTTCGTGCCGGCTTTGCTGCTGGCGGTCCTGTGCCTGCCCCTGGCGGCCGAGGACAACCCGTTTTTGGTCACCCCCAATACGCCGTTTCAAACCCCGGCCTTTGACCGCATCCAGATCGCCCACTACCTGCCGGCGGTACAGGAAGGGATCAAGCGCCACCAGGGCGAGATCGATGCCATTGTCAGCAATCCCAAGCCGGCGACCTTCGAAAACACCATTGTGGCCCTGGATATGTCGGGCCAGCTTCTGGGCGATGTGGCCGCCGTTTTTTATTCACTGCTGGGAGCCGTCACCAGCCCCCAGATGCAGGACCTTGCCAACCAACTGTCGCCGTTGTTTTCCGCCCACAATGACAACATTTCGCTCAATGAAAAGCTCTTTGCCCGGGTGAAGGCCGTTTACGATAAGCGGGCCAGGTTGAAACTTTCCGGTGTGCAGCTCTATTTGCTGAAAAATACGTATCGCGGCTTCCTGCGCAGCGGTGCGCTGCTGGATGAAAAGCAGAAGAGCCGCCTGCGCGACATCAACCGCGAGCACTCCCTGTTGGCGCTCAAGTTCGATGACAACCTGCTGGCCGAAACCAACGACTCATACATCGTGATCGAAAGCAAAGCCGATCTGGCCGGCCTGCCGGAAAGTGTCATGGCCATGGGCGAGGAGACGGCCAAGGCCATGAACATGGCCGGGAAATGGGTCTTTACCACCCAGAGGCCCAGCTGGACGCCATTTCTGCAGTATGCCGAAAACCGTGATCTGAGAAAGTCGCTGTATTCCGCTTATTTCATGCGCGGCGACCGCGACAACGACAAGGACAACAAGGCCGTCCTGCAAAAGCTCCTCACTTTTCGCGAAGAACGCTACCGCATGCTGGGCTATAAGACCCCGGCCCAATTCTACCTGGAACCGCGCATGGCCAAGACCCCCGAAGCCGTAAACGAATTCCTGATGCGCCTGTGGAAGCCGGCCCTGGAACGGGCCAAGAGCGAAGCGGCCGAAATGCAGAAGCTGATTGACGTGGAACAGGGAGGATTCAAGCTGGCGCCTGCCGATTGGTGGTATTACGCCGAGAAACTGCGCAAGGCCAAGTATGATCTGGACGACTCGGCGCTGCGCCCTTACTTCCAACTGGAAAATGTCCAGAAGGGCGTCTTTACTCTGGTTGAGAAACTCTGGGGTCTGAAATTCATAGAACGCAAGGATATCCCCGTCTACCACCCCGAAGTCAAAGTGTTCGAGGTCCACGAAGGCAACGGCACGTTGCTGGGCATTTTGTACATGGATTTCTTTCCGCGCGACTCCAAGCAGGGCGGCGCCTGGTCGGGTGCTTTCCGCGGTTCCTTTTACCAGAAGGGCAAGCGCGTCATCCCGTTTTCCACGCTGGTCTGCAATTTCACCAAGCCCACGCCCGGCACGCCATCCCTGCTCAGTATCGATGAAGTTTCCACTTTTTTCCATGAATTCGGTCATTCCTTGAATACCCTTTTCACCGACAGTGTCTACCGTTCCAACTTCGCCCCTCAGGATTCGGTGGAACTGCCGTCGCAGATCATGGAACACTGGGTGCTGGAACCCGAACTGCTGAAGGTTTACGCCAGACATTACAAGACCGGCGAGGTCATCCCCGCCGCCCTGGTCGATAAACTCAAAAAAAGCAGCCTCTTCAACCAGGGCTTTGAAACCGTCGAATACCTGGCCGCCTGTTTCCTGGACATGGCCTGGCACGGACTGGAAAGCGCTCTCAACGTCAACGTGACCCGCTTTGAGGACAAGGTCATGGCTTCCATCGGCCTGATCCCCGAGATCCTGCCCCGCTACCGTTCCACCTATTTCGCCCACATCCATGGCGGCTACGAGGCCGGTTATTACAGCTACATCTGGTCGGGAGTCCTGGACGCCGATGCCTTCGAAGCCTTCAAGGAGACCTCGCTGTTCGACAAAAAAACCGCCGCCTCTTTCCGCAAGAACATCCTGGCCAAGCTGGGAACCGAAGACGCCATGGTGCTCTACAAGCGTTTTCGCGGCCGCGAGCCCAAGGTCGAGCCGCTGCTGAAAAAACGCGGACTGCTGTAGGATAGATTTGTTTTGATTGGAAAGGGGCAACCCAGGTGGTTGCCCCTTTTTTTTCCTGTCAACCACAATCGGTGCTGCGACGTCCAATGGCTATGAACATCCATTTCCATGAAACCGCACCTTTCGCCCTTTGTTTTTGCCAACCACGGCCAAAAGAAGTTTTTTATGGGGGTAAAATGAAAAAATCGATCTTTCTTTGCCTGATTTATTTCTTTTTTTTCTGCGCCCATGCCCAGGATGAAGTCAGGATGCTGCTGCATCGAGCCAATGAGTGTTCACAAGCGGGAAAGTACTCCGAGGCATTGACCCAAGTGCGCAAACTGGTCGCTATTTCAAGTCAATCACCCGAAAAATTGGAATTTCAGGTAGAAATGCTGGATTTCCAGCAATACCTTCTGATGAAGACCGGCGCCTTCCAGGAAGCCCTGGAGAATGGGTTTGCCCTTGACGCCCTGTCTCAAAAAATCTCAACTCGCCGATCCCCCTGGAACTGCCTCAAGATCGCCGAATCCTACCTGGGGTTGAAAGACCATGGGAACGCCCTGGCCTGGATCGAGAAAGCGGTATATGAACGGGATTTCATCCGCCGCGATATTTTTGATTTGAAGGTTTATGACCCGTTGAGGAATACTCCCCGCTTCATCAAGGTCATTGCCGCCGTTGAAAACAAGATCGGACTCAATCTTCCGGCCAAGGACTTCACCGTGCAGCTGTTGGATGGGACCTCCTTTTCCCTGTCCGCTCAACTGGGCAAGGTGGTGCTGCTCGATTTCTAGGATGTCAAATGTCCCCCCTGCCGCAAAGAGATGCCCAACCTGAAAAAATTGCACCAAGAGTTTGCCGAAAAAGGTTTGGTTATCGTGGGCATCAGCCTCGATACCGATAAAACTCTGCTGCAAAATTATCTGAAGGAGATATCTCCGCAGTGGAAAATGGCCTGTTCTTTCCGGGGCTGGAACGACGCCACCGCCAAACTCTACTCGATCAACGCCACTCCCTCCAGCTGGCTGATCGACCGCCAGGGGATTTTACGGCATATCAACCTGCGCGGTGAGGAGCTATACAAGGCCGTTCGGGCTCTCCTTTAAACCGGATCGATTTTTTATGTGTAGGGGCAACCCTCGCGGTTGCCCAATTGATCGGTGGTGGCCTTCCTCTGTTTCTCATCCTTCTTGCCCTTCCTGCCTTTTTCTGCTAAGAATATGGCTTGAAAAGACATGTGACGCTTTTTGTCTTGTTTTTCTCCCTGCTGCCCATTGGGGCTCTCGCCGAAGAGGAGCAGGAACGGAAGAACGGCGCCAGTCTGGTGATGGAATACGGCCTCGATTCCCTGGAACGCAGGTATTACCATCCCGTCTTCCGTTTTGATTTTCCCTGCCCATGGGGGAACCTGTTCAGCGAGGTGCAGTACCACTCGCGGATGAACGGCCGCCTGCAGGGCGCCATCGATTACTGGGTCAATGTCGGGGTGCAAAAGACCTTTCGCGAAAAATGGTCGCTCGAACTGCGCCTGAACCATTTCTGCCGCCACGAGACCGTCCGCGATACACCGTATATCTGGAACTTGAACGAGGTCCTCGCCAAGGCCGGTCTGGCCGGCAGGAATTTCGACTTGGCACTGGGCATCGGCGGCTTCACCGGCGGCAGCGAGGGCTACCGGCAACTGGCGGTTGCGGCTGCGGAATGGCGGGGTTTCCTCATCCCCGAACTGGCGCTGGCCGCGGAATTGAAATGGGTGAATTTCGCCAGGTTTTTCCATGAATGGGGCATCTCGCTGGCCTTGAACAAAAACATCGATCTCTTTTTCAAGAATGTCCGGCACTATGAATTCCCCACCTCCTCCTATCTCGGGCTGCGCTACAAGTCGGCGCCAGGCCGCGATGCGGTCCTAGACAGCATGAAGGTGCGGGTCGGGGCCTCACCCTTTGACGACGTCTTCAAGCTGGAGGTCGCCGGCAACTTCAAGTTTGAATTCTTTGCCAATGCCATGCGGCGTGTCGTGGCCGGCATCGACTTTGAATCCCCTATTCTCAACGGCGACGGTTTTTTCGCCCAGTTCTGGCCCGGGAAAATGATCTACGACATCAGCCTGGACTATGAGAAAAAGATCGGCCCGAGGCTCTTCGCCGCCTGGACGAGCCATTACCGGCTGGACCTGCCCGTCGACGATGAGCTGCCTTTCACGGCCAGCCTGTTCAGCGGACTGGCTTTGCGCAACCAGCCCAACTTCGACGAATTGGAACGGGCGATCCGCTACGAAGTTGCGGCAGGTTATGATTTCAAGCGCGGACTGGAAGGCTGCGGCAAACTGGGGGTTTTGTTTTGCCAGAACGAGCTGCTGAAGCTGCTTGCCGAGGTGCAGGGCCGCGTCGATGCCAAGAGGATCAAGGTGGATTTCCGCGTCCTGGCGAATTTCGGCCGACCGGTCCAACTCAGGCCTTACATCGGCTGGAAAAAGGATTTTTTCCTGGATGATGCCCCGGCCATCCCGGGAAAATTACTGTTCGGCCTTGGGTTCTTTAAATTTTTTTTGTAGGGGTTTTATGTAAGGGCACCCCTTGGCGCACACATCATCCGCCGACTTTGGCGAATCTGATTTGTCCGTCCCTGAAAAGGCGGATGCTCTATGATCAATATTGATGAAATCAGGGCGGGGCCAGCCCCGCCCCTATCTGAAGAGAATATGCGAGCGGCCTCTGATTACTTTTCCCCCAATTTGGCTATTTTCTCTTGGAGTTCCAGGAGCGTCTTCTGCTGTTCCTGCACGACCTTGGTCAGCACCGCCACCATGTCCATCGGGCTCAACCCCTTCCTGCCCTTCTCTGCCACCAGCTCGGGCACATCCTCGGCAATGAATCCCAGGCGCGGCTCTTCCTTGTCCTGCTTGTAGTTGAACTTCACCGGCTCGAGTTTCGCGAACGCCTGCAAGGCTTCCGCTGACGTCAACGCCACGATGTTTTCCTTGACCTCCCGGCTGGAGCCGTCCACCCAGGCGCCCCCGTCACAATATGCATTGGACGTGCCGACAACAAACATCCATCCCGGAGAGCCGTTATTTATACCGACATGGCCTAAAGCGAAATCACCGGAGATCAGGGGAGTATACCATCCATTAGAGATAACGAGCTTGTTAGAGCCATCCATATCAGCTTCATTGCCTATAAATACGTTTGCATAGCCGGTGTTGTACCGTCCAGCCCAATCGCCGATGAAAACATTTTCAGATCCAGTATTGTATTCTCCAGCTCTAGCGCCGACGAAGGTGTTGAAACCACTCTGTTTAGCTTCGGCACCGGCGGATGCGCCGATAAGGGTGTTGGAAGTTGTGCCAATGTTATAGTATCCTGCATTAGCGCCGACATAGGTGTTCAAATAACCAGTTGTATTCTGCATTCCGGTATGATCACCGATAAAAGTATTCTCATATCCTGTGGTGTTGTATTTCCCGGATTTATAACCAGCGAAAATATTATTCATTCCATTATAATTGGTTAATCCGGCTTCTTTGCCTATAAAGAGATTGTACGATCCGCTGGTGTTGCTTTGACCGCTCCTGCTGCCGATAAA
>DATKZA010000114.1:0-3806 GCA_035528155.1 Patescibacteria group bacterium | reverse complement strand
CTGGCGGACCATTTCGGTGATGGCGCGGAAATCGATCTTGCCGCTGCCCATTTTGGGGAAATCTTCCAGAACCACGAATTGCTTGGGCAGGGAGATGGCGGGGAGTTCTTCGGACATGGCCTTGAGCATTTTTTTCTCGTTGACCTCTTTGTTCAGGGCGGCGACGATCCTGGCCCCTTTCAGCGAATCCGGAACCTCCACCACGCAACACTCAATTTCTTCTGGAAGCAGTTTCAGCAGAACGCTTTCGACTTTCACCAGCGAGATCATTTCGCCGCCGATCTTGACAAAGCGCTTCAGCCGGCCTCGGTGCCACAGGTACCCTTCTTCGTCCAAAACGCCCATGTCGCCTGTTTCATACCAGCCGTCCTTGATCCTGATCGAGGTTTCCTCCAGGTCGTCGAAATACCCTTTCATGACCAGGTCGCCTTTGACCAGAATTTTTCCCTCGCTTCCCAGCGGCAGCGTTTCGCCGGAATTGATGTCCACGATCTTCACCCGCACACTGGGCAGCACCTTGCCCACACTGCCAGGCTTGTTGGCATTGGGCAGGTTGGTGGAAACGACCGGGCTGGTTTCGGTGGTACCGTATCCTTCGCATAGTTCCAGGTTGTGCTTTTTCAGAAAACCGGCGCGCAGAGAATCCGGGGTCTTGTCGGCCCCGGCCACGGCGACGCGCAGTGAAGAAAAATCGCCGGGATCCGACTGGCGCAGGTAGCCGGAAAAAAAACTGGGGGTACCGACCATGAGTGAAACCTTTTCTTCACGTACAATGGTGCAAACCTTTTTGTATTCCAGGGGGTTGGCATAGGAAACAATGGTCATGCCAAAGAGCATAGGCAGCCAGAAATCGACATTGTGGCCAAAAACATGGAAAAGCGGCAAGTTGGCCAGCATGATGTCATCGCTGGTCACGGTCAGAACCTTGGCAATATCCATTACGTTTGACCCGATGTTGCGGTGGGTAAGTTGAACCGCCTTGGGATCCTTTTCGCTGCCCGAAGTGAAAAGAATCACCAGGTTGTCGTCGGGTTCGCCCTGGTGGACCGATTTCAAAAGCAAATTGAGCGGCAACTTGGATCTTAAAAGAGCTTTCACCTTGTCTGCGGGTGTGATGCGTTCCATGATATCCTCGATGAAAACCATTCCCGAAACCAGGCGGCAGCCGATTTTTTCAAGAAGGGCCCGGGAAGCGATGATGGTCTTGAAACCGCATTTATTCTGGGCGTATTCAGCGTTGTTGGCCGCGCCTGTGGAGTAATTGATCATCACAGGCACCTTGCCGGACATGAGCACGCCAAGGACCGAAAGCATGCAACCGGCCGAAGTGGGGATCATGATGCCAATGAAACCGTCATGGTACTTTTTGAATTTGTTGGCCAGTATCAACGAGGCGATCAAGGCCTTGGAATAGGTGACCTTTTTTTCGAGGGTTCGGTCGATAATAGCTAGTTTTTCCGAGTACTTCTTGGCATTTTTAATGAACTCATGGTGCAGAACCATGGGCAACCTCCGGATCATTATTTTTTAACGACTCTTTATATCACAAAATCAATTTTTTATCAGCCTGATACCAAAAAACAGCCCCGCGATTTTCTCTGTGATTTACAGCAGAGCATATGCTTTGTTGGGGAATTTGGAATTTCAATTGACGTATTTTACTTGATTTTGATTTTTTTATCTTTTATTTTCAGTTTTTTCATTTTTTTTGCAATTGTATTTCGGTGCAATTTGACGCTTGCCGACATTTTCAACACATTGTGGTCATATTTTTCCAACAAGGCTTGCAGCAGGGTCTTTTCAAATTCCTCGGTGATCTCCTTATAAAAAAGATAGCGCGAATTAACTGCCTTGCCGGCCAGAATCTTCATTTGATTCTTGATGGTCAGGGCTTCAAACTGTTCGGCTATTTCGGTTATCTTTTTGGCTGTCATAGAATTGGATTAATTTCAGCCTGTCCCTTAGTGAGGGAGGCAGTACCTTGATGCCCAAAACGATCATTCTGACCAGATGAGGGGCCAGTTGCGAATGGTTGAGCAATTCCTGGTTTAAAGGGAAAACCAAGAAACTGTAAATGACCAAGCCGGCCAGCAAAACGCCTCGCAGCAGCCCGAAAACAGCTCCCAGCAGGCGGTCCATGGCTTTGAGCGGGCCAACGATCAGGAATTTGCCGATCAGATGGGTGATCATTGAACCGAATACGGCGACCAGCGCCAGTAAAAACAGGAAACCGGCGAAATTGGCCAGGTTGCGGTTGTCGATCCAGCTGTTCAGGAAGAGTCCAGCTTCCTGATAATAAAAAAAAGCGACGACCAAAGCTGCGATCAGGAAAAACAGCGAAAACAACTCGCGCACCAGGCCGCGGAATAGGCCGAAAAAAACGGAGAAAAAGAGGATCATTAAAAAAAGCAGGTCCAGAATATTCAAATCGCCGCTCATGGTTCCTGACCGGTCAGGATACGGAAAATTTCCCTATATTTCTCAGTCGTGGAGACAATCACATCGGCAGGAAGTTGCGGTGGCGGCGACTTCCGGTCCCAGGAGGAGCCAAGGAGAAAATTACGCACAAACTGCTTGTCGAACGGCGGCGGCTCCTGCCCCGGCTTGTACTCGTCGCGTTTCCAGAACCGGGAAGAATCAGGAGTGAAGATCTCGTCAATCAGAATCACGTTTCCCTTGTCGTCACGGCCGAATTCGAACTTGGAATCGGCGATGATGATTCCCTTTTCAAGAGCGAAGGCACTGGCCGCGGCGAACAGCCGCAAGGAAAGAGACTTGATCTGGACAGCTGTCTCCCCGCCCAGCCGGTCGGCCAACTGTTCGAAAGTGATGTTCTCGTCATGGCCCTTGTCGGCCTTGGTCGTGGGCGTGAAGGCGGGTTCGGGGAGAGGGTCGGCGAATTTTAGTCCTGCCGGCAACTTGACGCCGCAGATGGCACCTGTTTTCTGGTAGGTGTTCCAGCCTGAGCCCACGATATAGCCGCGGACTATGGCTTCGATGGGATAGGCATCGAGTTTCTTGGCCAAAAGCGAGCGTTTTTCCAGGATATCTGCCTGGGCTTCAAATTCCAGAAGCTTTTCCGGCTCGGAACTGATTACGTGGTTGGGGATCAGGTTCTGTGTTTTATCGAACCAGAAACCGGCGATGCGGTTCAATATCTGCCCCTTCCCCGGAATCAAGGAAGGGAGAATATAATCGAATGCCGATATGCGGTCGCTGGAGACGATCAGCAGACGGCCGTCAACTTCGAATACATCGCGCACCTTGCCGCTTTTGAATAATTTGAAAGGCAATTCTGCCTTGCCAAGCGTAATCAATTCACCTCTCCTCGGTTGGTTTGCCAAATGGAAAGTTGTATTTTATTTAATTCAATTTTATTTGTCAATCAAAAATATTTTCAAACGATCATCATGGCATCGCCGTAAGCTCGAAATTCGTGATGCATGAAGAAAAAGCAATGCTGCATTATCCAGATCCCCCCGGCTGCGCCACCCCCCTTGAAAAAGGGGGTTTTAAGACAGGAACAATATTGTAGGTAGGGACAGGTCGCGACCTGTCCCTACGGATCGTGCAGTTATCGGTGCCCCCCTTAGCAAGGGGGGATAAAAGGGGGATTGGCATTCCGGAAGTTGTGTTTTTTGGTCACGATGCTTTCATACGATCATCATGGCATCGCCATAAGAGAAAAAGCGATATTCTTCGGCAATGGCCTGGCGGTACGTTTCCTGCAGCAGGTCCAGACCGGCAAAAGCGGCAGCCAGAATGAACAGCGAGGACCGCGGCAGGTGAAAATTGGTAAGCAGCTT
>DATKZA010000113.1:0-11962 GCA_035528155.1 Patescibacteria group bacterium | reverse complement strand
GTCTTCAAAAAGTTTTTGCAGGGGGCGGGATGGTGCGTACACGCTTTGCTCTTGGCTGACGATCTCCACCACGATGCGGTCTCCGGGAAAGATCTCCTGGCTTTTCTTGAGCAGGACGGCGCCGTTCAAGGTGACCTGGCGGTTTTGGATCAATTTTTCTATGCGGCTGCGGGACAGGGACTGGAGGACGGCGGTCAGGTAATGGTCGATCCTTTCCCAGTATTCCTTAACCCTGAACGTGAGTTTCTTTTTCACCTTTCTTTTTAAAGCCTTGCAGCAGGACCAGGGCGGTAATGAAACCGGCGATGGAGATCAGTTGCGGCAGCGACAGGCTGGAAAACGGGCGCTCCATGCTTCCGAAGACATAACCCCGGTCGGGGTCGCCGCGGAAGTATTCGACCGCGAAGCGGATCAGGGAATAGTTCAGCATGTATAAGGCGAAAACCTGGCCTTTGAATCTTCTTTTTTTGTACCACACCAGCAGGAACAGGAAATTGCCCAGGTTGAGCACGGCCTCCATCAATTGGGTGGGATAGAGGGGGATGTGCAGCGGCACGCCGGTCAGGGCGTTGGCCTTCATGCTGCTGAACGTCACCCCCAGGTGCGAGTGCCCGGCGGCGCGCCCGAAGCAGCAGCCGGCGGCGAAGCAGCCCAGGCGGCCGAAAAAATGGCCCAGGGCCAGCGCCGGACCGGCGATGTCGCCCAGCTGGCGGTAGCTGAGCTTGTGGCGGCGGATGAACCAGACGGCGAAAACGGCCCCGAAGATCAGGCCGCCGTAGAACGTCCCCCCCGAGGTCAGCAGGTACTTGATCTCTCCGGGGTATTTCAGGTAGTAGTCCAGGTTGGTCAGCAGCAGCAGGACCTTGGCGCCCAGCAGGCTGAGCAGCATGACGTAGAAGACGAAATCGGCGAAGACTTTCAGGTCGATGTTCTCTTTTTTGGCCAGGCGCAAACTGAGCAGGATGGCCAGCAGGACGCCCAGGGCGAAAAGGAAGCCGTAACTGGCGATGGTCAGGGGACCGGCCTCGATCAGGATGGGGTGCATTTGCCCCTCCACATCGATGCGGCCAGCAGCAGCACGCCGATGGTGATGCAGCTGTCGGCGACATTGAACGTCGGCCAGTGCTGGGATTTGACGTAGGCGTCGAGGAAATCGACGACGTAGCCCAGGCGCAGGCGGTCGATGATGTTGCCCAGCGCCCCGCCCAGGATGAAGGCGTAGGACGCCAGCTCCAGGCGCGAGCGGCTGTCGGCGCGCAGGAAAAAGAAGGCGACGACAAGCAGGGCGGTGATGGCCAGGGCGGTGATGATGCCCGGGACCAGGCCGCCGTCATGGCCGGAAAAAAAGCCCCAGACCGCGCCGGAGTTGCGGACGTGCCAGAGGCGGAAAAAGCCCTTGATCACGTCGCGGACGCTATCCAGGGGCATGAAGCGGGTGACCAGCCATTTGCTCGCCTGGTCGATGGCGATGATGGCCGCGATGACCAGCAGGTACGTCCTCTTTTTTTTCAGGTGCACGGGTTTACTCCTTGACCGCGGCGGCGCAGCGCGGGCAGAGTTCGGGATTGTCGGGGTCGACGGCGGCGTCGGCGACCCGCATCCAGCAGCGCGGGCATTTGCGCCCGGTCGCCTTGGCCACCATGATCTTTTCCTCTTTGCCTTCGCGCACGTTCAGGTCGGCGACGACCAGGATGGCCTTGAAAAGCTCGCGGTTGGAGCGCAGCAGCTCTTTGTCGCCGGCCGCGGCCGTGATCTCGACCGCGGCTTCCAGCGAATCGCCGATGAGCCTGGCGGCGCGGGCCGACTCGATCTCCTTCAGGATGCGGTCGCGGATCTCCATGATCTTCTCCCAGCGCCCGGTGTCCACGGCCTTGCGCAAGTTTTCGTCGGTTTCCGGAAAGCGCTCCAGGTGGATGAACGATTCTTTACCGGGGTGGTCGGGAACGTGGCCCCAGGCTTCTTCGCAGGTAAAAGACAGGATAGGGGCCATCAGCAGCAGAGTTTCGCGCAGCAGGATGAAAACGGTTTGTTGGGCGGCCCGGCGTTCCGGGGCGTCGGGGCGGTTGCAGTACAGGTTGTCTTTCTGGATGTTCAGGTAGAAGGCGCTCAGGTCCACGGTGAAAAAATTGAACATGGAGTGAAAGATGGCATGGTATTCGAAGTCCCCGTAGGCCTGGAGCACGCGGGACTTGGTCTCCTGCAGGCGCTGAAGAATATAGCGGTCTGTCTCGCCCAGGGCGGAATCGGCAAGCGGTTGGCGTCCGGGCTCGAAGTCGGCGAGCACGCCGAGCATGAAGCGCCAGGTGTTGCGGATCTTGCGGTAGCTTTCGCTGAGGCGCAGCAGGATCTCCTTGCTGAAGCGGACGTCCTCCTGGTAGTTGACCATGGCCGCCCACAGGCGCAGGATCTCGGCGCCCCTGTCCTTGATGATGCTCTGCGGCTCGATGACGTTGCCCAGTGACTTGTGCATGGCCCGCCCTTCGGCGTCGAGCACCCAGCCGTGGGTGATTACGGCGCGGTAGGGGGAAGCGTCCAGGGCGCTGATGCCCACCAGCAGCGAGGAATGGAACCAGCCGCGGTACTGGTCGCCGCCTTCCAGGTACATGTCGGCGGGCCAGCGGTGGCCGGCGGAGCGTTGCAGGATGCCGTGCGACGAACCCGACTCGAACCAGACGTCGAGGATGTCTTTTCCTTTTTCAAACTCCTTGCCGCCGCACCCGGGACAGGCGGTCCCGGCCGGGATGAATTCGCCCGCCGTCTTCTGGTACCAGGAGTTGGATCCTTGAGCGGCGAAGCTTTTTTCCACGTTTTCGATGGCAGCGGGATCGAGGAGCGCTTCCCCGCAGGCCTTGCAGAAAAATGCCGGCAGGGGGACGCCCCAGTCGCGCTGGCGCGAGATGCACCAGTCGGGGCGGTTTTCGATCATGCTGGAAATGCGCTCTTCGCCCCAGGCCGGCAGCCAGGCCACTCCCTTGATGGCTGCCAGTGCCTTGGCGCGCAGGTCGGCCTGGTCCATGGCGATGAACCACTGGGCCGTGGCCCGGTAGATGACCGGTTTCTTGCAGCGCCAGCAGTGGGGGTAGGAATGCTCGATGGAGTTCGTGTGCAGCAGGCTGCCGTTTTGGCGCAGGTCCTCGACGATGCGTTCGTTGGCCTGAAAGACCTGCATGCCCTGGTAGGGCCCGACGCTTTCATCGAAGCGGCCGTCGGGGTTGACCGGCGAATAGATGTCCAGCTTGTGGGCTGCGCCGGCGTGGTAATCGTCCTCGCCGTGGCCCGGTGCGGTGTGCACGCAGCCGGTGCCCTGGTCCAGCAGCACATAGCCGGTATTGATCAGCAGCGAGTCGCGTTCGTAAAGCGGGTGGCGGGCTTTGTATCCGTTCAGTTCGCGGCCCTTGAATTCCTTAAGCTTACTGAAGCTGTCGCCGTTGAGGGCGGCGATGGCCGGCAGCAGGGTCGAAGCAGCGATGTACAGTTCGCCTTTCATTTCGAACAGGGCGTAATCGAAATCGGCGTGCAGGGCGATGGCCAGGTTGGCCGGGATGGTCCAGGGGGTGGTCGTCCAGATCAGGACCGAAACCGCGCGCCCGGCGTATTCTTTTAAAAACGGCGGAAGTTCACGCAGGGGGAACTTCACCGTGATCGAGGGCGACGTGTGGCTGCTGTATTCGACTTCGGCTTCGGCCAGGGCGGTCTGGCAGGAGAGGCACCAGTAGACCGGGCGTTTTTTGCGATAGACGTTGCCTTTCTTGACAAACGAATTGAAGAAGCGGATGACCGTGGCCTCGTAGGCCGGGTCCAGGGTGGTGTAGGGCTTGTCCCAGGCGCCGAAAACCCCCAGGCGCTTGAAGTCGGCCCGCTGCAGGTTAAGAAATTTCTCGGCGTACAGGCGGCACTCCTCGCGTACCTGCAGCTGGCTCATGCTCTTTTTGCGCGAGCCCAGTTTCTGGTCCACCTTGTGCTCGATGGGCAGGCCGTGACAGTCCCAGCCCGGGATGTAAGGGCTGTAAAAACCTTCCATGGCTTTGCTCTTGACGACGAAATCCTTGAGGATCTTGTTCAGGGCCGTGCCCAGGTGGATGTTGCCGTTGGCATAGGGCGGGCCGTCGTGCAGGATATACGGTTCCCGCCCGGCATGGTTGTCCAGAATTTTATTATAAATATCCGCCGCTTGCCATTTTTTCAGGGTCTCGGGTTCTTTCTGGCTGAGCTGGGCTTTCATGGGAAAGTCGGTGCGCGGCAGGTTTAACGTATCCTTCCAGTCCATTTTTTTTTCCGACATGGTATGAACTCCGGTTTGATCTGAATCCTTATTATCGCTCATTTCGGCCGCTTAGTCAATCATATTCCCCTTTTTCCGCTGGAACACATGGCGAATCGTGAGAATTTTTTTGCAGAATATGAAAAAAAACGCCGCAAGCGAAACTTGTGGCAGCGGGATCACGTTTAATAAGCAGGCAAGGAGGCAGACATGACTGAAAAAAAAAGCAAGGCGCCCCACGAGGAGTTTAAGCTGGATGGGAGCCAGGTAGTCGAGAAGATAAAAGAACTGATCCACGAGGGCAATATCCGGCGTATCATAATGAAAAACGAGGAAGGGAAAACCCTGATCGAGATCCCCCTGACCCTGGGCGTGGTGGGGGCGGCTTTCCTGCCGGTCCTGGCCGCGGTCGGGGCCATCGCCGCCCTGGCCGCCAAAATGACCATCGTGGTGGAGAAAACGGAATAAACGGTTCCCGGCGGCGGCCGGGAATTTATTTTTCCCTGGGGACCAGGCAGAGAAATTTCAGGACCGCGTCGCCGCTGTTTTCAAACTGGTGCTCTTCGTTGGGTTCCACCAGGGCGAAACTGCCGGCGCCGACCGGGAAAGTTTTGCCCTTGGCGTTGATGCGCCCCTGCCCTTCCAGGATGAATATCTCGTGTTCCGAGGCGTGGCTGTGGTAGGGGGAGTGTCCGCCGGGCATGACTTCGAACAAACGCAGGTAAAAATTCGGGGCCGGCGAATCCTTGCCCAGCAGCCAGCGGATGGTTACGCTTTCCGCCCCGGTCATGGTGACTTTCTCGGCCGGCACATCAGTATAGGTCTTGACAATCATCATTCCTCCTTTCGGCGTGCTTCATTCTTGTAACACAAAAGCCTGCCGCGGTAAAGGATAGGAGAGAGCTATCGTGACGCGTAACGCGTGACGCGTGACGAGGAAGAGATAAGACGGGGTTCAATGTCCGGCGTTCGAGGATGAAGAAGAGCAAGGTTATGGGTGAGGGGTGATAGGTGATGGGTAAAAAAGAAGGTAAAGGGAGGACGGAAGACAGATGTCAGAAGACAGAAGTTTAAAGTCAGAAATTTCTCTTTTTTCTGTCATCGGTTTTCTGTCCTCTGTTTTCTCACCCATAGCCCATCATGAAAGATCGCTGAGCTCGTTCACGCATTACGAAATAAGCGGCTTTTGCAATTGCCTTGTTTTTTTTTTATAATGGGTGTTCCCAACGAGGTGTCATGAAAAAAAGGACGGTAAAAAACGGCGACGCGGTCCGTATGCCCCGATCGACCAAGAAGATCAGCGCCGAAAAGGTCCGCCGCGCCAGGCCGGGCGTCAACCGACAGGTCGAGAAAGAATTGAAAATGTACCGCGACCAGCTGGAAGCGCTGGTCAGCGAACGCACCCTGGAATTGAAACTCAGCAACCGCCAGTTTGAGGAAGAGATCGACCGCCATCGCCAGTCCGAGATCCTGCAGTCGGCGCTCTTCCAGATCTCGGAAAAGGCCAGTCAGGCCGAGGATATGGACGCGCTGTACAAAGCCATTCACGGCATCCTTTCCAGCCTGCTCTACGCCCGCAATTTTTATATCGCCCTGACCGATACTTCCGGGAAAGTGCTCAGTTTTCACAATTTCCTCGATGAATACGACCCTCCGCCAAAGCCGAAAAAACTGGGCCGGGGCTTGACCGAATATGTCCTGCGCACGGGCCAGCCGCTGCTGGCCTCGGACCAGCAGGTCCTGCAGATGGCCAAGGACGGGTTGATCGAACTGATCGGCGCCCCGTCCAGCGAATGGCTGGGGGTGCCGCTGAAAAGAGGGGAGCGCACTTTCGGTGTCCTGGTGATCCAAAGCTACCAGGAGGATTTTCACTATTCGGAAAGGGACCGCGAATTGCTCATTTTTGTTTCCCAGCATATCGCCGACGCCCTGTGGCGCAAGCAGGCGGAAAACGAGATTAGGGAAAGCCAGCGTTTCCTGGCCGCGGTGTTCAACGGCATCCAGGACGGGATCAGTGTCCTCGACCGCAACCTGAACATCCTGCAGGTCAACCAGGCCATGGACGAATTGTATGCCCACCAGGTGCCCCTGGCCGGGAAAAAATGTTTCCAGGCCTACCACGGGCGGAAAAAAGCCTGCCGCGTCTGTCCCACTGTGCGCGCCATCAAGAAAAAGATCCCCCAGGTGGACATCGTGCCGCTGGTCGGCAGCGACAACCGCCGCGGCTGGTTGGAGCTGCACGCCTTTCCGCTTATTGATTCTTCCGGCCGGGTGAACGGGGTGATCGAATACGTACGCGACATCAGCGAACGCAAGCTCCTGGAAGAGCGCTTCATTCAGGCCCAGAAAATGGAATCCATCGGCCTGCTGGCCGGGGGCATCGCCCATGATTTCAACAACATCCTGGGCGGCATCCTGGGCTACGCTTCCTGGCTGAAGACCAACATCAAAAGCGACCACCCTTTTTTCCGGCCGCTCGACACCATCGAAAAAAGCGCCAGCCGCGCGGCCGAACTGACCGCGCAGCTGCTGGCTTTCGCCCGCGGCGGCAAGTATGACATCCGCCCCTCCAACCTGAACAGTGTCATCAGCGAATCGCTGAAGCTCCTGGCCGGAACCCTGGACAAGTCCATCGTCATCGAGACGCACCTGAACGAGAGCCTGCCGACAGTCGAGATCGATGTCGGCCAGATCCAGCAGGTGCTGATCAATCTCTGCGTCAACGCCCGTGACGCCATGCCCGGCGGCGGTCGGTTGACCATCCAGTCGTCGCTGGCCTGCTTAAGCGAAAAGGACGTTCGCAGCCAGGTCGAAACCAAGCCGGGGTGGTTCGCGGTCATGGCGGTCAGTGACAACGGCATGGGCATGGATGAGAACACCAAGCGGCGGATATTTGAACCCTTCTTCACCACCAAGGAAAAGGGCAAGGGCACGGGCTTGGGTTTGTCCATGGTTTACGGTGTGGTGAAAAACCACGGCGGTTTTATTAATGTCTACAGCGAGTGCGGCGAGGGATCCACTTTCAAGGTATACCTCCCCTTGAGCGGCAAGCCCGAGGTCATGGAAAGCATCGTCGAAACGGAAATGGCCCGCGGCCATGAGACGGTCCTGGTCATCGACGACGAGGAGACCATCCGCCAGGTGGCTTGCGATATCCTGGGCAGCTACGGCTACCGGGTCCTGCTGGCCGCAGACGGCGAGGAGGGAATAGACATATACAGCAGCCAGCTTGAGCAGATCGACCTGGTGATCCTGGATATGGTCATGCCCAGGAAGGGCGGGCGCGAGACTTTCCTTGAATTGAAGGAGATCAATCCCGAGGTGCGCGTGCTCTTTTCCACCGGCTACGGCCAGAACGACAAGGTGAACGAGATCCTGGCCCTGGGGGTCAGGGGTTTCATCCAGAAGCCCTACCAGATCGGGGACCTGCTGGCCAAAGTCCGGGAAATTCTGGATGACAAATCCTGACGGTGTCTATTTCGGCCCGGCCGGCTGGAGCTACGCTGACTGGCGGGGCAACGTGTATCCCGAGCCGCTGCCGCCACGCTTCAACCACCTGGCCTTCCTGGCCGACCAGTTCGATTTTGTCGAGGTCAACACCAGCTTCTACCGCATCCCGACCCTGGCCCTGACCCAGGGCTGGGTGGACAAGACCGCTGCCTTTCCCGATTTCCGCTTCTGGATCAAACTGCACCAGTCATTTACCCACGAGCGCAAACTGGAAAAACCCATGATTCACGGTTTTCGCGACTGTCTGCAGCCCCTGGCCGCTACCGGAAAACTGGCCGGGATATTGGCCCAGTTCCCCTATTCCTTCCACTTCAACCCCGAAGCGCTGTCCTACCTGGAGGAACTGGCGGGCCATTTCGCTGCTTTTCCACTGGCCGTTGAATTCCGCCACCAGGGCTGGCTCGAAGATGAGGTCCTGGCTTTTTTTAGAAGCAGCGGCCTGATCTGGACCAACATCGACCAGCCGCTTATTTCCCAGTCGCTGGGCTTGACCGCGCTGGTCACCGCCGGGGAAACGGCTTACCTGCGGCTGCATGGGCGCAATTACAAGGACTGGTTTTCCGGCCAGGGGCGCGACGCCCGCTACGATTATTCCTATTCCGCGGCTGAACTTGGCCGCCTGGGCACGGTGGTGGCGCGCTTGAAGGAGCAGGCCAAGAAAGTGTTTGTTTCGGGCAACAACCATTACAAGGGGGCGGCCGTGAAAAACCTGCTGCAGCTGAAGGAGATCCTGCTCCAGCGCAGACCGGGCGGCCGCGACAATTAATCCCTGCTGCCAGCGGCCATGAAAAAGATGGTGTTTTGGGGCGCGGCCGCGGCGGCGTGCGTGGCACTGATAGTAGTCGGGTTGAACCTTTTTGACGCTCCGCCCGCTCCCCAGCCGACGGCGCCGCTCCTGCCCGGCGCCGGCCTGGGGCCCGACAACGGTTTTTTCATTCTCTGGGGCTTCGCCGAACCTCCGGCCAGCGACCCTTCAGGCCAGGCCTACCGCGGCCTGTTGCTTGACATGTTCGCGGCCCGGGCCAGGGAGCGCCGGAGCCGCTCGCCCTACGGGCAATGGCTGGCGCGCCTCAACCTGGAGTACCGGGAGCACTGGCAGGGGGCCAGGCTGAATTTTCCCCAGGCAACGCAAGAGGACATCTGCGTTTTTTTCGCCAAGCGCCGCACTGAGATTGCCGAGCGCCGGCAGCGCTTCGCCGTTTTGCAAAAGCGTTACGAACAGGTTCTGGGCAGCTCCCGCCTCGAAGATTTTTCCCCTGTCGGTTTCGAGCTGCCCAAGCTCTGCGCCAACCTGGCCGCCGGTCAGGCGCGGCTCTTCGCCGCATCCCGGCTGTTGGCCGCCCTGGACGGCGATTGGCTGCCGGCCGGCGCGGACTTGCTGGCGGCCGCTGCCGCCGGTTTCCGGCTGATAAGTTCGGGACGCACCCTGGCGGCCAATTCCCTGGGCAAGGACATGGTCGAGCTGTCGCTGCGGGCGCTGGTGGCGCTGCTCAACCGCCCGGAATGCCCGTCAGACCTCGCACGCCTGGTTTTGGAGCGTTTGCCGGCCCGGACGGCCGGGCGGTTCGGCACCGCGACCGTCCGCGCCTTCACCTGCCTGGATTTCGCCGCAGACCTGTCTCGGCTGAAGAAAAGCAGGATCGTTGATCCCTGGCTGCTCAAGGATTTTTTCCGCGAACCGGCCGCTTTTTTCGCCATGGAAAGGTTCGTGGCCATTTCCGGTTTGCGGCTCTACACGGCCGCCCACGCGTTGGCGGCTTTTTTCGTACAGGAGAACGAAACGCTGACCGCGGCCTGCGCCTTCTGGGAGAACGTCGGCCGCCTGGAAGAAATCCCGCCCTGGCAATGGGATGCCAAGCACGGAGCGGCGCTGCATTACGGGCTGGACTCCCTGCAATCCCCATTCTGGTGGCTGCGCAACCCGCTGGGGAAAATGATGGTGCGTTCGGCCGTGCCCTACACCTGGCCGGTGCTGCAGCATTATGTCTACCGCAGCCACGTGCTGAAGGCCCGCTATGACTTGGTCCGGCTGCTGGCGCGGGCGCGGCTCCAGGCCGGCCGGGACAGCGGGTTAAGCCGGGCCGAGCTCGCGGGACTGCTCTCCTCGGCGGCGGAGCGCGATCCCTTCAGCGGTCTCCCCTTTCTTTTAAGCCGTGAGCGGGGGGTGCTGTACAGTATCGGTCCCAACGGCAGCGACGACGGCGGCCGCGAGCAGCCGGCATTGTGGAGGGATTCCGATATCGCCGTCCCCATCAGGTTCGTGATTAGTAATGAGTGATTAGTGATTAGTTAAAGAGAAGACTTCAATTTTTGCTTGTTCTCTTCACCAATCACTGCTTACCAATCACCAATCACTGATAGCCTGCTTTATAAGATCTTCTCGCCCTTGCTGCGCAGTATATCCCTGATGTCGCGCAGCAGCATCTCCTGGACCGGGGGCGCGGGCGGCGTGACCGGAGCCTCTTCCTGTTTTCGCTTCAGGGTGTTCATGCCCTTGATCACCATGAAGATGGCGAAGGCCACGATCAGGAAGTCGATGACGGTGTTGATGAACATGCCGTATTTCAGGACCACCGCCGGCGACCCTTCAGCGGCGGCCTTCACGGTGACGGCCAACCGTGAAAAATCCACGTCGCCCAGCAGAACGCCGACGGGGGGCATGATGACATCGTTGACCAGCGAGGTGGCGATCTTGCCGAAAGCGGCGCCGATGACGATGCCGACGGCCATGTCCATGACGTTGCCGCGCATGGCGAAGGTCTTGAATTCCTTGGCGAATCCCATGTCTCCCTCCTTGTGTATCTTGAATGAAAATGAAAAAACGGGATTTTTTTAAAAGCGCCAGCGCAGCCGGTTCAGCTCGCGGCCCGAGGCGGCGTCCTGCAGGCTTTGCAGGAAAATGGTCCTGCCGTTCTCGACCGTGCTTTCACTGTGGCAGAGGATCTCGTCGCCCAGGCGCGCTTCGCCCAGGAAGGCGGCCTCCAGGGCGAGGGGCTTTTGCCGGCGCGTTTCAGCGGGTACGGCGCGCAGGGCCCAAGCGAAATAGACCGTGTTGTTGACGTGATCGTTGATGTCGATGTCGGCCGCTTCGGCCCGGAAAGAAACCGGGCCGCCGGCATTCTGCAGCGGCGGCAGCGCCGGGAAGTCGTCCTCGATCATGCGCCCGGGGTGGCGCGTGAACACGGGCAGGTGGGGATCGAGGCGCGCCGGCCGCCGCGTCTCCATGTTCATCAGCGCCCAGGCGCTGGTGGAGCGCAGGATCTCGTTGTCGGCCTGGTCGGTCAGGCGGAACTCGCGCAGGGCGAACAAACGGTGCCGGCCCGAGGGCCAGGTGGCGATGTGAACGGATTGCCCCGCCGCCGGGATGAGGTTGACCTTGACGTGCAGCCGGGCCAGCACCCAGGTCAGTCCCTTGCCGTGCAGGTCGCGCACGCCCACTCCCAGTATTTCGGCGTGGCGCCCGGCCGCCTCCTGCATGGCGTCGAGCACGGCCAGCAGCCTCCCCAGATGGGAATCGTCCACCGCCGCCGCGGGCAGCTCGAATGTCTCGTGATAGGCGCTGACTTCCATGGGTTGTCATTATAACCGACCGTCCGGGAAAATGAAATATGCATGGCGCCGGCCATCGACAGCGTCGGGACTCGCTGTATTTGATTATATTTTTGATTGCGCTTAAAATGCCTGCTTGGGTTGAATGCGGCAGGTGGGTCAACGCCGCTCCAACGGGCAGGGATGAACAATGAAAAAAAGAGCTTTACTCTCGTTGACTTTTTGCTTTTTGTTTTTGATTGGCAATTTCTCCTGCGTGCAAAAAATTCAAACATTCCGGATGCCCCGTCCCTATGCGGTGGAAAAAATTACGGCACCGGCAAAGCAGGATAAACCAAAAAACATTATTCTTATGGTTGGCGACGGCATGAGCCTGGCCACGATGTACACGGCCTGGACCGCCAATAAGGGTCACCTGAATATTGAAAATTGCCAATATGTGGGTCTGGCCAAAACGTACAGTGCCAACCGATTGATAACCAACTCTGCGGCAGCAGGAACCGCTTTTGCCACAGGCAGCAAAACCAATAATAGTTATGTAGGGGTGGATGCATGCGGAAAACCGCAACCATCCATACTTGAAATCGCGAAGCGCCATGGCCTATGCGCCGGCTTGATCGCCACGTGCAATATCCTGGATGC
>DATKZA010000112.1:0-34944 GCA_035528155.1 Patescibacteria group bacterium | reverse complement strand
GAAACCGAAGCGCCCAGGACCTTGCGGATGCCGATCTCCTTGGTCCTTTTCTCGGCCAGGAACAAGGCCAGCCCGAACAGGCCGAGACAGGCCGTGATCATGGCCAGTATCGTGAACAGTTCGAGGATGGACTTGATCGTGCGCTCGGACTTGTAGAAGGCATCGAGTTTCGAGTCGAGGAATTCGTAGGTGAAGCGGAAGCCTGCCGGGGCCAGTTTCTTGCTGGTCCTTTCCAGGAACTTCAATGTCGCCGCGACATTCACCGGGCTGATGCGCAGGCTGATATACGGCCAGCCGCCCTCCTTTTCCCATGTGAACAGCGCGGGTTCGATGGGCTGGTGCAGCGACATCTGGTGGAAGTCCCTGATGACGCCGATCACGGTCAGTTTTCGTTCAGGGATCGTCCAGGGCGTCGTCCGGGCGCCGATGGTGATGCGCTTCCCGATCGGGGAACCGGGGCCCAGAAGCCCTGCCGCCGTTTCATTGATGACCACGGATCTCGACCGATCGGAAAGCAGGTCATGGGAGAAAAACCGCCCGGCCGCCATTTTGATGCCGAATGTCCTGAGGTAATCGGGATCGACGGTCGTGGGATAGAACAAGATGCGGTCGTCGGGATTTTTCCCTTCCCAGGTCAGGTTGTCGATGCCCCTTTGCTCGATCCCGGGGGGCAGGGAATGGGTCATGCTGAGGACCCGGGGATTGGCAAGCAAGGCATTCTTCAGGACATCCTCCCTTGCGGGCAAAAAGAAGGTCAGGACGTGATGCGGGTTGATCCCCAGGTCCTTGGAACGCATGAACTTCAATTGCTCGCCTACGATGAAGGTGCCCACGACGAGGAAGAGCGTCATGGCGAACTGGATGACGACCAGGCTCTTGCGCAGGGCGGCCTGGCCGCGCCCCCCTGAGACCGGCCCCCCCTTCAGGATTTGCGCCGGCCTGAACGCCGAGAGGATCAGCGCCGGATAGCTGCCGGCCAGCAGCCCGGTCAGCAAGGTGATTGCCAGCAATCCGAAAAGCAGCCAGGGTTCGGCCAGGTGGGCCAGGGTCAGCTGCCTTTCGGCCAGACTGTTGAAGAGAGGCAGGAACGCATAGGCCAGCAACAACGCCAGGCCGAGGCTGAGAAAGGATATCGCGACTGATTCTCCGAGGAATTGCCTGATGAGGTCCGATCGGCGGGCCCCCGTGACCTTGCGCAAGCCGACCTCCTTGCCTCGGCTGGCGGCATGCGCCGTGGCCAGGTTCATGAAATTGATGCAGGCCAGCAGGAGGATCGCCAGGGCGGCGAGGGAAAAGATCCAAAGTGTCGTAATGCTTACCTGGGAGTCGTTGTAGAAATCCAGGCGAAAATTCGAC
Organism: Patescibacteria group bacterium; assembly: GCA_035528155.1. Classification (GTDB taxonomy): domain Bacteria; phylum Acidobacteriota; class Aminicenantia; order UBA2199; family UBA2199; genus UBA2199. Next base: position 33,588 of record DATKZA010000112.1, on the reverse strand, counting down.
CGCAGGTGCACGTCCTTCAGAGGTTGCAGCATGAGCGACGCGTTGGGCCTGGACAGTTTTTCGGAAAAAAAACGCGAAATCTTGCGGGACGTCCGGGCCGCGGAGGCCCCGGGCGCCAGCCGGACATAGAGGCACAGGAATTTTTCGTTCCAATCGCCGTAGTCGACGTGGTGGTAGCGCTGCATGTTGACGCAGGGAATGACGCAGTCGAAGCGCAAGTGTGAATTTTGCGGAATTTCGCGGATGACGCCCGTCACGGAATACACGTCGACGTTGCCGATAAACGTCAGGGTCTGGCCCATGGGCTCGCTGTCGCCGAAGATCTTGCGGGCCAAGCCCTCCGTGATCACGATCGAGTGCGGTTCGGCCAGGGCCGTCTTCGGATCGCCCTTGATGAAAGGAAAGGAAAACATCGTAAAAAACGAAGGTTCCGCGGCCGCGATGACATCGTCGTAAAAATCCTTCCCGGCATACTTGATCCCGTATTGAAGTCCGCCCAGATAGCGGGAAAAATCGATTATCTCGGGAAACGCCTCCTTGAGGGCCGGGCCGAGCGGCGTGGCGACCTTGGCTTCCATGAACGTGTCGTTCTCGGTCCTTGTTTCTGCGATGACCCGGCAGAGCGAATTCCCGTTGGCATGGAAGCGATCGAAACTGCTCTCGTTCTGAATCCAGAGCATCATCAGGACGCAGCAGGCCATGCCCACGGCCAGGCCGAAAATATTGATAAAGGAATATCCTTTATGACGGACGATGTTTCGCCAGGCGGTCTTTACATAATTATTGATCATGGATTCACCTCAACTCATTCATATCTCAGGCTGTCCACCGGGTTAGCGCGGGCGGCGCGCATAGCCTGGTAGCTCACCGTACACAGCGCGATGCACAGCGTCAGCAGTCCTGACAGCATGAAGACCGAGATACCCAAGGAAATCCGGTAGGCAAAACCCTGCAGCCAGCTGCGCATGGCAAAATAGGCCAGCGGCCAGGCGAGGAGATTGGCGATCAGCACCAGCCACAGGAATTCCCTGACCAGAATGCCGACGATCCTGGCGATGGAGGCCCCGAAAACCTTGCGCACGCCGATTTCCTTTGTCCTTTTGGCGGCGGCGAAAGAAGCCAGCCCGAAAAGCCCCAGGCAGGCAATGATCACGGCCAGGATGCTGAATGTGCCGAACATATCCATCATGCGCTTTTCGTTCTGGTAAAGGGAATTCAACTGTTCATCCAAAAAATAAAAACGGAAGGGGAAACCGGGGTTGTATCGCTGCCAGACGGTGCGGAGCTGGTCGATGGCGCGCTGGGGATTCCCGGGATGGATCCGCACCGATACCGTGTTGACCTGGTTGGGTACGATGTAGGTGACGATGGCCGGGATTTTGTTATGCAGGGATTCGTAGTTGAAGTCCGCCACCACGCCGATGATCTGCGCCGGCGGGCGGCCGGAGACACTCATGGTCTTGCCGATGGCTTCGCTGGCATGACGCCAACCCAGCTGGTGAACGGCGGTTTCGTTGAGGATGAAGGCGGCGGTGGCGTCGGTGGGATGGGCCTGGGAAAAATCACGCCCGGCCACGATCGGAATATCGTAGGTCTTGAAAAAATCGAAATCGACCCGGTTGTGCGGCATGGGGAAATCGTTGCGAAGTTTTCGCCCACCGACCTCGATGCTGAACCCGGGGGCATCGAGCAGGCGGTGGGAGGGGGCCCGCTTGGACAAGGTGGCCGCCTTGACATAAGGGCTTTTAATGATGCTTTCCTTGGCGTTCTGCCAATTTTGCACGATGGTTCCGTCTACGGGTATCAGCAGGATGTTTTCCCGGTCAAAACCGATGTCGGCGTTGCGGAAAAAGCGCATCTGGGCCATCGTTACTCCTACACTGACGATGAGGATCGTGGCGATGGCGAACTGGAAGACCACCAGGGCTTTGCGCAGCCGGGCCCCGCCGCTGCCGCGGGTCAGCTCTCCGCGCAGAATGGTGGCCGGCTTGAAGGAACTGAGATAGAGTGCCGGATAGATGCCGGAGCAGAGGGCGGTGAAAATGAGGATCACGGCCAGCAGCAACAGCGATTGCGGCTCCAGCAGGGGACGGAAACTCAGATCGCAGTTGAACAATCCGCTGAACAGCGGCAGAAGGATCCAGACCAGGAACAGGGCCAGCAGCAGGGCAAGGCACGAGATCAGCAGCGACTCGGACAGGAACTGGACGGCCAGCATGCCGCGGTTCCCGCCCACTACTTTTCTCAGGCCCACTTCGCGCGCCCTTCGGGAAGCCCTGGCCGTGGCCAGGTTGGTGAAATTGATGCAGGCCAGGAGCAGGATGAAAAATGCGATCACCATGAAGAAGGTGACGGTGGCCCGGTCGCCGTTCGGTTCCAGTTCCTTGGCCGTGTGCGCGTCCAGATGGATGTCGGTGACCCGGCGCAGCAGGAGCCTGCCTCTCTTGCTCATCGGCACCAGGTTGCCGGCTTCGTCCGGCCTGGGGGGCACGGCCCGGTCGATGACGGCCGGCAGGCGTCCGGACACGACCGCGGGCTTGACGCCGGCGGCCAGGCGCAGGTAGACCTGGGTGACATTGTCGCTCAAGTTGGCGGTGCCGTAAAAATAGTCGCTGCCCCTGGGAATATTCTTGGTCAGCAGCAGCGAGCCGATGAAATCGAAATGGGCATGGGTGTTGGCCGGCGAATCTTTCATCACCGCGGTGATGGTGAGAAGTTGGCTGCCCAGGATCGGCAGATCGATCTTGAGCATTTTTCCCAGCGGGTCATCCGTTCCGAAGTATTTTGCGGCCATGGATTCGGAAATGACCAGGTTGTTCGGGTCCTGCAACGCGGTTTGGGGATTTCCTTTCGAAAGGGGCAGGGTAAAAATATCGAAAAGGGCCGGCTCGGAAAGGTAGAAGCGTTTTTCGTTGAATTTCCTGTCGCCGTATGTGACCAGCGATTCCCCGAACTGCTCCAGCTGCAGGACCTTGACGATGCGCTCTATTTCGGGAAATTCATTCTCCAGAAAAGGCACGAATCCGGGGGCCAGGGAACCAAAACTTTGCCGCAAGGAGCCGTCGGCGTTCAGGAACTGGGGTTCGATGCGGAAAATACGGTCTTCATATGCATGGAACCGGTCATAGCTATGTTCGTAGCGGACATAAAGCATGATCAGCAGGCAGCAGGCGATGCCCACGGCCAGGCCGAAGATATTGATAAAGGAATAGCCCTTGTGGCGGGCGATGTTGCGCCAGGCGGTCTTCAGATAATTTTTAAACATGGTTCACCTCGATATCTGAAGACTGCAGACCTCGGTCTGGAGGTCGGAGGCTGGAAGAAAAGTGTGTGCATTTTATTCGTTCCTCAGGCTATGCACCGGGTTGGCGGCAGCGGCGCTCAGGGTCATGGCAACGGACAGCAGGTAGACGTTGGCGTCTAAGCCGTCCAGGTTGCAGCGAATCAAGAGGCGGAACAGACGCCGCACGATCCCGGTCTCTTCTTTTTGCTTTCGTCTCGGCTTGGATTTACTCATATTTCAAGGCTTTCACCGGATCAACAAGGGTTGCTTTCGTTGCCTGATAACCGGCGGCCAGCATGGCAATCATCAGCGCCCCCGATCCCGCTAAGACAAATGTCCCCATGCCAAGATCGATCCGATAGGCGAAGCCGTTCAACCAATTTTTGCTTAGAATGTAGGCAATGGGCCAGGCGAAAACATTGGCCAGCAACACCCATCTTGAAAAATCTTTCAATAGAAGGGATACAATACCGATGGGAGTGGATCCCAGCACTTTGCGGATGCCGATTTCCTTGGTTCTTTGTTCGGCACTGAACGATACCAAACCCAGGAGCCCCATGCTGGAGATCATGATCGCGACCAGCATCATCACAAAGGCAATCGATCCGGTGCGGTTTTCCGCACTGTACAAGTTAGCCAAACGGTCATCCAGAAATTCATATTCTATCTTGTATCCTGGAACGGTTTTTCCGATTGTGCCTTCAATGAAGGAAATCGTGTCGGGGAAATGATGACTGGAGATCCTTGCGGCAAAACAGTCCACTGCCCAGTTCTCCATGAGCATCAGCGGTTCGATCTTATTGTGCAGCGATTGGTAGTGGAAATCCTTCATTACGCCTATACAGGTCAGTCTCTTTCCAGCGTAGTAGATATCCGCTTCCAATGGATGTTCCAAGCCCATCACTTTTGCCGCCGTCTCGTTGATCACGATCTCCCTCGCCTGGCCACTGGGCAATCGCTTGCCAAAGAATCTCCCTTCTTTCATCTTCACATCGAATGTCTTCAGAAAATCCTCATCCGCTCCCATCAGTGAAAGTATCGTTTGATCATGTGCTTCGGTCTTATTGTTCCATTGGAGATTTTCGAACGTGATCGTTGATTCCCTGCTGTCCAGAGTGGTATTCATCTTGGTGATGGCCAGTATGTCTGGATTCTGCAGCAACTGTGATTTTATGGCTTGGTAATTCTGCCCGATCTGCTCGTCAAGGGTCATGCATATGATATTTTCGGGGTGATACCCCAGCGGCTTATCCTGCATGAACTTCAGCTGTTGAAAAATGACGAGATTGGCGATGATTAACAATATTGAAAGAGAGAACTGGAGCACAACCAGTGCCCTCCTGAACGAATGCCCACCGCCGGATTGCGCTCCGCCATGCAACGCGCGGACAGGTTTGAATCCGGATAAAACAAATGCGGGGTAACTTCCTGAGAGCAGTCCAATTCCGAGAGTAATGAGGGCGAGTATAGAAACATCTCCAATCGAGTATGATATTAAAAGGTGTTTCCCAGCGATTCGACTAAACAAGGGCAGGGACAAGTGAGTCAAAAACAGCGCGACAATCATTGAGATGAAAACCATGAAAAATGATTCCCCGAAAAATTGCCTTGCCAGTTGCTGGCGGTTGGCTCCGACGGCTTTCCGTATGCCGACTTCCCTTGCGCGCTTAGTTGAGCGTGCCGTTGCCAGGTTCATATAGTTGATGCTCGCGATGAGCAGAATAAACAAAGCCATCAGCGAAAGAACATAGATGTGTGCGATCGAGCCTCCACCGCCTAGCGGATCAAGATGAATTCTGGTAACCGGTTCCAGATCGATTTGTGAGCGGCTTCCCGCAATGTTGTCCTTGTATACGTTGGCAATCTTATTCCTCAGCATATCCGGGTCGGCATTTTCAACCAATTGAACATATGTTTTGAAACTTTCATCCCCCCAATGATCCAGTTTTCTTCCCCAACTCTGTAACAACTGGATCTGCAGAAATGCTCCGCATCTGAGCATGTGCGTGTTGTCAGGCAAATCCTTGATCACGGCGGAGACCATATACCCTGCCTGCCCCTCGACCTGAATCACCTTGTCCATCGGGTCCTCGTCTCTGAAAAGCTTGTGCGCTAGTGATTCGGTGAGTATGATGGAAGTGGGTTCCGGCAGAGCATTTTGCGGCCTTCCCTTTGCAAATGTGAAAGAAAACATTTCGAAGAATTCTCTGTCCACCATGCCGACAATTTCCACAAATTTCTTTTTATCATTCCCGATAGAAAATTTCGGAGTGAACCAGCGGGATGCATGGACTATTTCAGGAAAATTTCCTTTGAGGAAAGGAGCCAAGATCGGGGGCGTGGGTTCCGAATAGTGTTTCTCGCCGGATGGAGAGATTTCAGCATTGACCACTCTGAATAAGCTGTCGGCATGCTCATGGTACCTGTCATAACTCAATTCATCCTTTACCCAAAAAAAGATTAGCAGGCTGATCGTCAATCCGATCGCCAATCCGATCATATTAATGAGCGAATATGCTTTTTGTCTTTTAAAATTACGGAAAGTGATTTTGAAATAGCTCTTCAGCATGGTTCACCTCGGATTATTCATATCTCAAACTGTCCACCGGGTTGGCGCGGGCGGCGCGGACGGCTTGGAAGCCGACCGTCAGCAGGGCGATGGCCAGCACCAGTGATCCTGAAAAGAGAAAAATACCGGGATCGATGGGAAGGCGATAGACGAAGTTGTTCAACCAGCCCGCGGCGGCCAGATAGGCAAGCGGCCAGGCGATGAGATTGGCCAAGGCGACGAGGGCCAGGGATTCCTGGCATATGAGGACCACGATCCTCGGTACCGCTGCCCCCAGAACTTTGCGGATGCCGATCTCTTTGGCCCTCCGTTCGGCCGAAAAGGAGGCGAGTCCGAACAGTCCCAGACAGGCCACCAGGATGGCCATGGCCGTGAAGATTTCCAACAACGTTCCGGTTTGTTGCTCGGATTTGTACAGGCTGGCAACCTCTTCGTCCAAAAACCGGTAACTGAACGGGAAATCGGGCATGATTTTTTTCCATGTTCCTTGGACGGCGCTCAGGGTTTCGGCCATACGTTGGGTATTGATCCGCAGGAATAGGAAGTTGGTCCATTCGGGCTCGGCCCATTGAATGACGAGCGGCTCGATCTTGCGGGTCAGGGGTTGGAAATGGAAGTCGCGGACGACGCCGACAATCTTCCCCTTCTGTTCCCAGAAGGAAAAGGATTTTCCAATCGGGTCTTCATGCCCCATGAGCCGTGCCATTTCTTCATTGATCAGGAAACTCTCTTTCTTGTCGGCCGGGAATTCCCGGGAAAAATTGCGGCCCTTGGCCAGGGTCATCCCCATCGTCCCCACATAGCCGTCATCGGCTCCCATGTAGGTCACATCCACCTTAAGGGACTGGGGTTTGCCTTCCCAATCGAAGCCGCTGGAACTCCAGCTTGTGAAGGAAGGCGCCTGCGAAGCTGCCGCGACGTTTTGCACGCCGGTCGTAACAGCCAATTTGGTTTTGAGTGTTTCCAGATGGGGTTGGCTGTAAGAGCGGATGGGAATGGCAATGACCTGATCCTTGTTCCATCCCAGGTTCCGGTTCTTGATGAACTTCATTTGTTTATAGACGATGCCTGTGCCGATGATGAGGACGGTCGACAAGGCAAACTGGACTACCACCAGGGTTCGCCGGAAGTTTGCGTTCCCCCCTTTTGCCTTCACGTTTCCTTTCAAGGTGTGTACCGGCTGAAAGGAGGAGAGGAAAATGGCCGGGTAGCTGCCCGAAATCAAGGCGGTCAACAAGGCCATTCCGGCCAGACCCAAGACGAGGAGTCCGGCTCCCGGCGTATTCCAGGAAATATCCTTTGCGGTCAAGGAGTTGAACGCCGGCAGGACCACGGAAACGGCGGCAATGGAAAAAGCCAATGCCCCGAAGGCAAAGAGGAGGGATTCGCCGTAGAACTGGCGGATGAGCTGCCACCGGGAGGCGCCCACAACCTTGCGCAGGCCGACTTCCCTGGCCCGCTTGGCCGAGCGTGCTGTGGCCAGGTTCATGAAGTTGATGCAGCCGACGAGGAGAACGAAAAGGGCGATGATGGAGAACAAATAAACGGACTGCACGTCCAGGTTCTTCTGGTAGCCCGAGTAGGTATACAGGTGGACCCTCGGCAGGGGCAGGAGCTCGAGAGCCATCGAGCTGCGGGGGACTTTCCGGCGGATGAAACCGCTGATTTTTCGGGTGGCCTTCTCGGCGGAAGTCCCGGGCTGCAATTGGATCCACGTATAGGTCTGGTTGTTGGTGAAATTGTCGTCTGTCCCGCCGATCGAGTCGAGATAGCGATAAGGGATAAGGGCATCGAACTGCAGGGAGGAATTGCGGGGAATGTCAGCCATGACTCCGCTGACGGTGAAATCGGCGGCTTGGGACATGTTGACGGTCCGGCCGATCGCCTGGCCGGAGCCGAAAACGCTGGCTGCCATGCGTGCTGTCATGACCAGGGAAGAGGTTCCTGTTAGGGCGTGCGCCGGATCCCCCTCCTGCAGCGGGAAGGAAAACATTTTCAGAAATGAGGGGTCCACGGCCCAAATGGTGAAATCCTCAAATGTTTTTTTCTGGTAGCGGATGAGCTGTTCCTTCAGGTTCCCGGCCCGAGTCGCATCCTTGATTTCGGGTACTTCGGTCTTGAGGGCCGGTCCCAGCGGGTGGGGGGTCCAGTAGATATGCAGGATGCGGCCGTTGAAGTTCTGATTGGATTCCACCCGGCAGATGGAGGCGGCATTTTTGTGAAAACGGTCATAGCTCAGTTCATCCAGCACCCAGAGCCCGATCAGGATGCAGCAGGCCAATCCCGCGGCCAGGCCGAAGATGTTGATAAAGGAATATCCCTTATGGCGAACGATGTTGCGCCAGGCGATCTTCAAATAGTTTTTAAACATAGTTCACCTCGGTTTATTCATATCTCAGGCTGTCCACCGGGTTGGCCCGCGCGGCGCGGATGGTCTGGTAGCTGACGGTCAGCATGGCAAAGGCGAAAGTCAGCAGGCTCGCCAGGGCGAATGTCCAGATATCGCTCGAAATCCGGTAGGCGAAGTTTTGCAGCCAGCGGTTCAGGGCGATATAAGCCAGCGGCCAGGCCAGGAGGTTGGCGGCCAGCACGCAAAAGGTGAATTCCCTTGAAAGGAGTTTCATGATGCTGACCAGGGGAGCACCCAGCACCTTGCGCACGCCGATCTCCTTGGTGCGCTGCTGTGCCGTGAACGAGGAAAGGCCCAGGAGACCCAGGCAGGCCAGGATTACGGCCAATCCGGCAAACGTGGTCACGATACCCAGAATCCTCTGCTCCTCTTTATAAAAGTCGCGGATGTCGTCATCCAAAAAGGTATATTCGAACGGATAGGAACTGAATGACCGCCAAATCTTTTCGATAGCGGGCAGGGTTTCATGGATTTTTTCCCCGCGCAGCTTGACGGCCAGGTTGGAGTAAAAATAAGGCCAATAAACCATGGCCAGTGAAGGGATCTTCTCCTGCAGGGAATTGGCATGGAAATCGGCGACCACGCCGACCACGATTCCCTTCCGTCCATAAATTCCGGTTCTCAGTTTCTTGCCCAGGATGTCCTCAGATCTGGAATATCCCAGTTGGCGCACGGCGGTTTCGTTCAGCAGGAACTCACAATCCTTGTCCGCGGAGGAAATGGCTTGCAGGTTTTTTCCAGCGATCAAATGCAAGCCGAATTCCTTTACATAGTCGGTATCGATGAAATTCATGTGCACGTCAATACGGTCCTTGTCTGATGCGCTGCTGTAGATCCCCGTTTGCATGGTTTTGGAACCTATTGGAGCCCTGAAACAAGCCGTGGCTCCTTTCACTCCCGGCAATTTGCGCAATTCGGCTTTAAGGCTTTCCGTCCGGTTTTTCAGGGAATCCTCCCCGATCAGGATGTTGATGACGGCCTCCTTATCAAAACCAAGATCAGCGCTGGCGAAAAAGCTGAGTTGTTTCTGTACCACCAGGGTGCTGATGATCAGGGCAATAGAAACAAAGAATTGAAAGACGACCAGCGCCCTTCTCAGCCGCAAGGGGCTGGAATTCCAGCCCCTATCGCTCTGCAATGCCTTGAAAGCGCCGATTGGCGACCGTTTGGACAGGGCAAAGGCCGGATAGAGTCCGGCCATGATGCTCACCAGCAGGATGAGGCCCGTCATGAACCCCAGCAGTGCGGGTAATCCCCCGGCCGTCAGGCCGACCTGTCGACCGACCAGAAGCGAGAATCCTGGCAAGGCCGTGATTCCCATCACTGCCGATAGAAGCATTGCCACTGTGGCAATGAGCAGGGTTTCGCTCAGAAGCTGTCCGACGAGTTGACCCCGGCCTGCGCCGATCACCTTACGCAGTCCGATCTCCCGGCTGCGCCGGACGGAGCGGGCCGTGCTGAGATTGATGAAATTGATGGCGGCGATCAACAGGATGAAAATTCCGATAACGGACAGCGTGAGCAGGATGACGGGATGACCGGGTGTTTCGATCTCGCCATCCAGGTGTGAGTTAAGGTGGAGATCAAGCAGCGGTTGCAGGAACGGTATCCATTTTGATGCATATTTTCGCTGGGAATGGCGGGCAACGACATCCTTCAGCTTGCTTTCAAGATCCGCGGCCTGGGCGCGCGAGGTTAACAGGCAATAGGTGAAGTTATTCAATACGCCGCCCCATTGGCGGTCCGGCTCAAATCCGAAATATTCTTTATCGAGTGCGACGAAGGGGGCGGCAAGATCGAAATGAAAATGGGATAGCAGCGGCACGTCCTTGATCACGGCGGCCACCTGAAAAACAAAGCGCTTCTCGAAACGGATGGTCTTGCCGATTACATTGATGTTGCCGAAGTATTTGCGGGCGGCCGTTTCGCTCAGCACCAGCGACCGGGGATCGGCCAGCAGGTCTTTGCTTTGGCCGCGGAGTACGGGAAATGTGAAGATGCGAAAGAAATCGGCGTCGCTGAAAACGGCATTTTCCTTGGAAAAACTCTTGCCATTGGCTTCGATCAGGCTGGTGCGAGTAAAAAAAATCCGCGTCGCCTTTTCGATACCCGGATAATCTTTTCTGAGCGCATGAACCAGGGGAAACTGCGTTTGAGTAAAGCGCGATGTGTTTTCAGGAGTGGTGACTTCCATGGCCACCCTGAAGATGCGGTTGGCCCGGTCATGAAAACGGTCGAAATTGAGTTCCTGTCTGACAAACAGATAGATCAGCAGGCAGGCGGCCATGCCCACGGCCAGGCCGAAGATGTTGATAAAGGAATATCCCTTATGGCGGGAGATGTTGCGCCAGGCGATTTTCAAGTAATTTTTTAACATGCTCTACCTCGGGTTATTCGTACCTCAAGCTGTCTACCGGGTTGGCGCGGGCGGCGCGGGTGGCCTGGAAACCTACCGTCATGATAGCGATCAGCAAGGCCAGAAATCCCGACATGAGAAAGATGTCGATCCCTATCGTGGCGCGGTAGGCGAAATTCTGCAGCCAGTGCTTCATGGCCCAATAGGTCAGGGGCCAGGCAAACACATTGGCCACCACCACCCAGAAAGCGAACTTGCGGGTCAGCAGCAGCACCAGGTTGCCGATCGGCGCGCCGAGCGTCTTGCGGATGCCGATCTCCTTGGTCCGCTGCTCGATGTTGAACGAAGCCAGGGCGAACAGGCCCAGACAGGAAATGAGCAGGCAGAGGCCCGAAAAGATGGCCGCCAGTTTTTGCTGTTTTTGGTCCTGATCATAGAAGCGGGCCAGGCGCTGGTCGAGGAAAGAATAGGCGAATGGGTGGCTTGGGGCGAAGGCCGTCCACTTGGAGCGCAGCGCTGCCAGTGATTCCTGGATGCGGCCGCCGCGCAGGCGCACGTTGAGATACGGGGGTGTCTCCAGGGGCTGTACGATATAGGTCGGCCGGACGTCGCGATGCAGCGAGCTGTAATGGAAGTTGCGCGCTACGCCGACCACGGTCCCATACTGGCAGCGCTTGCCTATCGGGTTTTCCCAGCCCAGGGCCTTGACCAGGTTTTCGCTGACGATGAGCTCCATGGTACCGTCCTTGAAGTCCTGCCTGTTGGGCAGCCGGGAAAAATTGCGACCGGCGACAAGGCGGATGCCCATGGTTTCAAAATAGTCCTTATCGGCCTGCAGGGAACCGAAGGCGTGCCCCTGCATCTCGCCGCTATGGCTCTCCCACTTGAACGCATAACCGGTGAATCCGCTCCCCGGCACGGAATCGGAAAAGGAAGCCGCGGCCACGCCGGGCAGGCGCAGGATCTCATTTTTGTACACAGCGCTGCGCTTGCGCAGATCGGCGTCCGTGACGTTGACCAGGACCACCGGGTCCTTGGTGAAACCCAGGTCCCTGTTCCTGATAAAGTCCAGCTGGCGGTTCATCAGGAAGGTCAGGGCGATGGCGCCGATGGCGATGACGAACTGCACCACCAGCAGCGACTGGCGCAGGAGCCGTCCGGCCGCCTGGCCGCCCGATCTGGTTTTCAGGGTTTTCAGCGGCGAGATGCGCGCCAGATAAAAAGCCGGATAAAGGCCGGCCAGAAGGCTGACAACGATCCAGATGGCCAGCAAGCCCAGCCGCAATAACGGGTTGGCGAGGAAATTCACGGTGAGATGCTTCCCGATCACCTGGTTCAGCGGGGTCAGGGACAGGATGCCCTGGGCCAGGGCGATCCCCGCCAGCAGGGCCAAAAAGACGAAAAACAACGATTCGCCCAGCAGATGGAGCACCAGTTGGCCATGGCTCGAGCCGATGACTTTTCTGACGCCGATCTCCTTGGCGCGCTTGCCGGCCCGGGAGGTGGTCAGGTTGACGTAATTCACGCCGGCCAGAAACAAAATCAGCAGCACGATGCCGCAGAACCAGAGTAAAAAACGGGAATTGGCTTCGGCCTGCTGGCTATCGATGATGGATCGCAAGTGAATGGCAGTCAGGGGCTCGACCAGTGAACGGTAATGGATGCTGTCGCTGGCCGCCTGGTATTTCTCGTAGAACTGCCGGCCCTTACGGTCGAAGTCGGCGGCCGTGAATCCCGGAGCAAATAGGAAATACACTTCATCGCCCATGCCCCCGGACAGTTCCGACGGTTGAAAAAGTTCCGCTTGGTTCAGCCCTTTGAACTGGGTGGAGTAGGAGAGCAGGGCGGAAAACTGCAGCTGGTCGTTGTCGGGAGGATCGGCAATCACGCCCGTGACTTCGAACGGGTCCTGGTTTTCGATACCCAGCACCTCGCCCAGCGGGTTCCTGTCGCCGAATATCTTCCTGGCCAAAGACCGGGTCAGCACCATGGTGTTGTCCCGCTGCAAAGCACCCTTTGGGTTGCCATATACAAAAGCATGGCTGAAAACGTTGAAAATGCCGGGATCGGCCCAAAGGAAATTTTCCTCGGAGAAAGCGCGGTCCCTTTGCTTGACCAGTATTTCGCCCAGGTAGCCGATGCGGACGAACGACTCGATCTCGGGGATGAAATCCTTCAGCAGCGGCCCGGCGCCCGGGTTGCAGCCGCTCTGGATGCTGGTCACGCCGCCGATGGTCATCTCCACGCCGTAGCGAAAAATGCGCTCGTGGTTGGCGTGGTGGCGGTCGTAGTTTAATTCGCTCTGCACGAACAGAAGGCCGATGAGGCAGCAGGCGATCCCCAGCCCCAGGCCGAAGATATTGACCAGCGAATGGAACTTGTCGCGTCCAAACCCCCTGAACGTTTGTTTGATCAAGTTTTTAATCATGGCTCACCTTAATTGGCGGGTTTTGCAGGCCTAAAGGTGAAAACAAAAGCAGGGAAAAATTGATGTTTTCTTCCCCGCCTCGGTTTTCTTTATTCATTTCTCAGGCTGTTCACCGGGTTGGCGCGGGCGGCGCGGATGGATTGATAGCTTACGGTCAGCATGGCGATGATCAGCGCCAGGACTCCAGAAAGCAGGAACAATCGGATATCCAGCGAGGTGCGATAGGCGAAATCCCTCAGCCAGCGGTTCATGACAAAGTAGGCCAGGGGCCAGGCGATGAGGTTGGCCAGCAGCACCAGCTTGAGGAATTCATTGGATAGCAGGCGGCTGAGGTTCAGCACCGAGGCACCGAGCACCTTGCGGATGCCGATCTCCTTGGTGCGCTGCTGGGTGGCGAAGGTGGCCAGGCCGAGCAGTCCCAGGCAGGCGATGGCGATGGCCAGCAGGGAGAACGCCGTGAGCAGCCGGGCCGTGTTCTGTTCGGAATTGTAATTCGCGGCAAAGCGTTCATCGAAGAATTCGTATTCGAAGGCCTGCCCTTTGGCGAGGCGTTTCCAGGTTTTTTCGATGGATTTGAGCAGAACCGGGATGTTGGTCGTGCGAAAGCGTACCGAGACCGTTTTGCCGAATCCGTCGGGGCCCATCCAGTGGAAGGCCAGCGGCCGGATCTCCTCGTGCAGGGACTGGAAATGGAAATCCTTTATCACGCCCAGGATGGTGATCTTGGTTTGCTTGCCCGACTGGTCGATCATCTGGACGATCTCCCTGCCGACCGGGTCGCTCAAGCCCATGACTTTCACCGCGGTCTCGTTGAGCACCACGCCCTGGAGGTCGCTCTGGCGGTCCTTCTCGAAGAAGCGGCCGGATGCCATCTGGATGTCGTATGTGCGCAGAAAGCCTTCGTCGGCATACATCGTCCAGAATAGATATTGGCCCACGCCGCTGACTCCGGGCACTGTGTAGACGTTGTCGCCGAAGGTCGGGTCGCCCATCAGGCCCGCCGAAGTACTGACGGCCACGATCTTGGGATTGGCAAGCAACTCCTGCTTGAAGGTCCGGACCTGCTTGCCCAGGTCATCGGTCTTTTTGACGACCAGCACCTGTTCCTTGGTGAAGCCCAGCTTCTTGTTCTGCATGTAATGCAATTGACGGTTGATGACCAGCGTGCCGATGATCAGGGTGATCGACAGGGTGAACTGGAACACCACCAGCAGGCTACGCAGGAAGGACTTCCCTTTGATCCCCCCCGGCTGCCCTTTCAGTACTTGTGCCGGCCGGAACGAAGAAAGATAAAATGCCGGATAGATGCCGGCCACCAGGCCGCTCAGGACAAGCAACGCCAGCAGGATCGGCAGCAGCCAGGGGTTGCCCTGGACCGTGATCTGCGCATTGGCGCCGGCCAGCCGGTTGAAGAAAGGACGCATCAGCATGGCCAGGACCATGGCCAGGAGGATGGCCAGGAAGCTGGTCAGGGACGATTCAAAAAGGAACTGCCTGATCAACTGGCCGCGGCCCGAGCCGATGGCCTTGCGGATGCCGATCTCGCGGGCCCTGGTGGCGGCACGGGCGGTGGTCAGATTGACGAAGTTCACGCAAGCCAGCAGGAATACGCCGAAAGCGACCAGGGAAAAAAGGTACACGGTCGAGATATCGCCGTTGGCTTCCAATTCATACTCAAGGTGTGAACGCAGGTGGATATCTGTAAGCGGCTGCAAAAAATACCGATATTGGGCACCACTCTTTAACAACTGATCCCAGCTTACACCGAACATTTGCTGGAATTGCGGGCCGGCGTTGCGGCGGACGATCTCCTGGAGTTTGGCTTCCGTAGCTGCAGCTGAGGCGCCGGGGCGCAGAACCAGATAGGTGTAAAAGTTGTTGCCGATCCAGGAGGTGCTGCGGCTGTTTTCAAACACGGCCAGCGAGCCGACAAAGTCGTAATGAAAATGGGACTGGCGCGGTACGTCCGGCACCACGCCGGTGACCAGGAGGTCGCGGCGGTTGTCGGTGTTAATGGTCTTGCCGAGGGGGTTTGCGGAGCCGAAGTATTTCCTGGCCATGGAACTGGTCAGCACCACATTGTTTGCCTGGCTGAGAGCCGTGCGCGGATCGCCCTTGATAAACGGCACGCTGAAGACATCGAAGAAAGTGGGGTCGGCCCAGTAGAAGCGCTCTTCGCTGAATACCTTGTCCTTGTAGCGCACCACCGGGGCACCGCGGCCGCCGCCGGTAAAACGGACAACGGACTCCACATCGGGAATCTCCCGCTCCATGGCCTCGGCCAGGGGCGCGCACGATACAGGGCCAATGAAAGTTTTGCTGTTCAGTGAGCCGACGATCCCGACGCGGTAGATGCGCTCGGCCCTGGCGTAGTGGCGGTCGAAGCTAAGCTGGTCGATGGCAAAGAGCGTGATCAGGATGCAGCAGGCCAGGCCGGCCGCGAAGCCGAAAATGGTGATGAACGAGAGCCCCTTGTGCAGGCGCATGTTGCGCAGTGCCGCTTTCAGGTAATTTTTAAACATGGTTTTTCTTGAGAATTGTGATCAAATCATGAAAATGAAGGCCACGGTCAGCAAAAAAACAATGGCCTGGGAAACGAAAAGCTTGGCTTTTTCCCGGCGCAGCCGCCGGCGGATTTCCCCGGCTATTTCACTGAATTCGATCGTTTGGTTCAAAACCGCTTGTTCATTCATTTCTGACTCCTTTGTCTCTGCCGCCAGGCCCCGGGCGCTCAGACATGGAATTTTTGGTTGAAATTCTCGGTGACGATATGGCCGTCGAACAGGTGCACCACGCGCTGGGCAAATTCGGAATAAGCGGGGGAGTGGGTGACCATGACGATGGTCGTCCCTTCACTGTGCAGCTGGGAAAGCAGGTTCATCACTTCGTCACCGTTGGCCGAATCAAGATTGCCGGTGGGCTCGTCGGCGAGGATCAGTTTCGGCCGGGCCACCAGGGCCCGCGCCACGGCCACGCGCTGTTGCTGGCCGCCGGACAGCTGCTGGGGGAAGTGGTTCTTGCGCGGGATCAGCTGCATGCGCTCCATGACATCGAGCACTTTTTTCTTGCGCTCACTGCTGCCAACCTTCAGGTAGAGCAGGGGCAGTTCGATGTTTTCGAAAACGGTCAATTCGTCGATGAGGTTGAAACTCTGGAACACGAAGCCGATGTTGGCCTTGCGCAGGTGGGCGCGCTGGCGTTCCGAGTATTTGGAAACCTCGTGGCCGACAAAGTGATACTCCCCCTCGCTGGGGTTGTCGAGCAGGCCGAGGATGTTGAGCAGCGTCGACTTGCCGCAGCCGGAAGGGCCCATCACGGCTACGAACTCGCCCTCGTTGACCGACAGGTTGATCTGGTTGAGCGCCGAGGTCTCGACCTCCTCGGTGGTGTAGATCTTTTTCAGGTTCTTGGTTTGGATCATGTTTATTCTCCTTTTTTTGTTTGCATGACTTACTTTAAAACCAGGCGTTCATTGTCGCCGAAATTGTCATAGCTGGAAGTGATCACCCGCTCGCCGGGACGCAGGCCGTCCAGCACTTCGAACACATCGGGATTTTGCCGGCCCAGGCGGATCTCCCTCTTCAGGGCGGTCTGGCCGTCCGCTTCGAGCACGAAGACCCAATTGCCGCCGGTTTTCTGAAAGAAGCCGCCGCGCGGCAGCAGCAGGGCCTCGGAGACGTCGCTCAGTTCCAGGCGGATATGCAGGGTCTGGCCGCGGCGGATGCCCGGGGCCTGGAGGCCGGGAAACTCGAGATCAACTGAGAACTTTCCGGCCAAGACCTCAGGATAGACGCGGCTGACCACCATGCGGTAGGTGTTGCCGGAAAGCTCGAATTGCCCGGGTTTGCCCTTCTGGATGCGGTCGATGTAGAATTCGTCGATCCCGGCCCGCGCCTTGAATCCTTCCGGGGCGTCGATCTGTCCCAGCCGTTCGCCCGGGGATTTCGATTGCCCGGGTTCCGCCTGCAGGGAGGTCAGGGTGCCGGTGATCGGGGCGCAAACGGTCAGGTTGTCCAGTTTGCCCTTGGCGACCCTGAGATTTTGCTCCATGCGCGTGACCGAGTCTTCCAACTGCAGGATCTGCTGCTGGCGGTAGCTCAGGTCTTTTTCCTGCGATTCGGTGGCCAGGCGGCGCTTGTTTTTAACAAGTTCGAATTCGCCGGCCGTGTCTTCGAATTCATGGCGGGAAACCAACTTTTCATTATAAAGGGACTGGTAACTTTCAAACTTGCGCTGCTGTTTCTCGACCTGGAAATCGAGATCGGCCACGTCTTTTTCCAGGGACAAGCGGTTTTGTTCCAATAGTAGACGGGTGTTGCGCAGGTTGTTGATCTGCTGGAAAAGTTCGGCTTCGCGGTACATGATATCCATCAGCAGTGAGGTGTTGGAAAGTCTGAGGATTTTGTCGCCCTGCTTCACCGCGGCACCTGCCTCGATGAAGATCTTTTCCACCCGGCCGCCTTCTTCGACATCCAGGAATATCGTTTGCACGGGAAGCACTTCGCCCATGACCGGAATGAATTCCTGGAAGGGGCCGTGCTGGACGGTGGAGACGGTCAATTTTTCGCTTTCGACGTTAAGGGTGGAGCGGTTGCTTTGAAAGATCAGCAGATTGGCGACCAGCAGCACAAAGAATCCGGCCAGGGAGTAGGTAATGATCCGTCGGGCCGGCCATTTCTTCTTTTTAATGATTTGATCCATGCTCATTGAGGCACCTCGGAATATATTGATGCAACAATGATGCCAAGTCGACCGCTGTGCAGGCCCAGGCCCGGAGAGCCTTTCTGGATTTGCCATTTGCCGTTACAATTTGTTTCGCTGCTGCCCCAGGTCAGTTTTTTGGAATGCCGGAAATGTTCGCTGGCGGAACAGCAACTGTCCGTTTCCGGACATAGGGGCAAAGTCATTTGTTGAAGAAGCGGTCTATTCCGGGCTTACAGAAAACCTTTTTGGACCAAAGCTACCTGTCTTTCACCATGAAAACCGTTACTGTTTTTTATTCATAGCGCAAGCTTTCAATTGGATTTGCCGTTGCCACTTTCACGGCTTGAACACTCACTGTCAGCAAGGCAATTAATAATGCAAAAAAACCGGAGAGTAAAAACGGCCATATCGTCAGTTCAATCCGGTAGGCAAAATTTTGCAGCCATCTATTCATGGCATAGAAGGCAACGGGCCAGGCGATGATATTGGCGATGACGACCCATCTGCTGAAATCTTTGGCAAACAATATTAAAATTTGCCAGATGGATGCACCGAGCACTTTGCGAACGCCGATTTCTTTTGTTCGGCTTTTCATCATGATTAATCCCAGACCAAAAAGTCCCATGCAGGCGATAAAAATTGCCAGTGCGGTAAAATAGCCCATTAATTGGAAAGTATTTTTATCCTTTTGATATAGAGCCTCAAGCCTATGATCCAAAAAATGAAATTCAAATACCCCATCCGGATAAAAACCATTGCAGATCGCGGCAAGTTTATTGATGGTGTTTTTGGCGTTTGACGGATTGATTTTGACCATAAGTTGGTGACATTGTCCGTAAAAAATAACAAACACCGTAGGACGGATAGCCTCATAAAGCGACTCAAAGTGAAAATCATTGACAACGCCGATGATTTTTCTTTTCGATTTCGGCCAACTGCAATCAACCACCTGCCCAATTGGATCCCCTTTTAACTCCAGCTTTTTTACGGCTGCTTCATTAAGAATTATGGCTTCATCCGCATCGGTTTTAAGTTTACTTGAGAAAAGGCGGCCTTGCGAAGCTTTTATGCCCAGTGTTTCAAAATAATCGTAGTGCACGTGAACAAACGGCAATTCTAGCGACTTAGATTGTCCTTGAGGTTTCAATGCTCCCCCATCCGTAAGCGGATCGGAAGGAATACGGGAAGCGATAGAGACACTTTTGACGGCACTCTCTTCGAGGAGTGCCTGTTTCAAGGCAGTATATTTTTCAATATCATCGGAGGTATTATTGATTTCTGATATTACTGTATATTCTTTGTTAAATCCCAAATTTTTATTTTGCAGGAAATGGATCTGACTGAACATAAAAAGGGCGCTGCATACAAGAACAATGACAATTGTGAATTGAACCCCGACCAGTAATTTTCTGAAATTAAATTTGGATTTACTCGTGTTTGCTCCTGTTTTCAGCGTTTTTGCCGGTTGAAAAGTGGAAAGAAAAAAAGCAGGATAAGACCCGGCCAGAAAACCCGTGACTATGACAATAGCAAGAATTTCCAGAATTGTGTCCAATTGCATCAGCGCGGCAAATGACAGTACTTTTCCTGAAAGTGCATTGAAAACGGGCAGACACATTGCAACCAAAACAAGCGCTATGAGCAGGGCAATAAGCAGTACGATAAAAGATTCTCCGACGAATTGCATCGCCAGGTGATTGCGTGATGCGCCTGCTACTTTTCTGATGGCGATCTCCTTTGCCCGCGTTGTTGCATTGGCGGTCAATAGATTGACATAGTTGAAGCAGGCAATGAGTAAAATGAGAAAACCAATAGTTGAAAATATAATCACATAGGTGATACTGTTTTGCGGTTGAATATCATTTTCAAAATGAGAGTAGAGGTGAATATCTTTCAGGTTTTGTATTGAATATCTAGGTGAAGGGCTACCCGGTCCGGAATTGCTGTGTTTCGCTATTAGTGCGCTGCATTTTGCTTCAAAGTCGGGCTGGGAGAACTGGTCTTGCATGACGAAATAGACCAGGAAATTTTGCCATCCCCAGTTATTCATCCAATCGGCGCCGGCAACCTTTTCTATAGCGGTGAGTGTGGCAATGAACTCGTAACGGAAATGGGAATTTTGCGGCATGTCTTCCATTACGCCGGCAACCATATAATCATGCTGATTGTTCAATTTTAATACTTTGCCAATCGGGTTTTCATTACCAAAATACTTGCGGGCGGCCTTTTCGGAGATGACCATGGTGAATGGCTGTTGCAGCGCTTTTTCAGGAACTCCCTGCTTGAATTTAAAAGAGAAGATGCGAAACAGGCTGGCGTCAGCATAGGCCAAACTATTTTCTTTTTCTATATATTTTTTTTCTTTGTACTGAACAATGTCGTTCCCGCTAATAAGAATTCTTGCATAATCTTTGATTTCCAGAAGGTTGTCCGCCAGTAATTTTGCCGTTTGCGGCGAATTATAGGGATGCTGAGGTTGACACAACCTGTAAATATTGGCCGCGTTTTTATTAAAGCGGTCATAGCTCAACTCGTGCTGGACATAGAGTAATAGCAAAATGCAAACTGCCATTCCCATCGCCAGACCGAGTATACTTATGAATGCATGCGACTTGTTTTTGCCAAGATTCCGGAATGCGGTTTTAAAATAGTTTTTAAACATTTTTATTGCCTCTATGATTCTTGTTTTTCCCTTGTCTCAAATTAGACGCCCCCGGATCCTTTTTGGTTGACATCAATTTTCGCTATTATTCGTATTTCAGACTGTCGACCGGATTGGCCATGGCCGCCTTGATGATATGGGCAAGGATGGTGGCGATCGTGACCGATGAAACGATGGCCAAGGGATAGAAAAACAACCCGGCTGCGAGATCTGTCCTCACCGCGAAGGATTGCAGCCAAACCCGGATGAAAAAATAGGAAATGGGCAGGGCGATGGCAAAGGAAATGGCCAGCAGTTGCAGGAAGTCTTTTGCCAACAGGAACATGATCCTTGGGGTACTGGCGCCCAGGACTTTCCTGATGCCGATCTCCCTGGTGCGCTGCAGGGCCATGAAGGAAGACAATCCCAGGATTCCCAGGCCCGTCACGATGATGGCCAGAATGGAAAAGAGGGCGAAGACTTTTCCGAACAGCTCGTCCCCCTTGTATTGCTGGTTGTAATAATCGTCCAGAAAGTAGTATTCAAAGGGATTGTCGGGGAAGAAACCGTTGAAAAGTTTCCGGATCCCCTGGATGGTCGCTTTCATTTCCCATGTGTTCAACTTGAGCACGAACAATCCCCGCACGTCCCTGCCCTCGGGCAGGAAGCGGAATATATGAGGCTCGAAGGCATGTTTTAATGATTGCTGATGATGGTCGGCCAGCACGCCGATCACCTCGAGGGTATCGTCCCAATAAATGACGCGTTGCCCGATGGCGGCCGCCGGGCTTTGAAATCCCAGCCATTTGGCGGCTGTTTCATTGAGGATCAAGGCGCCGGCATCGCCCGGGTGTTCCTTGGAAAAATTTCTCCCGGCCACGAATTTCAGGCCGAACACCTTCACATAGTCATAATCGATCCCGACAATCTGATAATTCTTGTTGTCATCCGTGCCGAAGCGGCGAATGCCGCCGGCATCCCACCAGACCTGCTTGCCCGGTACGTCCGTACCGACGCAAAAATCGCTGATGCCCCGGTTTTTTAGTAGTTCCTGCTTGAATGTCTGCAACGTGCTGGAAAATGATGCGCTTCTCACCCTGGGAGCCCGGATGACCAATTTCTGTTCCATGTCAAAACCAAGATCCTGGTTTTTCATGAATGAGAGCTGGCGGAAAACGGTAAATGTGCTGATCAGAAGCCCCAAGGCCATGACGAACTGAATGACCACAAGGAATTTCCGCAAGCTCATTCCCCTGGCGGCATTTCCCAACTTCCCCTTCAGGACACGCGCCGGCTGGAACGAGGAGAGGACAAGCACCGGATACATGCCGGAGAGGAAAACCCCGGCCACGAACATGGCCAGGACCGTAAGCCAGAACCATTGCTGGGTCCAGATCCCGTACTCCGCAGGCGTGCCGGTGATCTGCCTGAACACCGGCAGGAAAAGTTTCACCGCCAGCAATGCCAGGACCAGGGCCAGCAAATTGATCAAGATCGTTTCTAAAAAAAACTGGGCCATCAATTGAGCGCGGGAAGCGCCGGCGACCTTGCGCATGCCCACTTCCTTGGCCCGGGTCAGCGACCGGGCCGTAGAGAGGTTGGTGTAATTTGCCCAGGCGATGGCAATGATGAAAATCGCGATCACTTGAAGAAAGTTCACGGTGTCCATATCGCCGTTGACTTCATATTCCTGTTGAAAATTTGAAGTCAGGTGAATGTCCTTCAACGGCTGCAATTTGAGATCGCAGGTCAACTTATAGGCCCGGAGCACTTCGCCGAATTCGGCCTCAACCAGGGCGGGCAATTTCTTTTCAAAGGCCGGAGCGTCGGCCTGCGGCTTCAGCAGGAGATAGGTGAACCAGCCGCTGTCTCCCCATGAATTTTCCACTTCCTTGCCGTAAAGGTCGAGGATGTTGGGGTAGGACAGGAGGATATCGAATTTCAGATGGGAATTTGGCGGAATGTCCTTAAAAACCCCCGCTACCTGGTAATCGACCTTTTTGTCGACGCTGAGGGTCCGGCCGACCGCGTTTTCGCCGCCGAAGTATTTTCTGGCCGTCGATTCGGAAACAAAGGCCCGATTCGGCTCTTTGATGCCGGTCAACGGGTCGCCGCTGATGAATTCATATTTAAAGATCGCGAGGAAATCCGCCTCGGCAAAATACATCCTTTCTTCAAAGAACCTGTTTTCAGCATGAGAAACCGAAGCGCGATAGCGGAAAAGGCGCGCTACTTTTTCTATTTCGGGATACAGTTCCCTGATCCGCAATCCCGCGGGCGGACAGCAGGATGCGAAACGCACCGCCTGGCCGTCCTGGTCGGCACGCTCGTAGCGCAAGCGAAAGATGCGGTCGCTGTTTTCATGAAACCGGTCGTAGCTTTTTTCATAGTTGACGAAATACAGGATGAAGAGGCAGGCACTCATGCCGATGGCGAGTCCCAGAACGTTGATCAGGGTAAACAACTTGGTCTTCTTCAGGTTGCGCAGTGTTGTCTGCAGATAGCTTTTGATCATTTTGTATATCCCCTTGCATGAAGATCACGGCAAATGTTCCAGCGGCGAAAATGAAGCTTAGATTGGCAATTGGCTGATCAAAAAAACAGCTCATCTTCACTTGCGCAGATGAGAGGACGGATTTATCACTTCATCAATTTCGCTAGAACCTTGCTCGCCGGAACGGTACTTTTTTTCAATTGCTCTATTTATTTTCATGAATATAACCAAAAATATTATAGCAAATATGATGCCAGGTTTGCCACCATTGCCGGCGGTGACCCGGAGGCTGAGTCGTAAGCAAATAAATGCAATTCCCAACTTTGCTTATCCCTGCGCCACTCTGCCAGGGATGGGGGATGTCCGCTGGTGGAACAATCACTGTCCGTTTCCGGACAGTAAGCAAGGGGATCTCCGGGGGTTGGCAGGGGATTTCCTTTGCTGGTTGGGAACTTTTCCAGCGCTGTGCTATAATGGCAGGGAAATTGCTGAAATTTTTTTTATGGAATGGGCAACGATGAAAAAAAATTTCGGAAAAATCCTGATCGTGGATGACGATGCCGATGTGCTGCAGGCGGCAAAATTTTTTCTCAAGCAGCACGTGGAATCGGTGCGCGCCGAAAAAAATCCGGCCTTGATCCCACAGTTGCTCAGCAATGAAACGTTTGATGTCATCCTCCTGGACATGAATTTCGAACGCGACGTCAGCAGCGGCCAGGAAGGTTTTTTCTGGCTGGAAAAAATTCTGTCTATCGATCCCCAGGCGGTGGTTATTTTGATTACGGCTTACGGTGATATCGGCCTGGCTGTGCGAGCCATCAAGGAGGGGGCCAGCGATTTCGTGCTAAAACCCTGGCAGAATGAAAAGCTGCTGGCCACGGTTTCAGCCGCCATGAACTTGCGTTCTTCCCGTTTCGAAGCGGAAAGCCTGCGCCGGCGCCAGCAGCAGCTTAGCGCCGATCTGGACCATCCCTTTCACGATTTTGTGGGTTCTTCCCCGGCCATGCTGGAGGTATTCCAGACCATCACCAAAGTGGCGGTCACCGATGCCAATGTGCTGATCATTGGGGAAAATGGCACCGGCAAAGAACTGGTGGCCAGAGCCCTGCACCGGCACTCGGCCCGGGCCAACGAAATTTTCCTGGCCGTCGACATGGGGGGGATCAGTGAAACGCTTTTCGAAAGCGAGCTTTTCGGCCATGTCAAGGGATCTTTCACCGATGCCCGCAGCGATCGGACCGGACGTATTGAATTGGCTTCGGGCGGGACGCTGTTTTTGGATGAAATCGGCAACCTGCCCTTAGGCCTACAGGCCAAGTTGTTGCGTGTGCTGGAAACCAGGCAAGTGACCCGCCTGGGGGCCAATGCCTCAATCGGCGTCGATATCCGCCTGATCTGTGCCACCA
Source organism: Patescibacteria group bacterium (assembly GCA_035528155.1). Taxonomy (GTDB): domain Bacteria; phylum Acidobacteriota; class Aminicenantia; order UBA2199; family UBA2199; genus UBA2199. The sequence goes on along the minus strand of DATKZA010000112.1, from coordinate 9,297 downwards.
ACATGCCCATCGCCGAATTGGTCAACCGCAAGCAATTCCGCCAGGACCTGCTGTACCGCATCAATACGGTAGAAATCCACCTGCCGCCTCTGCGCGAACGGCACGATGACCTGAAACCGCTGGCTGAACATTTTACCGGACAGGTTTGCCGTAAATATCAGAAAGCAGCAAAAACCATCAGCGAGTCCGCTTTGAAAAAATTGACCAACTACCATTGGCCCGGCAATGTCCGTGAATTAAAGCATGCCCTGGAAAGGGCGGTTATTTTAAGCGATGCCCCCGTGCTGCAACCAGGTGATTTTATGTTTTCCCATATTTCTGAGAGTGCGGAAGAGCTGGCTTTCAAGGATCTTAACCTGGAGCAGGCCGAAGAAACCCTGGTCCGTCGCGCCCTGAGCAAGTACCAGGGAAATATCAGCCAAGCGGCCAAGGAACTGGGCTTGACCCGCGCCGCCTTGTACCGCCGCCTGGAAAAATATGGTCTTTGAAGCCCGGAGATGCTGGCGGCGTCCATGAAAATCACCCAACGTTTTCGTTTTCAAGTCGTCTGGCGGTTGATGCTGATGGCGGCCGCGGCCGGACTTTTCTTTTACTTGCTGAGGAGGTTTGTTCTTGGCATCCCGGCATTGCTGGCCGCTGTTGTCTTTGTTTACCTGCTGATCTCCCTGTTCCAGTATATTGACCGCTCCAATCGCGGCCTGGCCCGGTTCCTGCAGGCGGTGCGTTACCATGATTTTTCGCTTTCGGCCGGGATAGACGGTTTGGGCGGGTCGTTCGCCGACCTGAACGCCGCTTTCCGTGAGATCAGCGGCCAGTTCCAACGCGCCCGCGAAGAAAAAGAGGAGCAGTACCGCTATTTGCAGACCGTGGTCCAGCATATCGGCGTCGGGCTGATGACGGTGCAGGCCGACGGCGGCATCGATTTGTTCAACCATGCCGCCAAGCGGCTGCTGCGCGTTTCCCACCTGCGCCACATCGCCGACCTACCCCCGATGTTTCAGCAGTTGCGCGATGAAATCGATCGGCTGCGTCCCGGGGAAAAATCCCTGCTCAAGCTGGATTTTCCCGATGAAGAGCTTCATCTGTCAATGTCCACGACCGAATTCAAGCTGCGCGGCCAGCTTTACAAATTGATCTCTTTGCAGAACATCCAGGTGGAACTGGAAGAAAAGGAAGCCGAAGCCTGGCAGAGCCTTACCCGGGTCCTGACCCATGAGATCATGAATTCGCTCACTCCCATCGCATCGTTGGCGGCGACCGCCTCTTCGCTGCTGCCCGCAGTGAACAGCGAAGACGACTCCGCTGATTCGACCCGGAGCCAGGATGTGGCCGAGGCTTTGCTGACCATCGACCGGCGCAGCCATGGGCTGATGCGTTTTGTTCATGCCTACCGCAGCGTGGCCCTGATTCCCAAACCGCAGTTTAAGATCTTCCCGGTCGCGGCAATGTTTCAGCGTATGGAAAAACTGCTGCAGGATAAGCTGACCCGTCAGGGCATCGCCTTCTGCGCCGAGGTCGAGCCACCCACACTTGAAATGACCGCCGATCCCGATTTGACAGAGCAGGTGCTGATCAATTTGCTGCTCAATGCCATGGAAGTGCTGGGCGGAATCGAAACCCCGCACATCCATCTGTCTTCGCGCATGAATGAGCGCGGCCTGGTGGTGATTCAGGTCAGCGACAACGGTCCGGGAATCGATCCCGAAGCCCGGGAAAAAATATTCATCCCATTCTTTACCACAAAAAAGGAAGGCTCGGGCATCGGCTTGAGTTTTTCACGCCAGGTCATGCGCCTGCACCGCGGCGTCATTTCGGTGCAATCCCAACCCGGTGCGGGTACGGTCTTCACCCTGCGTTTTTGAATCCAATAGGCCGAATCCAATTGCGCTGGTACTCAAAAAACAGGGTGCCGGGAATAAAAAACATTCAGGGCTGCGGTCTTTCATAGGCATGCGGGATAAATGGATCCGCGTCAGTTGCCGCCGCTGCGGTTGCGCCCTTGCCGCTTGGAGTGGTAAAGGGCATGGTCGGCGCGAGCGATGAACCGGCTGGACACGGTCCCGGGCGCAGGGATCGTCGTGGCCACTCCCAGGCTGACCGTGACCACTGCCGCGATCGGCGAAGCGGGATGGGGAATGGCCAGCCGGGTGATCGCAGTGCGGATGCTTTCGGCCATGGCCAACGCCCCGTCATTTCCGGTTCCCGGCAGCATGAGAAAAAACTCGTCGCCGCCGGTACGCGCGGCCAGGTCGGCCGGACGCTTGATGTGGGCGCGGATGGCCTGGGCTACTTTTCTGAGGCATTCATCGCCTTCCTGGTGGCCGAGGGAGTCGTTGTACGTTTTAAAGAAATCGATGTCCACGGCGATTACAGAAAGCAGTTTTTTTTCACGGCCGGCCACCGCCCATTCCTTTTGAAAAATCTCGTAAAAGGTGCGGTGGTTGGCCAGATCGGTCAATCCGTCGTAGCGGGCCAGGCGCTGCAACTGCACGGTGCGTTCGTCTACCAGGTTTTCCAGCTTGCGTTCCCGTACTTTGGCCCGGTGCAGGGCCAGGAAAAACATTACGGCGACTAGCAATATGCTGCTCAGGGCGACAAACCAGCGGAACCAAGCGGTTTGGTGGAAATAGGGCTGGAGTTTGAAGGCAAAGGCAGTCCCGCGGCGGTTCCATATGCCGTCGCCATTGCCGGCAATGACCCGGAAGGTGTATGATCCCGGCGGCAGGTTGGTGTAGAAAGCGGATCGGCGGTTACCCACCTGGATCCAATCCGGATCGAAACCTTCGAGGCGGTAGGCGAATTGCATTTTATCGACCTGCAAAAAGCTGATGGCGGTGTAATCGATCTCAATGTTGCCCTTTCCCGGGGGGGCAGTCACCGTTCCCGGAGTCGTCAAATTGCGGTCGTTGATAACGACCTTTTCGATGACCAACGGCGGTTCGACCCGATTGATACGCAGACGGTCAGGGTCGAACATGGTGAGGCCGCGGATGGTGGGAAACCAGATCCGGCCCAGGCGGTCGATGCATCCTGCCGGCTGAGCCGGGCCGCTGCTTTCGGTCACCTTGATGCCCTCGGACTTGCCGAAAGACACGCAGGGGATGCGGGGCAATTTGCCGGCGGCATAGGCGAGGAGGTCCTTTTTGGCTACGTGATAAATGCCCTTGTTGCAGTTCATCCATAACCGTCCGCGGCGATCCTCCAGGATCTGGAAGGCCTGGTCGCTGTACAAGCCGTCGCGACTGGAAAAACGAACCACTTGCTCGTCATGGATCCAAAGCAGGCCGGCGTGATCGGTGCCCACCCAAAGATCTCCATCCCGGTCCGTGTGGATGACCCAAACGGGTTGATCGGCGATATTTTTGGCGGCAAATTTGCGGAATCGGCCCTGTTCCAGCACGGCCAGGCCCCCGTTGTACGCCCCCACCCAGATCCGTCCCTTTTTGTCTTCGCCCAGGGCATATATATAGTTATTGGGCAGGCCGTGGGCGGTATTGAAATTGCTGATGCGCCCTTCTTCTATGCAATCGAGCCCGCCGCCGTTGGTGCCTACCCAGATGCGCCCGCTGCTGTCTGCCAGCAGGGCGCGAATGATGTCGCTGGACACGCCCCTGACCCGGGTGAAAGCTCCGGATTTTCGTCCTGCCGGCATGCGGAACAGCCCGCCACCGTAGGTTCCCACCCAGAGGGAATCGTCGGCACCCTGGGCGATGGACCAGACATGGTCGCTGAGCAACCCCTGGTCCTGGTTGTAGGTCTTCCATTCTCCATCCTGAAACCTGACCAGGCCGCCGCCGACTGTGCCGACCCAGATGCTCCCCTGGCGATCCTCGAGCACGGCGCGTACCGGGTCCACCGGCAAGCCGTTGCGGGAACCGTACAGGATGAATTTTTCGTCCTTTAATTGGATGAGACCGTCGCGGCTGCCGACCCACAGGCTGCCTTCGCGGTCTTCCATGATGACCCGGGCCGACATCAGTCCGGCCAGGCGCTGGCCCATGACCGAGACCCGGCCGTCTTTCAGGCGATTGAGCGGCTCCTGGTTGGTGCCGATCCACATGATCCCGTGGCGGTCCTGGTAGACGGCGCGAATATCGTCAGACGAAAGCTGTTGCTTCAGGCGCTCAAAACGGCCGTTGCGAAAGCTGAACAGCCCGCCGCCGCTGCTGCCGATCCACAGGGTCCCCCGGCGGTCGAGATGCAGGGCGCGGATATCGCTATGAGGCAAGCCGCGGCCGGTGTCGAAGATCTCGATTTTCCCATTATGAAAGTGGTTGAGCCCCCGGCCGGTCCCGATCCATATACCGCCGGCACCGTCGTCGGCCAGAGAGGTGATGTAATTGCTTGACAATCCCTGCACCGTGGTGAACGCCTGGAAGCGGTCCTTTTTCCAGCGATACAGGCCGGCGGTCGTGCCTGCCCAGAGGGTGTCGGAACGGTCCAGGAAAAGGCAAAGGATGAAATGACTCTGCAGCCCCTGGCGGTTGTCGAAGCGCTCGAAGCGGCCCTTGCTGTAACGCAGCAGCCCGGCGGTGGTCCCTACCCAAAGACGGCCTTCCCGGTCTTCGGCCAGGGCCTTGATGCCGTTGCTCTCCATTTGCGGAGTGTTGCTTTTGTCAAAAACCGTGAAGTTGAGACCATCAAAACGGGCCAGCCCCTCGTAGGTGCCCAGCCAGAGGTAGCCGTCACGGGTTTGCACCATGGCCAATACCGAACTCTGCGGCAAGCCGTTTTCCGTGGAATAATGCTCCACTGCGTATTCGTTGAGTTCCAGTTTCGGGTCCAGGGCCAACAGGTGAATGGGGATGGCCGCCACCAGCCACAGCAGCAAGGCCAGCCCGAGAAATCGATTCGTTGCCCTGTCCATCCTTTGTTGTACTCCAGGTTATATTTATAGCTGAAACGCCGGTTTTTTTCAATATGCCGACCAGATCAATCGCTTATTATTCCCGGGAGCCGCCCGGGAACGGGCAGGTGGTTTCTGCAGGTAAATCGACATGTTGAAAATACCGGAACCCAGGGCCGCGGCGCTTGTCCTTCTTTTTTTGGTAGGGGAGACATGACTGTCCTGTTTTGGTGACACTGCGGCCTTTATTTTTAGGCATGAAATATGCTCTAAAATTGATAAAGATGCATGAAAAAGGCGAAATGTCATGTCAGGAGGAAACCATGGGACGAAAAACGAGCTTGATCCTTTCTTTGCTGACCGTTTTTCTTCTACTGGCCGGATCCGGTCTGCCAGCGGCTGAATCTATCTACGGTCATATTTCCTTTGTCGATAAAGAGACACTGGTCATCGGTGCCGACGGCAGTGAAAATCGGGCCGTGGTGAACTTGCCCGTTGTCCCTGGCGATACGGTGGCGACCTCGGCCAACGGCCGCTGCGAACTGCAATTCGATAACGGCACCGTGATCCGTCTGGACAAGAATTCCCGACTGCGCGTCACCACGGTGCTGGCCCCCAGCCTGACCTCGAGTTGGGAGATCACCACCCTGGAGCTGGAGGAAGGGCAGTTGTACACCCTGCCCCAGTCCTACGGCCGGGAGATGTTCCAGGTCATCACGCCCAACGCGGCCGTCAACCTGAAAAGCCGGGTGCGGGCCACCATCCGCCTGGATGCCGACGGCGGCACATCGTTCTTTTCCGACGGCGGCAAATTCCAGTTGTTGTACGGGGCCGACAGCCGCTCCCTGAAAAAGGCCACGGTCAAGGCCAACCGCCCCCTGGCGATCACCGCCGCCCATGTCCCGGCCGAGCGCGTGGAAAAGCGCGACATCGAGTTCCTGGCCTGGAACGAGTACGTCGACAATCATTACAAGGAACTGCATTACGGCATCAGCAAGGTGCCGCCCAAGCTCAAGTTCGGAAACTCGGCGCTGACGTACTGGGCCGAGAAATGGTCGTCCCTCTACGGGGAATGGATCTACGACGAGCTTTTCGGCTACGTCTGGCGGCCCGCTGACGAGCGGTTCGCCTACGCCGCGCGCCCCTTCTTCCATGCCGATTTCACGCGCATCGGCAACGAGCTTTTTCTGATCCCCCAGCAGCTATGGGGTTGGGTGCCGGCGCACATGGGAACCTGGGTCTGGATGAAGCGCGGCTGGACCTGGATTCCCGGCGACTGGTTCCACACCGGCGTTGTCAACTACCACGGCATCTATACTTTCCCTACTTTCGGCTATTATTGGAACATGTTCATCTCGTACTGGTATCCCCGGCCGGCCGGTGAGCCGGGATGGCAGAACCGACCTCCCTTCCCCTACAGGTCGGGCGTGCCTGTCCTGCCATCCTCGGCGATCGACATCGTCAAGAAAGTCGTGAAGGCTCCGGATGGCAATGAGAGCAAACGCGTTGCCATCGAGAAGGGCGGGTCGGCCATCGATGGCGTAAAATTGCCGCCCGCGCCAACGCCCCGCATGCTGGCGCTGGTCCCCGGTGTTTCCGATAAGTCCAATCCCTCTCCGACTCAGAAGAGCGCAGGCGCGGCCGCTAAGTCGGGAAGCTTCGGTCTGGCGCGTGATTGGAATCCCGACAATCGCTGGGCCGCGAGGCGCGGCTACAGCATACGTTACGCCAACTCCGGTAACGCAGTTATTTGCCCGGAAATGCATTTGTCTTCTGAAAACTTCAGTGGCGTCGACCGCATGAAGCTGCGGGAATCGGCCCAGCACGATCTGTCCAGGACATCCTCGACGAGTTCGCGGGGAAGTTCGAGCACTAGTGTTTCCGATGCCGCGGCGCGGACGGACAATGCCACCCAGGATAACTCTGGGGAGCGCGCGAAAAAGGACGACGGTAGAAAGTAAGGATCTTTGACGGCCGAGGTGCTATTCCCCGCAAACAAAGCCAGGCCCGGAGTGCCCAGACGGACGCCGGGCCTTTCTCTTATGGCCCGGCTGGGATCGGGGTCAGTTTCCTCTGGGATCGCCCTGGTTTGGGACTGCGGTTGTAGAGCTGACCGCGTCCCCCTGGGGGGAATTCGGTTGAGGATCCGCCTCGCCCTTCTTCCTGGGAAGCAGGTAGGTGGCGGCTACGGCGACGGCGCCAGCGACGAAAAAAGTGAGCAGCCGCGATGTGATCCTGGCGTTCATTCCGCTGATGCTCCACAGGACCGTGAAAAGCAGGCCGCTGATGATGGTGGCGATCACGGCCCGGCCATGATAGCGTTTCCAGAAAATGGTGAAGAGAATGACGATGGAAAAAGTGCCGCCGATACCGGCCCAAACATAACCTACCATGGTAAAAATGAGCCGAGTGGGGAAGAGGAAAGCCAGAGCCAGGGCAATGACGGCCAGTAGGGCGGTGATGCGCCGTGATCGCCCGAGGCAATCGCTTCCCTCGCGATTTTTCGAGATCGGCTTGATCAGATTTTCCGAAAGTTCCGAGGCGGACAGGATCAGCAGCGAATCGGCGGTAGAAACCATGGCCGCGATGGCGCCTGCGATCAGAATGGCGGCAAGTACCGGCGGAAAAAGTTTCAACAGGACGGCAGGAAGGACATACTCCTGGTCCGTCAATCCCGAGGGACCGAACAAGGCGATGCCTATCCAGCCGATGGCCAGGGCACCGCAATAGGCGACCAGGGTCCAGGCAATACCGATATTCCTAGCCTTTTTTGCCTGTACTTTGTTTTTAATGGCCATAAAGCGCATGCTCAACTGCGGCTGGCCGCCCAGGTAGCCGAAAAACCAGGAAAAGCCGGCCATGATCACCAGCCCGGCGGCGAATCCCGACGCGGCCCCGGTAAGGGAAAGGTAGCCGGGCCCGGCGGCGCTCAAGGCCTGGGGGATCGACCGGGCAAAGAGACCGGGAGTCTTGGCGATCACGATCATGCCGACGATGGGAGTGGCGATCAGGGTGATGATCATGAGGATGGCCTGGATGCAATCGGTGTAAACGACGCTGCGGAAGCCCCCGTAAATGGTATAGGGGACGATGATCAGCGCCGTGATCAGCATCCCCCATTTGGCCGGGATGCCGAAAAGGGTGAACAGGGTCTTGCCGCCGCCCAGGAATTGGGCGCCTACATAAAAGAAAAAAAAGAAAACGATGGTCAGGCTGGCGACGATGCGGATCCATTTCCCCATTTCACCATGCTTTTTGGCGATGTATTCGCTGAACGTGTTCACCTGGTATTTTTCGGCTTCGTCGCGCAGGCGCCAGGCCAGTCCGGCCCAGGCCGTGATGATGCCGACCACGCAGCCGAGCGCGGTCCAGATCTCGGTCAATCCCGTGGCGTAGGCCATGCCGGGCAATCCCAAAAGGGCCCAGGATGATTCGCCGGTAGCTCTTTCCGAAAGGGCCGCTGCCCAACCGGGAAGGCTGCGGCCGGCGATGGCGTAATCGCAGTCGGTTTTCACCTTACGCCCCTGGTACAAACCCCAGAGGATCAACAAAACGAAATAGCCGATTACCACCAGCAAAATCTGGGTCTGAAATACCATGGGCTCACCTCGATCGCTGTTTTATATTGTCATTTTTTAAGCGATATTGTAAAGGAAGTGGATTCTTTTTTCAACAGTGCCGGTTCCTTGGGGCAATGCCACGGGCAGCTTTTTTAAATTGCTGCCGTTCGCTTCGTGATCTTCTTTATTTGTACAAACAAAGATAGGCGCTTTCCTCGGCAACCTTGATCTTGAATTTTTGGTTGGCAAGAACGGAAAAGGACTGACCGGCCGCAAAGGTTTCCCAGCCGTCTTTTTCCGGTAATTTGACCGTCAACCTGCCGCTGATGACCTGCATGATTTCCAGTGTTTGCGTGCCGAATTCGTATTCGCCTGCAGCCATGACCCCGATGGTGGCAGGCCCTTCCGGGCTGTCGAAAGCGATGGACTTGACCCGGCCTGCAAAATATTCGTTGACTTTGAACATATTGGCGTTTCCTCCTTGAAATGAATGTTTTTAGATTTTAGCACAATTTTTTGTTATTTCCAGGGAATATTTTACCGGCCGGGGCGTTAATAGGGTATGATGCAGGAAGCGGCGATGATGATCGAGGAGACTTTGATGAACGGCCCTGCGTCTATCCAGGCCCAGACTCAGGTTGGGCAGGATTTATTGGACTTCAAGGACAAGGTTTTCTGCCTGTGTCTGGGATTTGCCGGCAACGCCGCCGACGCTCGCGACCTGACCCAGGACACCTTTGCCAAGGCACTGACTCATTATGCCCAGAGCCGGCCGGAAAATCCCCAGGCCTGGATCATGCGCATCGCCCGCAACACCTGCTTGGATTTGTTGCGGCGCAAGAAAGTGCGCGGTCCGTTGCACCCTGTCTCCGAGTTCACCGCCGTCGACCG